>NZ_JAAEDQ010000012.1:0-57441 GCF_013344965.1 Snodgrassella sp. ESL0253 | reverse complement strand
GATATAGCTGATTACCCGGAACAGCCGGTCTTTTAAGCTGTTCCCGGGTCGTATGGTATTTTTTGTTTTCATGTTATGACCCTTGTATTTAGTTGGTTTTTAGATGTTAGTTATCTGGATCCGCTACTAAAGCTGCTGTCTCCTCCAGCCCAGTCCCAGCCAGTATTTGCAGTAAAGATACGGATATATATAATTATTTTATATGCATAAAAATAATAAATAGATTATATTAATTTTTTATTTAATATAAAAAATATTATCAATTTATTTGCTGATAAAATAATTTAGTACAATATAAAACATTGACACGGTATTTTTATTTACTATTTTTCCAAATATAGAAAATCAGTTAGAAGAATATATCTTCCTATATGTTTTTTAGTATTATGTTGTAGTGGTTAAATTTGTTATGTTATATGATTTTTTTAAAAGATAAACCTCTAGCAAGAATAAATTATATATATTAATGTACCCTGCTAAAGTTTTATAAAAATTTCTGGTTATAGATAGATTAATTCTAGGCATTGATCTTTATTAATAACAAATAGTGATACTCGGAATTCTATGCCGTAGTTCTTGAAGCTTGGGATATCCTCTCGTTTCATTTTTTCTTAATTGCCTTTTCAAACATGAATTAAAAAATACATCTTCTATTTTATTCAAAATTCTTTAAACCTAAATAAATTAATTTTTGAATTCTTTTTTAGATTTAAAATGCTCTAGCTCTATATTATATTTTCCATAATAATCTTTAAATCTTTCTCTATCATAGAGTCGTTTATAAAGATATTCTCGTCCATATATGGCATTATTTATATCTTTATGAGCGAATCCCTCTTTTTCCCAGTCACGAAGTATAAATAACTGTTTCTTTTCTTCATCTGATAGCATATTGAGTTTTTTGATCAATATATTTTCCTGAGAACGAGTATCCATATTATAATGCCATATATATATACTTTTTATTTCATTATCAATTTCCTTACTATGAGTTAAATTTTCACGAAAATTATTGTCAGCCAAAACCTGTCTGGCATAGCGAGCCAAGCAAAAGCGATGGGGTCTTTTCCAGTCTTCTGGTTTCTCTAGCTGAGTAATAAACTTCTCGGCCAGCTCAAACCATTGCTTACGCTCTATATCGGAGTCTAAAATTTGGAAACTGAAAGATTTATAAGATTCCCATGTATCTTTCCTTTTCACGATTACATGTAGATAAAGATTGTCTCCGGCTTTATCAATATAACAAACAATGGCTGCGAAATAATTATTTTGCGCCAGACACAGTCCTGTAAACTTATTTTGTTTATTATTCATGGCATACCAACCAATTCTAAATAGTATTTAATTAAAAAACTTATCATTTCTTTCAAAATTTTCCAGTTCTTTCATATATTTCTCATAATCTTTTTTTACTATTTCTTTATTATATAAGAAATCATAAAGAATTTTACGACCACAAACAGCATAAAACACATCCTCACAGGCGTATGCTTTTTTTTCCCAATCACGAAGTATGAATAACTGCTTTTTTTCTTCATCTGGTAACAAATTTAGTTTTTTGATTAATGCGGTTTCTTTTAACCGCGAAATGATGGTATAGCGATAGATATATTCATCATCAATATCCTTATTATAAACTAAATCTTCCCGAAAATTGTCATCTTCCAAAATCTTTCTGGCATAACGCGCCAGACAAAAACGATGCGGTCTTTGCCAATCTTCCGGTTTATCTAACTGGTTAATAAAGTTCTCGGCTTGTTCAGACCATTGTGCGCAATCCACATCCGAGATAATATCCCGCCATCTGATAAAATCCGCCTGTCCAACTAAATTTTCACAAAATCCATAAGATTCCCATGTATCTCTTCTATACACTTTTCCAGAGGTAGAAACAGCAAAATAATTATTTTTCGCCAGATACTTTGTTTGCAACTCATTTACCTTATCATTCATGGCACGTCAACCAATTTTAAATATTGTTTATTTGTACCATTTTTTTTTGAAGTCTTCAACTTTTGGTGTTTATTGTGTATGTTTCTTCATCCATTATATGCGAATTATTCCTGTATTGGATTATTTATATCTTTATATTTTATTCTTTAATCATAACTATGAGTACATTCGCTTTGCTGTATATTTATTCGTTGGTTAGTGTCATTATTATTAATATATAATGATCTATTCACACTCGTCACCTACAGAAATATAATTTTATTGTTTATAAACTTGTTTCTTATATATTACTTATAATTTGAATTAATTTAAAATAAAAATTTAATATACATAGACAATAAGAATAGCGTATAAAATACGCTATTCTTGCAAAAGAAGCGGTAAGTTCTTTTTTAGCTTTCAGGCTTGTCTAGCCACATTATACACTCCTTACACCTCTTATAATATTGCTTCGATTTGTATCTGAAAGGAGCTTAAAAATTTATAAGACTCCTATATATTTATTTTATATACTGTTACATATATCCATATTTTTTCCACTTCACAGGCATAGATAATTAAGATGAAAAATTATTTCTTTCAGAAATAGTCCTTTAGACTCATTTTGTTTATTGTGCATAATATATCAACCACTTTTAAATAATATCAAACTATTTACATTTAAGGTACCTTCTGTTCCCGCGGAACTGGTTCATATTTACGAGTTATACCTCTCCATCCATTATTTACGAACTTTTCTTGTTCTTCATAACCAATTTTTTTATCATCACATTTCATCAGCCTCGCAATCTCTATTAATTTTCTTAGTGTGTCTCTCATAATTTCAAACCTCTTAATATGGTTTTGAAACTCATTAAACTCTTGGACAGTTTGATACCCCCTAGGTTTATCATGCTTTTTAAGGTCATGTGCCCTCATTCTTAACCTAATTTTTAAATATTCAATATCTTGTCTTATCCTGTAGCAAGGATCCCAAGGTGGCACTATCCAATTTGAAAAACGCTCATTTTTACATGCATCCTTTATTTTGTCTTCTCTTTCATGTTTTCCTGAGCTAATATATGGTAATTCATCAACTCCTCCAAAAATTCCACTACCTATATTGGGAAATTGCACATTTGGCAATGATTTATTACATACAGGAGATACTATACATGCTGCTACAACGAATGCAGCAGCTACTGCCACAGGTACCATTACCTGAGCAATCTCCCCGGTCGGATCACTGTATACCAGCGGATTCCCACCTACATAACCATAGGTGTTTATTCCTCCCGCCAACCCTATCGGATCACTCTGGATATACCGCCCAGTCTTCGCATTGTAATCACGGAAATAGTTATATGACAGTCCGGTCTCTGCATCGTAGTACTGTCCCGGAAACCGCAGGTTCATGGTGATCTGGTTGTTTGCCTCCAGTTCACTGTTGCCAAATGCATCGCTATTAATTTTCCAGCTCTGTTCTCCAGCGCTGTTTATGGCCAGTTGCGGGGTGCCCAGATGGTCGCTTATCAGGTAGTGATAGCCGGCATTTTTCAGGGTCTGACCTTCGCTCAGATTAGCCTGCCATAAGGGGCTGGTACCCCAGTCGCTGTCTGGCTTCCAGCCATACGCTACGCGCATTTTGCCATTTTGATCCAGTTCGGCTATCAGGCCTTCGCTGCTGTAGATATAGTAGGTGGTCTCGCCGTTTACGGTTTTGCTGATACGCCGGCCAAACGGGTCATATTCGTAGCTGGCCAGCTCGCTTGTGTCATTGCTGACTTTGCTCAGGCGTTCGGCTGCGTTGTAGCTGTAGCTGAGTTTTTTATTGGCACTTTCTTCTGTAGACAGTTGACCATTGGCGGTATAGGTTAAGCTGGTCTGCTGTTTGCCTTCTCCCCATTTGATTAGCTGGTTGAGGTCGTTGTACTGCCACTCGCCTGCCTGCTGGGCGCTGCCTATGCGGTTTCCGATGGCATCGTAACTGTAAGACTCGGCGCGCTGCTCTGTGGTTTCGCTATCCGGTTTGACTTGGGTTAGTCTGTCCAGTGAGTCATACTGGTAGCTGCTGCTGCCTTTTTCGGTCTGGATACGGCTGATGTTGCTTACTTTGTCGTAGCTGTAGTTGCGTTCCAGTAAAGTCTGGCCTTTGCTGCTTAGTTTTATTTGTACTGGCCGCTGTAAGGCATCATAGCTGTTGGTTTGTTCTGCCTGTGGATAGGTGATGCTGCGGGGTTGGTTCCACTGGTAGTTACGCCAGTTGATTTCTTCTCCGTTGGGCAGTACGGTTTTTTGTAATTGGTCGTTGGCATAGCTGTAGCTTACGGTGCTGTTATCTGGATAGGTAATACTGGCCAGATTGCCATCTGCATCGTAGCTGTATTTCAGGGTTTGTTTGAGGTTGCCATAGCTGATGGTTTCCTGCACTACTCTGCCTAATGCATCGCGCTGATAGGTGAAGTGGCTGTTGGTGCTGCCACTCTGCTGTACGTCTATCAGTTGGTTGTTGGCGTTATATTGATAGCGGACTGTCTGTTCGGCATTGTCTTGTCCAGCGGCAATGTAGTTTTGCTGGCTGATGTTGCCGGCGGCATCGTATTGATACTGTATGCGATTGCCATTGGTCTGTTTCTGTTCTATCAGCTGGTTGGCATTGTTGTAGCTGTATTCAACATTATTGCCCAGTGTTTTGGTTTCTTTGATCAGGTTGTTGTTCTGATCATAGGTGAAGTGATACTGGTTGCCATTAGGGTCGGTAAGGCCGGTGAGGTTGCTGAACAGGTCGTACTGGTACTGGGTTTTTCCAGATAGTGCGTCTATGTTTGCGCTAAGCTGACCTAGGGCGTTGTATTCGCTCTGGCTGGTACGGTTGGCGGCATCAGTCTGGCTGATGAGCTGTCCCAGTTGGTCGTAGCTGCTATGGCTGCTCAGTTGGGTGTTGTTGTCCAGCTGCTGGGTTACGCTGATGGTGTTACCCATGTTGTCGTAGGTATAGCTTTCGCTATAGGTCGGGTAGTTGATTTTGGTCAACAGGCCGGCCTGACTGGTACCGGGGGTGCCATATTCGTATGCTAGCTGGTTGCCGTTGTGGTCTTTATATTGGGTTAATCTGCTCCTATTGTCATAGCTCTGCTCGCTTATCAGTCCGGATGGGCTGATGGTTTTGATGAGCCGGTTAAGCTGGTCATACTGGAGGGTGGTGACCTGATTCAGGGCGTTGCTGGCTTTAACTTCGCGTCCTTTGGCTGTGTCGCGATAGCTGTAGCTGGTGCTGTTGCCTTGGGCATCTGTTATGGCTACTACGCGACCCAGTGCATCGGTTTGGATGCTGGTGCTATGGTTGAGCGGGTCGGTTATTTTGCTGGGGTAGCCGGCCGGGTTATAGCTCAGTTGCCATTTCTGCTGTAATGGGTTCTGTATTTCGGTTGCCTGCCCCTGGATGTTATAGCTGTAGTGGTACTGCTGCCCTTTGCCGTCGGTATAGCTGGCTATGTTGCCGTAACGGTCGAAGCTCTGTTGCAGGCTGATGCTCTGTTTGCCACTGGCTATGGTGGCTTTGGTCTGCTGCCCCAGGCTGTCGTACTCGAAGTTGACTACGCGCTGTTCGGGCTTGCCGGCGGCATAGGTGATTTTGGTGGGCTGGTTGGCTGCGTTGTATTCAAAGGTGATGCTGTCGCCTTTGGCATTGGTTTTTTTGACCGGTTTGTTGGCCTGGTTGTACTGATATTCTTCGGTGGCACCATTTGGATAGGTGATTTTAACCGGATAGTCGGCCTGGTTATACTGGGTGGTGGTCACTAAACCACGTTCGTCGGTGTATTTGACGATGTTGTTGGCACTATCGCGCTGATAGCTGGCGGTAAGATTGCCATTAATGCTTTCGCTCAGTACGCGCCCGTTGCTGTCAAATACGGTGACGGTTTTTTGGCCTGCCGGATCGTTTACGGTGATGGTGTACTGTTTGTTAACGCGGTTGTATTCGGTGTTGTAGACGGTTACTGCTCCGGTTTTGCTGGTGATTTTGCCTACCCGAGCCAGTTTGTTTTCATGATCGGCTGCTCCGGTGCTGACTACGGCACTTTGCGAGACAACGCCACCACTTTTGCCGCTGCCCATGGCTATTCTGCGGGTGGGTACGGACAGGACGTAATCAATTTTGATAACGCCGCCATCGGGATCGGTGCGACTGGTGAGCTGGCCATTGTTGTCGTAACCATACTTCCACACATTACCCATGACATCGGTAACCTGAGTCAGGCGGTCACCTGACCAGTTATAGCTCACGCTACGCCCACTGCGGTCGGTGGCTTTGATCAGGTGTTCCTGATTATCATAATCCAGGCTGTATACCAGTTCGCCGTTGTGGTCTTTGATGGCGCTGCGCCGGCCATCTTTGTCCAGTTCAAAGCTGACTTGTATGTTGCTGGCATTACCATAGGCTAATGGCCGCCCTTTGCTGTCGTAGTTTATCCAGTTTCCTTGCGGATCTGTCCAGCGCCAACCGTTGTCAGTTTTTTTGATTGAGACTTGTTTGTAGGTATATAGGTCGGCGTCGCCGCTACGCTGGTACAGGGTACCGGCGCGGTCGATGGTTTTGATACTGCTATCGAGTGGATCAAGTACGAAGCGTAGTTCTGCCCATGCCGGATTGAGATACCAGCGTCCGTTTTCCCAGGTACGGTTGAGTTTAACTTCGCCACCTAATACCTTCACTCGCATGTCTATGGTGTTTTCGGTGTACTCGGTATTCGGTAATCTGACGCTGGCATTGCTTACGCCGGATATTTTTTGGCTATTATCTGTTATGCGGGCATAAGCCATTTGTGGCAGTGCCATGACCAGCATAAGGATATAGCTGATTACCCGGAACAGCCGGTCTTTTAAGCTGTTCCCGGGTCGTATGGTATTTTTTGTTTTCATGTTATGACCCTTGTATTTAGTTGGTTTTTAGATGTTAGTTATCTGGATCCGCTACCTGCTCCGCCTGTTCCACAAGATGCATCAGGTGTACAGCCTGGAGTAATAGGCATAGCTGCTGGTGAACCGGCACCACTGCTACCAAAGCTGCCGCCACCACCGCCTAGTGAACCACCGCCAGCCCAACCCCAGCCGGTATTTTTGGTAGAACATTTTTTACCGGTATAGCGATAAAAACGTCCGCTGCTGCTGCCTTTGGAAATGTCACCAGTGGGGCATTTACTTTGGTGTGTTTCTTGATAGCTGGCTTCGTAAGAAGTACAGTCATCGTTATCTTCCGCTGGTGCTGAGCGTAATAAACTTGCCTGTTTGCTGGTGCTGGTTCTACCTTGTGCAGATGCCGGCTGTTTGGGATCCAGAGCAGTCACTTTATAGGAAATAACTACTTTTTCTTTTGGCTTGAGTACGCTGGGCACTTCCCCAAAAAATTCATACTTAAATCTGGAATCTGTTTTAGGCAGATTTAAAACAACATTATCGGCCTGTACTAATCCATAGTTACTTACTGTAATCTGGCCGGTTTTTTCTTCGCCAACCTGCATACCACCAAGGTTGATGGATAGTGGCTCCAGCAGGAGTACTGGTGCTGGTACCTGTGTATTAAAGGAGGCATTTACATTGATGTCATAGACATCTTTTATGGTGGTTTCGGTTACATTAAACTCGACATTTATTGTTTGATATTCCAGAAAAACGTGCTGGTTAGTGGTGCTGTCGGGCTGAATAACTATACGGCCGCTGGCATCCATATGATTGGGTGCACTAACGCGGTAGCGGTAGATACCTGCTGGCAGTTTGCTTAATGAAGCAATACCATCTTTATCAGTATTGAGGGTATACTGTTCAGTTAGTACGCCATCATTCTGCAATTTGATGGTTGCCCCTTTAACGCCTTTAATCGGCTGGCCTTGTGCATCCAGTGTGGCGGTATAAATATCAGCCACATCAAACTGGACAATGCCCTGTCCACTCTGGGTAACAGAAATGCTTACCGGAATGGTGCCGGAAAGTTTGCCGCCTGTAGACACTCTGATGATAAAGTTGTAGATGCCATCTGCAATGCTGTTATCTGGTTGCGCCATGATTTGCACGGGTACTTTTTCATCTACCGCAATGGCATCAATATTTTTATCACTGGCAATAAATACCCAGCTCGGTGCAGGGTTACCCTGTTTATCTACCAGCTCTATCTGAACATTTTCAGCTTTCGCCAAACCTTTATTGCCTACGCTGACATTGGCTGTGGTACTTGTATTCTGCTGTAAGCCAGTCTGGATATAGCTTGGAGATGCATACAGATCGGGCATGGGCTGGCCAAGCTGATAATTAATCTGTAATTTACCCCGTACCAGATCACCTGAATCTTCGGCGAAAGCAACCAGATACAAGCTACCTTTTTCTGCAGCATTGTTATCCGCAGTAAATTTAATCGTTGTAGTGCGGCTTTGGCCGGGCGCAATATCTACTGCTTCAGACTGGATATTAATGCCCTGTGGCAATACACCATCTGGCTGATTTTC
Source organism: Snodgrassella sp. ESL0253 (assembly GCF_013344965.1). Classification (NCBI taxonomy): domain Bacteria; kingdom Pseudomonadati; phylum Pseudomonadota; class Betaproteobacteria; order Neisseriales; family Neisseriaceae; genus Snodgrassella; species Snodgrassella sp. ESL0253. Next base: position 49,009 of record NZ_JAAEDQ010000012.1, on the reverse strand, counting down.
AGGTGCAAGCACCCAGCGCAATTTTTTCGCACCGGTACTGGCTGTAGCATTAATCTGTATCGGTGTGGTAATGGTACGCGGAGCTTTGAGCTGATAGCCCTGAATATTAAAGGCAACCCGGTTAATGGCAAAGCTGCCCTGATGGGTAACAGTTTTTTCGTCAGGATGAATAATGCCTACCTGATAAGTTCCCGCATCAGATTCTTGAGGAGTAAAGGTATAGGAAAAATGGCCAGTTTCATCTGTGGCAACTGCAATTTTTCGCTCAAAGCCTTTTACATTCAATACCAGCTTCAGTGGAACACTGGCTGCGGCCGTATTATCAGCACGATACAGTGCCTGACCAGCAATGGTAACTGGCTGCGGACCATAGCTAACAGCCGGGCTGATTGCCGTAATTTTACCGGTATAAGGTGTAGGTGGCGGTGCCGGCGGTTCTATCTTGACCTTGACGGTGCGTGTACTGGTAACTGTTTTGCCACTGGTATTGGTGATTTTTGCCGTTAGTTTATGGCTACCGTTATCCTGCATGGTAAGTGGCCAGTGTGCCTGATAGGGGCGTTCTGTCAGTGTGGCAAAGAGTTTGTCATCAACCAGCAGCTCAACTTTCTCGATACCCAGTTCGTCTGCTGCATCTACCTGAATATCTACCGGAGCGGCAAGGGTTTGATTATCGCCGGGTGTGGTAATCATGCCTGTAGGTATTGGCAAGGCAAAATCAAATGTTACCGGTGCACTGGGTTCACTTCGGCCATAATTATTTTGCCCGATAGCATGCAAGCGGTAAATACCCTCTTTGCTTAACTGGATATCCTGATTAAAATAGCCTTGGGCATTCACGGCTACAGGCTGGCCAACCGGTTGGTTATTCAGATATAACTGCACTTTACTACCCGATTCGGCTGTACCCTGAACCTTTAATTGGGCGGTTTTAACCTTTGTCTGAGTAACCGGACTGATCAGTACTGGCGGTGTAAGCACAATAGCCGCAGCCTGAGTGTAGCCAGAGCTATTACCGGCTTTATCAACTGCATTCAGGCGGGCATATAACGCACCAGTAGATGGCATATTGTCAATCTGCACACTATTGGCTTGAACATTAATATCCTGATCCACCAATGGCTGATTAAAATCAGGATTATTTGCTATCTGTAGGTGTACTGAAGCAATACCACTCAGGTTATCGCTGCTGGTGTAACCGATTCGCACCGCATTTTCATTGACGCGATTAAATTTATTCAGTTCAACAACTGGCTTGGTAGTATCAATCGTTGTGGCGCCGGATCGTGCAGACCATGGCTCCCATGTACCGCCGTTATTAATACTTCCCCTTACTCGGGCACGATAAGATTTGCCATTCTGTAAACCATCATTGAAAGTAAACTGATTGATATTATTCAGTACTTCTTTATGAACGGAATTACCGGAAGCATCCTGAATTTCGATTTCCCAAGTATTAAGTGTATTAATGTTCTGCCATGACCAGGCAGGCGGCTGATTGCTATATCGGGCAGCAGGTTTTGGCGCAGGTGGTGTTAAGCCCGAAATATCAATAAATTCGTATTCGGCATTTTCATCTTTACTGTAATCCGTTAAATCACCATTAGGCGTAAATAAAATTGCCTGTTCTGGCTTGATCGTATCAGCCTTATTGCAGCCTATCTGCACATTGCTTGGCCGCATCCCCTGTATACCAATGGTGGCCTCTTTGCCTTTGCTGCGATCATCATTTAATGAACGATATTGATATTTAATCTGGTTTGAGCCTTCATAAAGAATAGCCTGAAATGTGCCCATAGGCAGATTGGAGCCATAAAAATACTGATTTGTCCATTGAACAATTAGCTTTCTTTCGGGTGCTTCTCCCTGAGTTTCGTATTTAATGGTTCCTGTAGTTTTCCCGGCAACATTCGTTCTTAAATCATCCCAGAATACATACAATGTATTATTCAGTGCTGGCAGGCAATAATTGCTATAACTGTTTGTTGGATTTTCAAATTGCAATAATCCATTAGTACTGACATAGAATTGATTATAATTTTTGCCATAATAATTAAAATCAAAGCCTATTGGTAATGCGCCACTGACTATATCGTCACCATTCAGACGCGTGTCGGTACCTGCATAGCTAGATGCATAGGCAATCGTGCATAACGCACAGAAAATCATTACATATGGTTTTTTCTGCTTATTTTTATGCTTTTGCTGTTTTTTCCGGCTTAAACTGGGAAACCGGTTTTTCCAGTATTGATAAATATTCATCGTGTGCCCCTCATTGGTCAGAAAGCTCCTTAAATAAGTTATATGGTTAACCGGCAAGGTCTGGATAGGCTTTGTCCGGCATATTTAATTAATTTTGTTTGTTGTTGTACATAGTGCTGATAAGCAGTTATTCCCCCTCGCAACCAAATAATATTGGCCGAATCGGCAAAGCTGATTTGCTGTTGCAACCTTTTTAAAGTCTGCTCATCCGGGCTAACCAGTACGTAGCGGATAAAATCATCACTGCTCTTAGCGTTATTGCGGATAAACTGATTCAGCGCTGATACTGTTATTTGTGTCAGTGCAAATTGTTTAACCGGCTGTTCAGGTAATGTAGCTAATTGTTCAGCATTCAGGCCTAGCGTAATAATCTGCCAGTGAATGGTTTTGCCTCCGGATAAAAATTCTTCCGCAGAAATTTCCTGCTGGTGCGGCCGTGCGGGCTGGTGTAATTTTTGCCACTCGTAAATTCCCCCGTTTAAAGCAAAAATATGCTTAAAGCCTTTTTTTCTTAAACGGTTAATGGTCTGATTAACTGATAGCTGATCAAACCCGCTCCCAACCAGAATAACGGGTTTATCAAACAAAAATTGGGCACCAGACAACTGGTGAAGCGGAATAGCCAGCATATCCAGCCCGGATTCTTTGTCCTTGATGCCAGACCTTACATCCACCCAGACAGCATGCTGCAACTGTTGCTGGCTCAACTGCTGTATGGTTAGCCAGTTTTTTTTATCCAGCGGCTGTTTATTGCGGTTATCAGGCCAGCTTATGGCTACAGGCAATATTGTCGGATCAGGCTCATTATTCTGGCAGGCAGTAAAATCCTGTGCGAATATCTGGGCGCTAATAAAAAATAATAATCCGAAAAATACAATAATCTGTTTTAATTTCAGCATACCTATATCTTTTTATTATTGATTTATAGTTACCAATTAATATCCAGCCAAATACATAGCGCCTTTGTATAAGCAGGGATATCGAAATATATTCATTATATTTCAACATCTTACATCCTATTTATACATATCAGATATTAATTACCATACAATCATTCTGATTAACTGTAATGCCAGTATCTTGCTTAAAATGAGATTATTACCACTTTAGGCACAGTAAACATTCTGATTATTCTGCTTTATCTTTGCTGGCACAGGTGCATTTGTTGTGCTAAAACCGTGCATAATCGTTACTTTGTTGCCAGCCCTCGAACACGCTGTTAACAGAAAACCAATCTGATATCTCTATCTGAATTAAGCCAGATAATTATTTATCAAACATAATCTCTTCATTGGCGATATTTTCTAACAGGTTCAGCATGATAAAATTCACACTAAATTTTATGCTGAATGAATAAATTTATCTGTCAGCATTGGCTTAAATAAAACAATAAATTTTCAGTTTTTTAAAATACTACTTGATTGCGAGATTAATTTTATTTCACTGTATTCAAAATATAAATAGTAATTAAATTGTCAGCATTTTCACTCTATAGCCTTAATAAATAAAGTATTTACATAGCCTGTATAGGCAGATAGGCGAGTTTGGTTTTATTTCATTATCCACATCAATCCATTCTGCTTACCATTGCAGTGTAATGAGTCTGTAATTTTGAATAATGTAATTAAACGCTTCTACCAGCCACCAGCACAACCAACACTTATCTAACAAATGTTATACCGAAAAATTAAATTTAATCGAATTCAGCATCAGAATATCTTAGAGCTTTGTATTTTGCGCTCAATTTTCTTTATATGTCTGAATCCAGAAGGGATAAAGCTGTAGCCAAGCAATATATTGCTACAGCGCCAATATCATTTTTACTAAATAGCAGTAATTTAATCTAAGTTGTTTGTGAATATTATCATACCTTATTCTTTATAAGCAAATTATTTGCACTAACCTATTTTATAAAATTAAAACCCTGCAACTATTCAAATTCACCATGCTCGTTACATAAAAAAACGTACATTGCAGTACGCTTTGTTTTGGGTTTTGAATGATTAAAAAGGTTAGTAGCATGTTTAGACAATAAGTTTATTGGCTATTTTTTACTTATCGCCCTACTGATACGGGCAATACAAGCGAATTATTGCTTTTATCCACATCAGCGAGCTGATTCTGTATCTGAACAATAAAATCGCCCTCAGCACTAACGCCAATTACTTTTGTTGTTAAGAATAAATGCGCCATATCTGGTAGCAATACACAATCCCATTGTACTGTTTTAATATTTAGGGAAATATCTCTGCTTTATTGATCGAAAAAAATTGATCTGGTTTTTGCGTTGCAAACAGATTATCTTCTGGCACAATATGCTTAATATTACTGGCTACAGCATTAACCTGTGTAGATAAAAGCCTTATATGTTTTAGTGTATAGTACCAAGTCAGAAAGTAGGGCCACGGAAATAAATTTTTTCCGTGGCCTGTTTTAACTCTCTAATTCTGTTTGTATTACCTGACAATATAATGCTGATTATGCACACTGATATCGGGAATCCGCCGCTGTGACTGAAAAATATCATAAGCTGGTTTCAACTCCTGCCAAAAAGCATAATGTGTAGAGCCTTGATATTTTTTCATATTGGCCGTATTCATTTTGAACGGGAAAATATGTATTGGGACTTCTGTTTGACCACTATTTAATGCCTGACTGACCAATGCATAGATTTCTTCTATACCATTATCTGTCATGGCATAGCAGCCAATCGAAACACATTTGCCATGAATCATTATATAACTGCCTGTATAACCTTTTGACCTGTCGTAGGCATTCGGGTAGCCAATATTAAACGCCAGATGATAATTACTGTTTGGATTGAGCAGACTCTTCCGCGTAGCATAAAATCCTTCCGGACTTTTGCCATCTCCTTCCGCCTTTTTAGGCCCTAAGCCACCGGAGAAGGTACATATTTTCCAGATTTTAGATAACTGGTACTGCTGATTTTTATGTTTATACCATATTTCCAGTATACCTTCCTGCTTGAATAGTCTCAAATAAATTTTATCCCCAGGAGCAGGAAAATTAATGCTGGCAGCTTGTGCCTGATTCATTACAGGATGGGTATTGTGAAAGCTATTTGATATATTATTAATAGCAGATATTGTGTCAATATACGCTGGCTGATTTTTCAATACAAAGAAAATGCCTACAATTAAAGTAAGCAGGCAACAGATAATATTGCAAATGAAAACTTTTTTATATCTTGATTTAATAACAGTATTTTTATTTCTAAATAAATTAGAAACCAGTAACCCAATAAAAGCAGCAAGCAAAAATATCAGACTGGATAAGCAAAGCAAATTTCCAATTAGTTTCGACATATCTTTTCTTCTCTCGCCTTCTATACAGGTTCAGTTGTAATCACGGCTAATCATTTTCGATTAGGAAGCCTATCAATTAATATGACCATATTACATATTTACTTTAAAAGTAAATAAATATTAATTTTCTAATATTACTATAGTATGTAAGCTTAAACCAATTTAATTAGGATTTTAATTTTTGAATCTGGTTTTGGCCATTTCTCCATTAATTCATATAACATTTCTAGGTTGTTCAAATAATCAGTTAGCTAAAAGCAGTAAGAAAGTCTGGATGATAGAGATATATTATTAGTTGAACAGGCATAACTGATGTAATGGTTTCCTGATTATTTTCTTTATGCAATACCGTTTTGTTGATGAATTTTTGCAATTTAATCAGGTATCAGGTGTTTGCCATTCGAATGAACAATTTAGTCCGGATGGTCATTACTGCGCAAAATAAGGTACTTTTGTATAAATACATCCAATTAAATAATAAACTGGCTGCTTTTTGAGCAGCCAGTTTATTTTGCTTGGTTACTTCTGTATCCACACCACTGAATTCATATACATGTACCACATCTCCATCATGTACCGCAAAATCGGTGACTTTATCACTGCTTTTACTTCATGGATTAAAAGGCCTGTATTCGTGGCTTTCACAGTCTAGTAACCAATTCACTAATAGCCTGCTTGGCTGATGGCTTAATTGGCTATTTTTCACATCTCGTGTACTGACACAGGAAGTGTAACCGAATTATTACTTGTATCCGGATCGGCAAGCTGGCTCTGCACCCGGGCAGTAAAATCACCCTTACCATCGGCTCCAGTTACCTTTACTGTTAGCAATACAATAGCCGCTTCACCTAATGGCAGCTTATTAACCCGCTTCTCTGCCTTATTGTAATTGCCCATCAATACTTTCTGGCTGGTTATTTGCAGATTAGAGCCTAAAACAGGTTGCAGATAAATATTGTGTGCATCCATTGGCCCCTTATTGCTGATGGTTACTAACACTTGCACACTATCATCAGGTAGTGTAGGTATCCGCCGCAGTTTTTCAACCTCCAGCGCAATATCGGCCACACCAGGTTGTACAGCAACGCTAACCTGATTATTATTTAAATCAGCATCTTCAGTCTCACTATCTACGCGTGCAGTGAACTGGCCAACTTTTTCAGTGTCCTTTATTCTTACTGTTAGCAATAGTTTCGTACTTTCACCGGCTGCAAGCTTATCAATCCGCTCATCCTGAGTATTGTAATTTCCCGCCACAACTTTCTGGCCGGTAATTTCAAGATTATCAGATAAATTAGTCTGCATATAAATATTACGTGCGCTTGCTGTTCCCTGATTCGCGATAGTCAGCAATAACTGCGTTGTATCCTGCGCTAATACAGAATCCCATTGTACGAGTTCAATATTCAGTGATACATCTGCTTTACCAGGTACAGAAGGCTGATCAGCTTTTTGCTTCGCAAACAGATTATTTTCTGCATGCATATTATCTGTTAGCACAATATGCTCAATTTTGCCTGCTACAGCATTACCTCCGGCACTGCCCGCAATAGCTGGCCCGTCAATCATACCATCTACATCGGTAACCCAGATAGAATAGTCGCCAGCCAGTAATTTATCGAAAATAAACTTACCAGAATCATCAGTATAAGCAACCTGCTCAACCCTATTGCCAGCGTTATCCTGACCAGACAAGACAACTTTGACATGATTCAGCCCGGGTTCTCCATTATTCAGCAGACCATTTGCATCCAGATCATTGTATACCTTACCAGCAATCATGCCCTTAGCCTGAACACTTCCATGCTTAAATAAATTATATTTTCCAGTTGAATCATAATCAAACACATTCACATAATAAGACCAAGACAAATCTTTATTACGTGATTTGGATAACCAGACATTATCATTTAATAAGCGTTTGCCATCCGAACGTACAACATCATGTGGCTGTTTGCTACCTTTAAAAGGATCAGCTACTTTGGTATAGACAAACCCACTGGTGGCCGGAAAAGTTAACTGATAGCCATCATTGCCTGTTTTTAAAGCAGCCTGATTACTTTGCTCGGTTACTTCTGTATCCACACCACTGGATTGGTACAGGCGCACCACATCACCATCAAGTGCCAGAAAATCGGCAATATTATCACTATCAGGCAAATCAACTTTCACATCATGGATTAAAGTGTGTGTATTCGTGGCCTTTAACAGACTGGTAACTGCACCGCCCAAAGTATCAGCGTGAGTGAATGTCGCATTGAAATCAGTAAACGTACCCGACAGACTGGCACTCATATTCCAACGGCCGACAGTAGCCGCACCCGCATCTATATCACCAAAATTCAGCAACAAACTCTTGCCGGCGGGCTGATTTCCGATATAACTACCCAAAATGCTGAAATCAACCAGTAAATTCTTTTTGTTTTCGACAATTTTAGGCTGGGCTGAATCAATCATGGTTTTATAGGAAATACCTTTACCGTCATTTTTGATACGTACGCCCAAAGTAAATGGTACAGGCGGTTCTTCCTCTGCAGTAAAAGGATCATCCCCGTAAACCTCACCCGGCAAGAAATAATCCAGTGTCAGCAATGGCTGCGGTTTCACCACCACGTAATCAGGCGCAACATCAACCGTAGTTTCCTGACCATTGAGCTCATAGGTAAGTCTGGCACCAATGTTGTAAAGCGTGTCTTTATCTTTAGCAGCTCCATATGCCGGTATAATCAGCCAGTGAATATCCGCGTTGGATTTTGCTGTTATCTGCCCTGTTCCGCTGATATCATTAACCCCGGAGAGGGAATTAATACGATAGAAAAACTTGGCTTTACTATCTTCAGTGCTCTGAGTTACCTCAACCGGCTGATTATCCTTATCAGTAAAAATCAGCTCAACACGGATATTTTTCAGCCTGTCGTCCAGACCGTTTTTAATTAACATTCGTGCATCAAAAGCCTGTCGCTCAAAAGACAGTTTCTGCTCAATCACGATTTTAACTTCTGCACACTCTACATCTTGCGCAAATACTGATCTGGCTGGCATTATGCTACAGAAAAAAAATGCCAGAAGAGTCAGCATATGGCAAAATCCTTTGCAATATTTGAATAGGGTACCCTTCATTATTTAACCTTTATGTATCATTATTCATCTTATCGAATTTACAAATAATGCAGCCAATACCTTAATATCATTTGTGCATTTATCTGTTTACGCTCCCTTTAATGTATTATTCGAATCTGGTTTCAATTTATATTTAAATTTCTTTTATTCTCCATCTGCTATATCCATATATTAATTGTTTAAATGAAATTCATTTATTATTTGTATTTTAATTTTCAGCTAAATAATCTCGTACCCATTCATAATGAATATTGTCATGGCAAAGTTTTCAAATCTGGCCATACTGTCATCAAGCGTTAACAGATTCATTTCCAATATGAAAAAGGATATTACAGTTATCATAAACTGCATAATGACAGCAGCCAGTTAGCCGAAAATCGTATAAAGGCCACGATAGCCAGCGCAATTGCAATGCTGCTGGCAAAACAAAATTTACCTGAAAAATTTATATACAAGATTACAACCAAAGCTTGATTAAGGCGCGTTAGCTGTTTAAATTATGTGTATTAATGCGATTAATAAAAATAATACTGTCTGCATGTTTATGCAGTACCAAGAGCAATGTAGTGTTTAATTCACTTTTAATCAGAATAAAAATACATTTTTCAGTTTCAGCTCAAGAATAACATCAGCATATTATTTTTAACCGTCTATAAGCGCAAAAAAGCTCTTTATTCAACCTGAGTTTGCATCAGACTATTTAGCAAGCTTTATATTGATATAAAATATAACAATTTACTTGCTTAATTTTCAGCAATATTCAAGTAGTCGGTAAATGGCCTGCAATCATTTTGCCATAACGATAATTTTATTTGTAGATAGAAATAAGCTGCTTATCAACAATCTCTGCCGCTATTTAGCCACACAATATAGGAAATAACAACCATATCAATAAATCAGCATAATTATTTAAAGTATAAAATATCGCAGGTTAAACGATTAACGCTAATTAAAGCGGCTAGCACTTACCAGATTCCTGCTCAATACTAGCTTAATCAATTATGTATATTAAACTCCATTTCCCATTCCTTCCCTTTTTCATATGATACAAAATCAAAAACAACAATTATTAAAACCGTATATTTGTTTCCAAAACCAACCTTATACGGAAAAATTAAAATTACTCGATTAAATTTTAAAATATTTTTTTAACTATACTCTCTTTTAAGCATGATTTGCAAGTTTTAAGCAAACTAAACTGCTTCAGACTGCGTTAAAATCTTGTGCTGCCAAAGCCTGCAATTATCAGCAAAAGCACTATTTATATTGCCAAATAGTTTTATAATAACTTTCCTGCTTGCACAGTAAATGTATCAATACTGTTTATCGTATAATTATTTAGCATTTATTAATTGATAATAACCATCCAAATATAATTGCATGCTTATCAACTCATTTTACCGGTAACCTATCTACAATTGACATTATCATATCTATCCTGACCACAAAATTGCATTAGTCCGAACCAGCAATTGCGATGTATAGCATAGATTTATGCAGACGAAGCAAAAGCATCACCAGCTATAGGAGTACCTTTGGATGATGAAACAAAATACAATTTTAAACCAGCGCAGTAAGCACAAATCCACTGTGTTTATCCATAAAGCCAACCTACAAACTAAAAGTTAGCAATTATCGGATAGAGTTTAAATATAAATCGACATTAGCATCGTCTTCATTGAAGCGGTGAAAAAACGCGATATCCGTACTTACTAAGTATCAAGTTATAAATAATTGATTTGTTAATCCTGAATATGTCCCCGTTTGTTATGATAAATACTTGCCATTCACTAACCAGTCTAAAATTAATTTTACCGACAGCGCGCCTAGTGAAGTGGTAGATTTATTGTTCGATAAACAATAATCACCAGCTCGGGCATAGCATGAATACTTGTTACTTACACAAAAAGAATGTGCCAAAAAATTAGGCAAAATTCAACCAGCTTATTCACCACTGGAATCATCAAAACGACCACGTAAAGCCACAACAATTAGATTGGCTACCGCGTTGAGTATTCATGAAAGCCAACCAAACTTACTTGCATAATAAAAAACCCGCCAAGGAGCAGGCGGGTAAAAATAGTAAAGTATATCAACTAAAAAAGGAGAAATATGTTAATAGCTCTAGTTTGGATGCAGCAAAGTTGCCACACCAGCACAAAAACAGGAAAAGAGATTAACGATTTGCAATATACTAAATATTCAATTCTTACGCAATGGTAAATTGTAAAAATATTTATCAAAACTTTCACATTGTTGCATATATGCCTAAAACAGTACTAACGTCCTCACTACCCGTTCAACCCACATCGCCCAGTTAGCCATAGCACGATGATGTGCAGTGATTGAACGGCGCTTAAAACAGGAGCGTTTATGCCCGTTTTTGATACCAAGCATATTAAACGCTTGGTTATTGTAATGTTCACAATATGATCCACTTTCATACCCTCAACGCTAGCATAACCACCGTACTGACGGGTGTATTTGTCTCGTAGCAGCACGGCCTCACACAAGCAACGCATGGTCTACTACCCCCATACACCAGCTTTACCCTTGCGTTATCTAGAAGATGAAAGCCGGCTGTTACAACCGGCAGGTGTTAGTCTGCTGGCTTTGACTTTCAATTTCATAGCTGTATCTACCTACGATAAAAAAGCCCACGCGCTCATGCGATTGCTTGGATTTTTAATCAATTTTTAACTATATTGACAATAATTAACATTTATCTTCTGCTGTGGTAATATTTCTCATCCAACAAAGGGAAACAAATGATGGCATTTAAAAACTTATATCAATTATTAAGCCTAAAGCCTACTGCCTCGCATTTTGACATCGTTAATGCAATGAAAAAAGCGGTACAGCAACAGACGATTTCTTTAGAGGACTTAAAGCTATGTAAACAGGTTCTGCTTAATGAAGAGTTGCGTAAGAAATACAACTCGCGTTTGTTTATTGCGTATCCAGAACTTTTAGAAATTCCGCCCAAGCCAAAAGAACCTGAGAAAGTTAAGCCATTACCACCTAAAAAAACAGGCCGCAACAAAAAAAAGCTTTATCTAATTCTTGCCATTATTGTGGCAATGATAATTTCCGGTACTATTGCTTACTCTAAATATAACTCTCTTGCCTCAGAAGCAAAAGAAGCAGTAAGGAAAATATTACTCCGACCTGAATCAGCGACATTCTATGATATTAGAATACATTTCAATACCAATAACAAAAAGATATATGTTTGCGGAAAAGTAGTTGCAAAAGTACTTGACGGTTACTATAGCGGAAAAGAAACGTTTGTGTATGCTCCGCATATTAAACAAGCTGTTGTAGTTCATAAAAAGAAGCCTTGGTTTTTACAAGATGAACTTAAGTCCAGCATAGCATATAAAATAGGCTGCTTAAATGATGACCCTGCTAAATTAGGGAAGCAACTATCCCTATTTATGGATCATGCACATGAATATGGCGCTCTGAAATGGCTAGAATTTTCAGCCTCCGATAAAGTCGAGCAAGCTAAATTAGATAAGAGGTTAGTTGAACTGAAAACAATTGTAGAAGCGGAACTACAAGCGATCTCGATTTATGAACAGAGTGATAAAGAATGATTTAATTATTGCAACACGTTGATAGATAAAAATGTGATTAACCTAAGCCAGCAAATAAGCTGGCTTTTTTAATGAAATTAATCATGAAGCTTAAAATACATATGCATAAATTAAAAATCACCCTTATGGCAACCGTATTTGCTGGGAGCATAGGCCAACGGGAGCGCTGGTCGTAAGATATGGTATGCGACAATATGCTTTAATCATATTAATAAAATTGCCCCCAATAACTACCGAGACGCATTACGGCATGGGGCATCTAAGAAATCCCAGAACCATTGTTAGACGCCACTAGCTGGAAAGCGCAGTAAAACCCAATCCCCAGCCAAACATTGATTGCCCGTAAAACACCTGTTAAGGTTATTTTTTCGCGGTAAGAAATGAAAGAAAAAACAAAGGGTTTAATAGCAATGAAATTAATGGTTACTTTGTTTACTATTGCTATTATTAAGACACTATTTATTGGATTACATCATCCGATTTATACAATTCGCACAAAACCTAATCAACCTATCAATAAAATGAATAATACAGAACCTTGATGAAACCCTAGATGGAAAACTAAAACGGATCAGCAAAAAAGATTTAGAACGTCTTAGTGAATATTGTTTTCAGGCATTAGATACAACAACGTTTATTATGGAAACGTTATCTAAATTAACGGACGGCTATACAAATAATGATATTACTCAGAAGCTAAGCCAAGAGGACTTTTTAAGATTTACCAGCACGCTAGCAGCATTATCAGGCGGGATTAATAGCTGTATTGGTTATATGCACCCAACGATAATGGAACTGTTTGCACTTAAAGCTCGCAGCACCTCGTGATGAATTTATTTTTAGCATTGTTTTAAAAATCAATTAGGGAAATACACTTCCCCTTTTTTGAATGTAAATACCATCATGAAAAAATTGCACTGATAACCACTTGTGTGGCTTTGTTTATTGCTGGCTGTGATTCATCCGAAAGTAAGCAGGAACGAGGGGCGGAAACCAAGAATCGTCAATGCCTATACGCAACAAATCAGAATGGTTTTGTTGGCAGCCAGAGAATGGGGATGGATAACCAATTTACCAAAGTTCAAGATGCTTGAGGAGCCTAAGCGCAGGGAACGCTGGCTGACGGCCGATGAGAAATACAGGCTGTTTAAAGAATTGCCAGAACACCTGATACCGATTGCGGCTTTTGCGCTGGCTACTGGTTTAAGAAAAGCCAATGTAGCCGGCCTGCAATGGTCGCAGGTTGATATACCAAGGCGTACTGCATGGATTCATGTGGATCAGGCAAAATCATCAAGAGCGATAGGAGTGCCTTTAAATGATGAAGCAATGAGTGTAATTCTAAGCCTGCGCGGCAAGCACAAAACCAACGTGTTTACTTACAAGGGCTCCCCAATCAAAAACCCCGCAGGCACAGCATGGAAAAAAGCATTAAAGCGTGCTCGAATTGCTAATTTTCGATTCCATGATTGCCGGCATACATGGGCAACTAACCATGTGATTCAGGGGACACTAACGCGGCCACTTCAAGAGTTAGGAGGCTGGTCAAGTGAAAAGATGGTGCAAAGGTATGCCCATTTAAACACTGAGCACTTGCGTCAGTATGCTGGAAACTCTTCTCAATTTGACACCAATTTGACACCAGCGCAAAATCCAATAAAAAAAAGCCACAAGGCGATGTGGCTTAATTCATTGAATTTATGTAGCAATTTGGTGGAGGTAAGCGGGATCGAACCGCTGACCTCTTGCATGCCATGCAAGCGCTCTACCAACTGAGCTATACCCCCAACTGCTTTCAGCCAGTTATTGCTGAATAGGCTGCGCATTTTACCTGAACTACTAAATTTTGCAAGCCCCGATTTAATTTTTCACACTGAAAGCAGAAAATATAGCTCTCAACCGGCAAAAATTTTCTGCCGAACGTCCATCTAATCTCTTTATAACCGTGGGTTAATAACAAGAGTAGTCGCACCTGAGAATTAAATTTATACTTGCAGACTGGTTCAGATTATTCATGCTAAAACAGGAACGCTTCTATGCAGCGCAAACAACGACTGGCTATGCTTCTGGTATTTACGGGCTTACTAACCTTTGCGCTGGTGTGGGCTACACTCTTATTTTTACCTAAAAATAATGCTGACTATCGTTTAAAAGTGCCGGCTGGCTATGGCATCAGTGGAGTAAGCCGTACTCTGGCGGCTAACGATGTGATTTATAGCCGCTGGGTATTTGTCGGTACCGCACATATGCTGGGTATGGGAGATAAAATCCATCGCGGCAACTATCGCTTACCACACTCAGTTTCGAGCTGGCAGATTCTGCAAAGGCTGCGCACTGGCAAGCCAGACAGCGTTACGGTACAAATCATTGAAGGTAACACATTTGCACAGATGCGCAGAATTATTGATAACACACCTGATATTGAGCACACTACGCGGGGCTGGCCAGACAGCAAACTATTACAGCAACTAGGAGCTGATCACAGTTATACACATGCAGAAGGCCTGTTTTTTCCGGCTACTTATGATATCAGCTCTGACAGCAGCGATTTATCACTGTATCAACAGGCTTATAACACCATGCAAAAGCATTTACAGGCTACATGGGAAGAGCGACGCAGTGGTCTACCTTACCAGACTGCCTACGAATTACTGATTATGGCCAGCCTGATTGAAAAAGAAACCGGCCATGCTGAAGACAGAAGCAATGTAGCAGCAGTATTTGTTAACCGCCTCAATCAGCATATGCGTTTACAAACTGACCCTAGCGTGATTTATGGCATGGGCAGCCGTTATAAAGGTAAAATTGGCAAGGCCGATTTACGTCGTGATACACCGTACAATACTTACACTCGTGCCGGTTTGCCGCCAAGTCCTATTGCACTGCCGGGCAAAGCAGCATTGGAAGCGGCTGCTCATCCAGCCAGTAACGATTATCTGTACTTTGTGGCGCGTAACGATGGTACTGGCCGCAGCCAGTTCAGTCACAGTCTGAATGAACACAATGCTGCGGTTCGCCAATATATCCTGAAAAAACGCTAACCGGATTTGTATAGATGAAAGCAAAATTTATTACGCTGGATGGAATTGATGGTGCCGGCAAATCGACTAATCTCGATACCATACGCAGCTGGTTTGAAAAGCACCAATTACCGGTACTTTTTACCCGTGAACCAGGCGGCACCGCCATTGGCGAAGCACTACGCAAGCTGTTGCTTGATCCGGCTACCCACGCCAATGCCCGTACAGAAACCCTGATGATATTCGCTGCACGCCAGCAGCATCTGGATGAAGTAATTAAACCGGCACTGGCACAAGGCATACATGTAGTAAGTGACCGTTTTACCGATGCCACATTTGCCTATCAGGGCGGAGGCCGTGGCCTGCCACTGGCTGATATAGCCATTCTGGAAAACTGGGTACAGCAAGGCTTGCAGCCTGATTTGACCTTACTGCTGGATGTACCCTTAACAGTAGCCCAGCAGCGACTGAGCCAAAACAGTAACCCTGACCGCTTTGAACAACTGGATACAGCTTTTTTTGAGCACACGCGCACAGTTTATTTGGATCGTGCTGCGGCTGTACCGCAGCGCTACGCCATTATCGACAGCAGTTTAAATCTGAGTGAAGTAGCGCAACAGCTTAATCAGGCACTAGCACAATTGTTTGGATTAAATTCATGATTTATCCATGGCTCGAACCTGTCTGGCAACAGATTGCCCGACACTGGCAGCAGCAACCGCACGCATGGCTGCTTTACGGCCATCCGGGAATTGGTAAACGTGAATTTGCCGAATATCTGGCACAGGCACTGCTGTGCGAATCACCGCGTGCCAACCATCAGCCTTGTGGTGAGTGTACATCCTGCCATTTATACAGCCAGCACAGCCATCCCGATTTCCTGCTGGTAACGCCAGAAGAAGCCGACAGCGAAGGCGGTGAACGCAAGCAGACACTGATTAAAGTAGAAATCATACGCAACGTACTGGATTTTGCTCATCTGAGTGCCCATCGGGGTGGCAAACGCGTTGCCCTGATTTATCCGGCAGAAAGCATGAATCTTCAGGCCGCCAATGCCCTGCTGAAAATTCTGGAAGAACCACCGGCAGGTATGGTGTTTATTCTGGTGAGCCATCAGAAAGACCGCCTGCTGCCAACAATTAAAAGCCGTTGCCGTCAGGTGGCTTTAACCATGCCTGCACGCGCGCAGGCACTAGCCTATGTGCAACAACAGCATGGTGACAATGCAGCAGACCTGCTGGCCTTTCACGGCGGGGCCCCATTATTTGCAGATAACGACAGCCACAACCAGCTGCGCAACGAACTTATTCCTCTGCTGATTAAGCCACGCCTGATCGCGCTGCTGGATTACGCCGCTGCATTTGACAAACAAAAACTGGCACTATCCACCTTTCTCGACTGGCTGGCCAAATGGTTACTGGATATGTCACTGGCACAGCAACACATACACGCCATGTATTACCCCGCATGGCAAAATGCGTTAAACGAGATTACCGCACAAATCGACCCGTTGTCTCTGTTTGCCTTAATCGACAGAGTGAATGCACTTGCCCCTTACGGTAAACATACCCTCAATGTTAAAATGCAGCTTGAAGATTTATTAATAGACTATCTTAATGTGTGGCAGCATAAAAACACAAAACCATGAAAGAAATTTATGGCTGAAGCTCCTACCAATTTACCGGGCAAAATGCTCAACCTAACCATCCCCGATAAACCTGAACTGTACCGCAGTTACATGGCTTTTCTAGAGTATGGCGGCCTGTTTGCGCCCACAACCGACAACTTCGAGATGGGTGAAGAAGTATTACTGGTCGCTACCCTGCCGGCATTCAATGAAGCCAAATATTTGCGTACTAAAGTAGTATGGATTAACACTGCCACCACCTCTACCGGCCAGCCACAGGGAATTGGTCTGGCGTTTGACAATAATGAAGACAGCTTTGCAGTCAAACAGGCCATTGAAGACATTCTGCCCGGATTACTGTTGAGCGAACGCGCTACCTATACCCTGTAATCATGCTTATCGATTCTCACTGCCATTTAAACATGCCTGAGCTGGCGGCCAGACTGCCACAAATACTGGCAAACATGGCTCAGGCAGATATACGGCAGGCTATTGCTATCAGCGTAGACAAAACCAGCGCCATCGAAGTACTGGCACTGGCTGAGCAGTATAGCAACCTGTTTGCCAGTGTCGGCGTACATCCTGAAGACCAGAACTCAGCAGAAATGAACCTGGACGAGCTCATTGCCGCCGCCCAGCATCCTAAAGTGGTGGGTATCGGCGAAACTGGCCTCGACTATCACTGGTGCAGCGGCGATCTGGCCTGGCAGCATGCCCGCTTCAGTACTCATATTCAGGCCTCCAACCATACCGGCTTACCACTGATTATCCATACACGCGATGCCGGCACCGACACCTTGCGCCTATTACGTGAAAACCATGCTCAGCAAGGCGTTATCCACTGCTTCACCGAAGATACTGCCTTTGCCAAAGCGGTATTGGATTTAGGCTTTTATATCTCCTTTTCTGGCATCGTAACCTTTAAAAATGCCCAGCAGATACAGGAAGCATGCCGTTATGTACCATTAGACCGGATACTGGTGGAAACCGATGCACCTTATCTGGCGCCGGTACCCAAACGCGGCAAACCCAACGAACCGGCTTACGTACGCTACACTGCCGAATTTGTAGCACAGCTGCGTGGCGACAGTATCGCTACGATTGAAGAGGCCACTACCGCCAATACCTATCGTCTCTTCAACAAACTCCCGCCGCTTGATAATTAACCATGACTCAGCTCACCCTTACTGTACTTGGCTGTGGCAGCTCTTCTGGCACACCAGTTATCGGGTGTAATTGCCCCACCTGTACCAGCAACGACCCGAAAAACCGGCGCACTCGTTGCAGTGCCCATATACAGATTGGTGAGCAACACTGGCAAATTGACACCGGCACCGACTTTTATCATCAGGCTTTACAGCACAAACTGTCACGCATTGACGGCATACTCTACACCCATCCCCACGCCGACCACCTTAATGGCATCGATGACTTGCGCGCATTCTGCTATAAACAACAGGCAGCCATTCCCATTTATGGCCATCATGATACACTGGCCAATATTTACAGTCGTTTCGATTATGCCTTTCTGGAACAGAACAATTACTGGAACCGGCCAGTACTTCGTGCACATGAACTGCCACTAAATCAGGGGCAAAATAGCGTTCTCAACATTGACGGCGTACCTGTATGGCAATTCGGCGTACCACACGGTAGCTGGACAACCAGTGCCTTTCGCATCGGCAATATCGCCTGGTTTACCGACCTTAATCACATCGAAGAATCCATATTCCCGCATTTACACGGATTGGATTACCTGTTTCTGGATTGCCTGATGGACACCACCTACCCCAGCCACCTCAGTACCGAACAGGCCTTTGCCTACGCGAAGCGCATTAATGCCAGACAAACCTACTTTATCCACATGACCCATGCGCAGGAATACTCTAGTCTGAAACAGCGCTGTCCCAAAAACTGCGCTCCTGCCTATGATGGATTAACTGTGCAAAGCAGTTATTAGCAATATTTAGTAAAAATCACCACAATCCTGATAAAAGCAGTATAAAAATTAAATATTAAAAACATGTGGTTAAAGCCTACAATCTTAAAATGACAAGATTTAGTTACACCACCAATTCAGCATTGCACCTGCTGACAGCACTACGAGGCATCCTGTAAATTTATGTCTGCCAGCATAAATTACATTAGTAATAACTGTCTGGTAACATCTATTAAAATAAATCAGCTTAACTGGCTTTCAACAATCCAAAACATCAGCTCATCCAGACAAATTCTGAATAAAGTATTATCTGCATTGTCAAAAAGACTTTTTTGCTGTGAAATTAATAAATTCAGTCAAATAAAAGATGTGATAAGTATTAAATTTGTTAAACACATAAAACAAATTTTTAAATATTAAAATTATTTATACATTAAATATAATTAAATATTTAGCCATATTAGATTGATATTTAAAATATATTGATCTTAAAATTGAAAATTTTATGTTGTATGAATATAATTTAGACAATATTTGTCAAACTACATTCGTTATTCTATTCGGGAACTAAAATTTATTTAGCATAAATTTTTCTTTTTTTAAGGTTTAATGAGTGAACGCATTATTGCTCATCGGGTATACGCAAAAAATGATTTGTTATTTGTTGCATGAAATTCTGCAACACTTCTGCACTCATCCCCAGCGCACGTACACATAAGGCACAATCAGCAGCCTGTGTAATGCCCCACAGATACTGATTATTTTCCAGCGGCCAGTCGGGCAATAGTGCGGTATATATCTGATTAATCAGTTGCTGTATCTGTGCTTTGCTGGCTGCGGTGTTGATGTAGTAAAGACAGGCCTGATGGGTATACTGGTCCATCTGCCCTAATACATTAAGGGGCTGTTGCTGTGGCTGCCAGTAGATATTGTCGCTAAGCAGTAGTTGTTGCTGATAATCGATATTAATCCGTGATGACAGGTAACGAAAATCCCAGCATTCCTGATTGAGCACACGGCCGCAGGCAATGATTTCACCCAGTATCAGTTGACAGTTATCAGCCAGACTAATCTGCACGCTTTGGGTTAAGGCAGCGTTGCGGTGCAACACCAGCGGATGAGGCAGATAACACAGCCGGCTGTGTTCATGCAGCACAATACGCGTATGCTGCTGCGCTTCATTTTCGGCAGGCATGGATTGTACTCGGGTGAATGCCTGCGTAAACAAATACAACTGGGTTTGTTGTGCCAGCTCAATTTCAATATCTATCCGGTCACCAGCCAGTAAACCCGGTGATGAACTCATCTGGATGGCCGGTAGTGCCTGCGGCCATACTGGTGCAGCCATCTGTGCTAAAGGGAGGATTTTTAGTGGCGGTGTGTAATAGCAGTTAGCAAATGTGGTCTGCCCGCGCTGGTTTAACCGGGTGGTGAGATGTAAACGGCTGTGCATTAGCGTATTAAACCAGCGGGTTCGGCTACATTTTCCAGTAAGGCGTATTTTTTTATCCAGTCTATTATTGTAACGATACCATCTTCTGCCATCAGATTGGTAAACACAAACGGCTGCCCTTTGCGCATACGCTGTGCATCGTGTTGCATCACAGCCGGACTGGCGCCAACATATGGGGCTAAATCAGTTTTATTGATTACCAGTAAATCCGAACGGGTAATCCCCGGGCCACCTTTACGCGGAATTTTTTCGCCCTGCGCAACATCTATGACAAATAAAGTGACATCGGCCAGATCAGGGCTGAAGGTAGCGGAAAGATTATCGCCACCACTTTCGATAAACAAAATCTGGATATCTGGAAAACGTGCCACCATGTCGTCTACTGCCTCCAGATTCATACTGGCATCTTCGCGAATGGCCGTATGCGGGCAGCCGCCGGTTTCCACGCCCATAATCCGTTCTGGTGGCAGCAAGCTGTTTTTGGTTAAAAACTCGGCATCTTCCTGTGTGTAAATGTCATTGGTAATCACCGCAATACTGTATTGTTCAGCCATATGGCGGGTAAGTTTTTCAATCAGAGCGGTTTTACCTGAACCTACTGGGCCGGCAACGCCGATTTTAATGTATTGACGCATGGTGTTTGTTTCCTCTGCTATTAGTCCGTCTTCCAGTTTAATCATGATTGTTCAGCTCACTTCAGGCGTTCCTTTTACTGTAAAAACACTAATTTGTTCAGACTAATAGATTTTCATTATTTCGTGTTGCTAGCAGTTTGAGCAGACTATTAGCCAATTACCGACAAACATACAGATAAAAAGCCATGCTGGTCTGCACTGATTTTATCAAGCTGATGTTTTCAGACAGCAAACAGCATACTCAAACCAACCACACCAATCAGGCTGCCGGTAAGGCGTAATAGCCACTGATGCTTGCCCATTGCTGCACCAAGTGCAAAACCGGCAATATGCAAAGCTACGGTAGCGATAACAAATCCACAGGCATAGCTGAATACACCATGAGAACCTATTTCTGCACCATGAGCTACACCATGAAACAAGGCAAAAAGACCAACCAGAAACATGGCGGTGCCAGCCGGTACTTTTTTTAACCAAGCTGCGGCTAATCCCAACACCAGCACAGAAGCGGCAATCCCCTGCTCCAGCATCGGTATCTGTATGCCCTGTGCACCCAGTATAAAACCGCCAATCATCACACTGACAAAGGTGGTGGGAATCAGCCAGCGCGCTTTACCCTGAAAAGTGGCCGCCCATAAGCCCACTGCAATCATGGCCAATAAATGATCCCAGCCACTGAACGGATGCTGTACACCAGCCAGCCACCCCTCGGTAAGGTGGCCGGGATGGGCAAATGCCAGCACGGGGCTTAACAGGAACAAAGCAAATATTTTTTTCATGATTTTCTCCATTATTGATAAATCTAACTCATATACAAGCGGGTATATAAACGTTCATGCTGCATCGCCCGAATATCAGTGGCCAGTGTGGTAGCGCCCAATTGCTGCAACTGTGGCTGCATACTGGCTTCTACCGTATGTGCAATCGCGGCATGCAGTTCGATTAACATTTCCTGTCCGGCCATCTGGCTTAGCGGTATCAGCTTAACGCCATTGGTAATCAAACCGACAACAGCGTTGTAATAAAATGCCTGTAGCGTAGCAGCCTTATCCAGCTGCATGGCAGCAGCGAGTAACCCAAACACCAGTGGATAAAATCCGCGCACCTGCTGTGCAGCCAGTGCAGCCTGATAAGAAGCCACGATTGCTACCTTGGTATGCTGAGCAAAAATTTTCAGCAGACGTACGCCCAGTTTATAACTGCTTTCTCGCAACTCACGCGCTACTTTTGCCGCACCTATCTGTTTGTCCAGCCATAACAGTTCATTGAGATTTTGTTCGGTACTGGCATTAAAAGCCAGTGACACATAAGCGCCATCATTATGCAGCCAGTTTTGCTGCAACTGGGTGTATACAAATGTTTTCAGTGTAGCCGCATCATATACAACACCCTGCTGGACAAAGGTTTCCAGCCCGCCGGAATGATTAAAGCCACCAATCGGCAGCGTAGGATCAGCCAGTTGCAGCAATAATCCTGCACGCGTTAAAGCGTCAATATCAATGTGTCTGTCTGAACCGGACATATATTTAATTTATCAATGGTGGTGATGGCCAATTAAATCATGTGTATGGCTGTGGTCATGGCGGTGGCCACCGCCAACACCCGGCGCTGAATTGGCACGCAATTGTTCACTTAAGCGCCGTTGCTGGCGTACTGGTGCAAAACCAGCCGCCTGCAACCATTCAAATAAGGGTTTATCAAACGGTAGCAGCAATTCATTTCCGTCTAGAAATAATGGCGTATGTTTGTTACCGATTTCATAACAGGCACGTGCCATTTCCGGCAAGGTTTGCGGCGCCAGCACCATCACTTCACTTGGTTCAATCTGCACCACAATTGCCAACTGCTTGTCCAGATAAACTACATCATCATGATGCAGGCGCTGCCCCTCTTTCAGCAGACGAAAAGCAATCTCACGCCCGCCCGTTGTCGTAGTACGGATAATGCGCCGGTCTGCTTCAAACCATTGCAGACAAACAGTATCCAGCTTTTGAGTAGTAATCTGCTGCTTTTCTTTAAGCGTTTGCAGATTGCCGAGAATGGTTTGGATGATTAGATTCATTTTTGGTTTTAGCAACTTGAATAAAATATTTTAAAAGGCAAACGCAGATAATAAATAACCAACCAAATTCACCTAGTATAAAAAACATTCCTTTAAATACTTCTAATTTAAAATCTTCATGGGATGGATTAATTAATAGCCAAAGAATCATATCTATGATCAGAGATGTACCCAGAGCGAAATATCCAAATACAATAGCTACTGTACGTTGTGTAATGCGACTATCAATATAAAAATACCAGTCAGCAAAATTTCTTTTACTGTGTAAACGCAGATAATATACCGAAATAATAAACCAGATGAATGCTGATATAATAATGTACTTAAATGAATATATACCTTGGCTAGCAATATGCCATTTTTCTAAAAACAAATCCGAATCACTAAAAAAATGTACGCCATCTTTGGTTTGCTCAAATGAATTTGAAACAAAAAATCCCGTTGTTAAAATACATGACAACAGTAACATATTTTTAAATTCATCAATGACTAGAAAAATAAAATCTTTGATACATTTGATATATTTCATATATATGCAACCACGAATTGTTTTAATCAAAACAGAAAATATCGCTGTGCCAGCGCCACTTTTTCAGCCGGTTCACAGGTAATATGCTCACCATTCACCCGTACTTCATAGGTTTCAGGATTGACACTGATTTCCGGCATGGCGTCGTTATGAATCAGGTCTTTTTTACTAATGGAACGACAATTGTGCACGGGTAAAGTTTGTTTACATAAACCATATTGGCTGCGGATATCATTATCCACACCAGCCTGTGATACAAACAATACAGCGGTATCCTGCACAGCGCGGCCAAGTGCGCCAAACATGGGGCGATAGATAACAGGCTGAGGTGTGGGGATAGAGGCATTCGGATCCCCCATGCGCGCATAGCTGATGGTACCGCCCTTGATGATGATTTCCGGTTTTACACCGAAAAAGGCTGGTTTCCACAATACCAAATCGGCAATTTTGCCTGCTTCAATTGAGCCTACATATTTGCTGATGCCCTGAGCAATGGCCGGATTGATGGTGTATTTGGCCAGATAACGCTTGATGCGGAAGTTATCGTTGGCACCGGTTTCTTCATTCAAGCGGCCACGCTGCTGTTTCATTTTGTCAGCAGTTTGCCATGTGCGCACAATTACTTCAGCTACTCTGCCCATAGCCTGTGAGTCGGAACTCATAATCGAGAATACGCCCATATCATGCAGTATATCTTCGGCGGCAATGGTTTCCGGGCGGATACGCGAATCGGCAAAGGCCACATCTTCAGCCACGTTTTTATCCAGATGATGACACACCATTAACATATCCAGATGTTCGTCTATGGTATTCACGGTAAACGGGCGGGTAGGATTGGTAGAAGCCGGCAGTACATTCGGATACATCGCGGCTTTGATGATATCCGGGGCATGACCGCCGCCGGCACCTTCGGTATGAAAGGTATGGATTACCCGGCCATCAATAGCCTGCATGGTATCCTCAAGAAAACCACCTTCATTCAGGGTATCGGTATGAATCGCTACCTGCACATCCATTTCATCTGCAATCTGTAATGAAGCATGGATTACCGCGGCGGTTGCACCCCAGTCTTCGTGGATTTTCAGCCCCAGTGCACCGGCAGCTACCTGCTCGCGTAATGGTTCCAGACTGGCACAGTTGCCTTTGCCAAAGAAACCCAGATTAACTGGCGCCTGTTCGGCAGCCTGCAACATTTTCTGAATATGCCACGCACCCGGAGTCACTGTAGTGGCATTGGTACCATCGGCAGGCCCGGTACCTCCTCCGATCATGGTGGTGATGCCGGATTCAATGGCATGGGTAATCTGCTGAGGAGAGATAAAGTGGATATGGGTATCAATTCCGCCTGCGGTGGCAATCAGATTGGCGCCGTTATGCACTTCGGTAGCAGCACCGATAATCATGTTCGGGTGTACGCCATCCATGGTGTCGGGGTTTCCTGCCTGACCGACAGCCACTATTTTGCCATCACGAATACCAATATCGGCTTTTACTATTCCCCAGTAATCCAGTATCAGTACATTCGTGATAACCATATCAAGCACATTCTGATTGCTGCGTGGCGCTGTTGCTGATTGTGCCATACCGTCGCGAATGGATTTGCCGCCGCCAAATTTGCCCTCATCACCATAGGTGAGTAAATCGCGTTCAACTTCAGCAAATAGTTCGGTATCACCCAAACGTACTTTATCACCCACGGTTGGCCCATAGGTGGCAACATACTGCTGGCGGGAAATTTTCAGGCTCATGACAGGATTCTCTATTTAAGTAATCTGTAGCAATTATCTGTTGTTTGATTATTAGATATTTATCCGGAGTTTTGTATCAAAACCGTATATTGGTTAAGCAGGTAAATCATCTATTACTTACGCTGCTATTAACGGCATTATGAAAACCAAATATTTTTTTATAGCCACCGTATTCGGTTAGCTCCACCGTTTTGGCTTCACCGGGCTCAAACCGCACAGCATTACCTGATGGGATATTCAAACGCATACCACGTGTGTGCGCACGCTCAAACTCAAGGGCAGCATTGGTTTCATAAAAATGATAGTGCGAACCCACCTGTATCGGCCGGTCACCACGGTTAACCACGGTAATGGTGAGGGTACAGCGGTTCTGATTGGCAATGATGTCATCTGCGGCCAGTATATATTCTCCCGGAATCATACCGTTTCTCCTGAATATGTATGGTGCGAATATTATTTGCTGTTAAATAATCATTTCGCCCATAGCGAATGTTTACAGTAACTGAATCATGCTTTAGCGGATAGGCTGGTGTACGGTAACCAGTTTAGTGCCGTCGGGAAAAGTTGCCTCAATTTGTACTTCATGCACCATTTCGGCTACGCCTTCCATGACATCAGCAGTGGTTAATAATGTAGCGCCATACTGCATTAATTCGGCCACACTCATACCATCGCGCGCCGCTTCCTGTAACTGGCTGCTGATATAGGCTATGGCCTCTGGATAGTTCAGTTTCACTCCCCGAGCACGTCGTCTGGCAGCCAGTTCTCCCGCCAGAAACAGCATCAGTTTTTCCTGCTCACGACTGGTTAAATGCATAATTTTTCTCTATAAGTAGTCAATTAATGAATTACACTACTGCGCCTGACAATCTAAACTACTTTATACAAAGCTATTTGAAAAACTATTTTCTTTAAAGTATTTATAAATTCTGTGAATAATAAGTAATACAAAAATAACTGCGAAAATCTTGCCGGCCAATCTGCCTTGCTGGTAAGCAACACTGTTTTCATCTACTACAGCAAAAGCATTAGTCATGGTAAGAGCAAATACAGATAATACCCATAAAAACTGTTTGATATATTTCATGGCTCAAAACTGATGGTATAAAGAAAAATACAATTTTTCGTAAACCCTGTTTAAATCAGATATGATTGAAATTTAACGGGTTTAAAAATATCATAAACTTAATATAGTTAGTTTGTATAGCAAAATCTAAAGGTTTTTTACATAAAAAGTGCCTGTTCAACATTGGTTTAAAAACCAAAGAACAGGCACTTTTAGATTGTTTAACTTTTAAGTATTTACTGATTTACTCGGTTTATATCATCCCCTGAGCTTTAACGCGCGGCTGACTATCCAGTTTGTTCAGGGCAGACAGATAAGCTTTGGCACTGGCAACAAGAATATCAGTATCGGTGCCCTGCCCGCTTACCAGATGGCCTTCACGAGACAAACGCACGGTAACTTCTCCCTGACTTTCTGGACCGGCAGTAATGGCATTAACTGAATACAGTTGTAAATCTGCGCTGCTATGCGCTTCAGACTCAATAGCTTTGAATACCGCATCAATCGGTCCTGAACCATGTCCACTAGCACGTTTTTCGTTTCCGTCCAGATTAAAGACGATTTCTGCCACTGGTTCTTCACCAGTTTCACTGCGAATGCTCAGTGATATGTATTTGTAACGATCGGGAGCACGGCTTTCCAGTTCATCAGATACCAGTGCATGCAAGTCTTCATCAAAAATTTCACGTTTTTTGTCGGCCAGTTCCTTAAAGCGGGCAAAAGCAGCATTGAGTGCTTCTTCACTATCAAGCTCAATACCCAGCTCCTGTAGTTTGGTGCGGAAAGCATTGCGGCCGGAAAGTTTACCCAAGGTCAGCCGGTTAGTACTCCAGCCAACTGATTCGGCAGACATAATTTCATAGGTTTCACGGCATTTCAGTATCCCATCCTGATGAATGCCAGATTCATGCGCAAATGCATTGGCACCAACAATGGCTTTATTCGGCTGAATCGGATAACCAGTAACAGTAGAAACCATTTTCGAGGTTGGCACGATTTGCGTGGTATCAATATTGGTTTCCAGCTCAAAAACATCGTGGCGGGTTTTCAACGCCATAACCACTTCTTCCAGACTGGCATTGCCAGCCCGTTCACCCAGACCATTGATGGTACATTCCACTTGCCGTGCACCGCCGCTTACTGCGGCCAGTGAATTGCCAACGGCCAGCCCCAGATCATTGTGACAGTGTGCCGACCAAATAACTTTATCACTACCCGGAGTTTTCTGAATCAGTTCGCGGAAGAATGCTTCAGTCTGAAATGGAATGGCATAACCAACTGTATCAGGAATATTGATGGTAGTTGCACCTGCTTCAATCACTGCCTGACAGATTTCAGCAAGAAAATTGATATCACTGCGCAGTGCGTCTTCACAGGAAAATTCTACATCATCAGTATATTCACGCGCTATTTTCACTGCCTTAACCGCAGTTTCCTTAACCTGCTGCGGTTTCATACGCAATTTATGTTCCATATGCAATGGGCTGGTGGCGATAAAGGTATGAATACGTTTGCGCTTTGCCGGTGCAACTGCTTCGCCGGCCTTGCGTACATCACGCTCATTAGCGCGTGACAGGGAACATACGGTAGCATTTTGAATAATCTCAGCAATGCTGTGAATGGCATCAAAATCCCCCGGGCTGGCAGCAGCAAAACCAGCCTCAATCACATCTACGCCCAACTTTTCTAACTGGCGTGCAATGCGGATTTTTTCTTCTTTGGTCATGGCTGCCCCCGGCGATTGCTCTCCATCGCGCAGGGTTGTGTCGAATATAATGACTCGATTATTGATAGTGGTCATTCTTGGTCTCTCCAGGGTAGTGTTCTTGTATTGCATAAAGGCATTGATATCCAGAGGCTTGTTCTGCTTCTCAGCCATCAGAATAATTTTTTGTAACTGATTTAATGGCAATGAACCTCGCTTGCGCCATTTATAGATAGCAGCGGTAGAAGCGGCACTATCTGGATAATGCTGTTTGAGCGCTTCGGCCAAAGCGTTTACACCACCAAAATAGGCAATTAAGCGGTCTATATTCAATTGCATAACCGACCTTTTGTCCAATTTATTCATTTCATCAAGCTACACTATATTTTATTGAGCTAATATACGTAAAATTGGACAAAAAAACAAGCTAAATTTAGTTATTATTTTTATTATATACGCCAAATTTAGACATTCTGTACAACAGTTTGGCATAATAATTTATGCAGGTTTTAATCACTCAATGCATATAATTAAACCGCCGGATTATCTTGAGCAGGATAAACGGCGGCTATGTGGCAGATAATCGTGTTTTTTTAATTAGCTAAATCGCCTTTCAGAGCAACACCAGCAATCACACCACCCGCATGACATTCATATACTTTTGTACTGGCCATGCTGTTTTTCTTATAATAGCTGACAATATTGGTTACTTTAGCAGCATTCTGAGCTGTAGCTTGCTCCTGCAACTGTTTAACCGCTGCCAGAAATGCCCAGCGGCAGGCAGCTTCGTCTGATTTGCCGACACTGTTGGTTTTACGATTGGTAATCAGACCAGATTTCACTACACGGCCTGAACTTTTAGCAAAATAAAGTTTGATGTTTGGATTCAGCACTTGCGCTGCTTCCGGTGCATCAAGTGCGTCCTGAATGGGCAACAACAATTTGTCATCACGCGCATAGGCAGCAGATACACAAGCCAGCAGTGCTACCAATGCAATTGATTGAGAAAACTTCTTCATTCTTTACTCCTTTAATAAATAAAAAGTGTACTACATGATGAACCAAGACTGCCTGATTTTGCTTGCTTCTGCCGATGTATCCGGCCAGTATAGCAGTCTGAAACTGGATCAGGCAGACAAACAGCGTTTGCAACAGTATCCACAATTAGCCCAGCGTATTGACTGGCAAAGTAGCCGTTTTTTAAAACAGCAGCTTTCTGCTTCTTATCCCCAATTTTCTCTTACCCACAAAAAAGGCCACGCTGGCTTGATTGCCTGCTCCTCAGCACAGTATATACCGGGCATTGATATGGAGTATGCACAGGAACGCGATTTTCTGGCACTGGCACAGCTTTGCTACACCACTAATGAACAGCGGTGGCTGGCGCAGCAATCTGATTTATCCACCGCTTTTTACCAGTTATGGACGCTTAAGGAAGCGTTTATCAAAATCAGTCGTGGGCAATTAACCGACATGCAGCGGTGGTGTCTGATACCAACTGGATATGATGCAATCCATATTCCAGCCTTAAATCCTCCAGTGCAGGCTTATAGCTGTGTCATTGATAGACACTGGCATATTAGTGCAGTTTATCCTGCTGGCTGCTCTGTAGCAGCACAAAACTGTACTTATGGATTTGGCCGCTGGCATGACTACGCTTTTAACTGGCATCGGTGGCCGGCTAGCCCAGCCGTTTAAATAAGAGAGAAGAGTTTACCCCGCCAAACGCAAAATTATTGTTCATGACAAATTCGGTATCGATAGTACGTGCGCTGTTGACAATATAGTCCAGTTCGCCACAACGGTTATCGATCTGGTTCAGGTTTAGGGTAGGCGCAAACCAGCCTTCGTTCATCATCTGAATCGAGAACCATGATTCCAGCGCACCACAGGCACCCAGTGTATGCCCCAGATAACTTTTTTGTGAGCTGATGGGCACTTGTCCGAAAACATCCGCAGTAGCAAGGGTTTCGGCAATATCACCCTGTTCTGTTGCCGTACCGTGACCATTAATGTAGCCAACCTCAGCAGCCGGCAGATGTGCATCCTCAAGTGCCATTTGCATACAACGGCGCATGGTAGTACGTTCCGGACGGGTAATGTGAGAACCATCGCTGGTACAGGCAAATCCGACTATCTCAGCATAAATTCTGGCTCCACGGGCTTTGGCCATTTCATATTCTTCCAGCACAAGGATACCTGCCCCCTCCCCGATAACCAGCCCGTCACGACCGGCATCATAGGGACATGGCGACAATTCTGGCGTATCGTTGCGCAAACTGGTGGCAAACAGTGAATCAAATACAAAGGCTTCAGAAACGCATAGTTCTTCTCCTCCTCCAGCCAGCATCATATCAATCTTGCCATACTTGATTGCTTCATAAGCATAGCCGATAGCCTGATTGCCGGATGCACAGGCACTGGAAGTAGGAATCACCCGCCCTGTCAGGCCAAAGAAAATTGACAGATTGGCCGCAGTAGTATGTGGCATGATGCGCACATAGGTATTGGCATTAAAATTCGCAGAACTGCCATTGAGGACAAGCTCGCTGATGTCACGAATATCCTGCGGGCTGCCAGTAGACGAACCACAGGCAACGCCCATGCGCCCGTCTTTTATTGATTCGTCCCCAAGCAATCCTGCATCTGCCAGTGCGTTTTCCGCAGCCTGTGTACACATCTGGGCTACTTTTCCCATGCTACGTAGCTGCTTGCGCGTCCAGTGCGCTGGCGGGCGGTAGCCGAGAATGGGCGCAGCCAGTCTGGTATTCAAGTCTTTATACCGTTCCCAACTGTCCATGCGGACTACTTTATTTTTGTAAGCCAGCAAGCCAGTTTTTACCGTCGGCCAGTCATGCCCCAGTGCGCTGACACCACCCATGCCTGTAATCACAACACGTCTCAACATAAACCTCCATTCACAGCCAATACCTGCCGGGTAATGTAAGCGGCCTGTTCGGATACCAGAAAAGCCACAGCATGAGCCACCTCTTCTGCCTGTCCCATCCGATTCATGGGAATGGCTTTGAGAATCTCGGCAACAGGTACGTGTTCATCAATCATTTCTGTTTCAATCAAACCGGGCGCCACGCAATTGACGGTAATTTTACGTTTGGCCAGCTCTACTGCCAGTGCTTTGGCTGCACCAATCAGGCCAGCTTTAGATGCACTGTAGTTTACCTGCCCCCGATTACCGGTTATGCCCGAAACAGACGCAACGCAAACAATCCGCCCTGCTTTGCGCCGGCGTATCATCGGCATCATCAGCGGATGCAGAACATTAAAGAAGCCATCCAGATTCGTACCCAATACCTGATCCCAGTCTTCATTGCTTAGCGCAGGAAAAGCATTATCACGGGTAATACCTGCATTCAGTACCACACCGTAATAAGCACCGTATTGTTCTATATCGGCCAGTAAAGTTTCCTGACAGACCTGCCGGTCACTGATATCAAAAGTCAGTATGCGGCTGCGGCCACCAAGTGCGGCAATCTCTGCCGCCACTTTTTCAGCCTCTGCACGCTGATTGCGACAGTGCAGCACAATATCCCAGCCGGCTCGAGCCAGCGTCAGAGCTATGGCTTTGCCAATACCGCGTGCAGAACCAGTGACCAGAATGGTTTTATCGTTATTCATCATCATGCGTTAATATGTTCTCAGTAGGGCTGTATACATTGAGTGCTGCCTCGGCCAGTAACTGGTTTGGCGTGCGGGTTTCATCACACAGCCATAGCTGGCTATCAAAAACACCAAAGCCATTGGCATCCTGTAAAGAGGCCTGAATCTTAACCGCCAATACAGCCGGTACGGGCAGTGTGGAAAAATAAAGCTGTAATTTTCTTGTTCCGAGTAAAAAACCCAGCCGCACCGGTTCACCGGCATCACAAGCTAACGCTCCCGCCCAGGCGGCAACGCCCTGAGCCATAATTTCCATGGCAGCCCAGGATGGTAAACAACCATCGGTAACCAGTATCTGCTGTGGTTTTACGCAGGCATAAGCTGTCAGACTTTGCTCATCGTAGGCGGCAATTTCATCCAGTAACACCATCCGGCCACTGTGTGGCAATAAAGCAGCTACATCATAAATAGGGGTTTGCATCATTGCTCCCCATAATCAATGCCGTGTTATTGCCACCAAAAGCAAATGAAGTGCTTAATGCTATGCGCCGACGGTCGGCAGCAAAGGTTTCCTGAAAACTGGTCAGATGAATGGGTGCTAATGCCGGGTCGATAGGCGCGTTAGCCCGGTGCAGGGGTAACTCACCAGCAGGATTGGTTTGCTGACTGATCACTGTCCATAAAAAAGCTGCTTCAAGGGCGCCGGCAGCACCAAGTGTGTGGCCGGTTAATGCCTTGGTTGAAGCGCAGGAAACTTCTGCACCCAATTCGCTGTGAATAGCCAGTGCTTCCATGGCATCATTCTGAATAGTGCCGGTACCGTGCAGATTAACCCAGCCCACGGCACTGGCCGGTAACTGTGCTTTTTGTAAGGCCTGCTGAATCACTTTTCTGGCGCCCACAGCATCAGGTCGCGGGCTGGACATATGATAGGCATCACTGCTGGAACCATAGCCCAATAATGGCAATCCTTTAGCCGAATCACGGGTCATCACGAATACAGCAGCCGCTTCACCAATATTGATACCATTACGTTCAGCCGTAAACGGCTGACACTGCCCGGATGATAAGACCTGTAATGCATGGAAACCATTAATGGTTAGCGCTGACAGCGTATCTACTCCGCCACAAATTACCGCATCACACATACCCATACGCAGTAAACGGGCTGCACTAATCAGTGCCCGTGCACCAGAAGTACAGGCCGTTGAGATACCATAATGTACATTGTTTAACTGATATACATGAGCAACAAAATCTGCTGGTGAAGACATTAACTGCAAAGCCTGATTGTAACCACTGTTCGCCCAATCCTGCCGGATAAAACCGTGTTCAAGCGCAGCTCGGTTCTCATCACCACCTGTTGTTGATGTTCCCAGCACCACAGCTACACGGTCGGCACCATATTCGGCAATTGCGGTCTGGATATCGTCCTCAATCTGAAAAAGTGCATGCCACAACAACTGATTATTGCGGCTACAGAAATCAGGCTTTAAATCAGCCGGAAAAGGTCGCAGAGGAGACTGCACTGTACCAAATAAATACGATTGGCCGCTTACCCAGTAATCGCTACTGGTGAGATAGCTGCCTTCCCTAGCCAACAGCGCACTGATATGCTCATGCACACCACAGCCCAGCGCGCTGACCATTGCCGGACGGCTTAAAAAAACCGGCTTAATCATTAGCCATCTCCCTGATTTGCCAATGCTGATTATGCCAGCTGATATCAGCAACAGCATCGTCAGCACTGGAAGAAATCCTCACATCATTCAGCGTAGCGGGTACTGGCCAGTGATGCTGATGGCCAAGATAGGCATAAACAGCAGTAAATAACTGCCGCGCTTTAGGATTGGGCGGCAGAAAACCATCGTTATGCCACTTACCCCGTTGCAGAATCTGTCTGGATACTGGTGCCCCCAGACTATCTACCTGCACAAAGCGCCATTGTTGTAGCGTCAGCGGTTCAATTAACAGCAGACTGTTGCTTCCATCTGCATCGGTGACCTGTAAGCTTAATGTCTGCTTTAATACAGGTAAGGTATCAATTACTGGAACACTGTGGCAGCCATGTAAACCAAGCATCAATAGCAGCCAGATAAAACCTTTCTTTAACATCATTTGGCTTGACCACATATTTCTGCCAGCACAGCCAGACGGCGTTCTGAATTGATTACATACGGATTAGTTTCATCCCATGCATAGCCAGCAAGAATGGAACTAATCATGCGTCTGATGTCAGGATTAGTATGTTCAGCATAGATTACATCCTGAAAAGCAGTACTGTACCAGCCATTGACATAGGTTTTAAATGTGTTGATACCCACCTGTAATGCATCAGCATAATCCTGCTGCCAGTTTACTGCTTCTCCTGAAAACTGCCGGTGCAGAATATCCGCGGCCAGCTTGGCCGAATGCATGGCAATTGTCACGCCAGAAGAAAAGACCGGGTCGAGAAACTCGGAAGCATTCCCCAATAAGGCAAAACGCTGCCCATACAGACTTTTGACATTAGCAGAATAATTACGCAGAGTTCGAAATGGTACATCGTTATGCCATTGTGCATTAACCAGAATACGCTTGAGCATTGGCACTTCACTAACAAATTTTTGCAAAATTGCCTCTGCACCTTCTGCACCGTGATTATTCAGACATTCCGGTAAACCCACCACACCAATAGAAGTACGGTTATTGCTGAATGGAATAAACCAGATCCATACATCACGCAAATCCGGATGGGTACATATCAGAATCTTATTGCGGTCAAATGCCGTATCAGTGACATTGTCATCAATATGGGTAAAATAAGCCATGCGCTCTGGTAATGAAGAGGGCTGTTCCAGATTCAGCAATTTTGCCAGTACCCGTCCATAGCCACTGGCGTCCAGTACAAATTGTGCCTGAATCTGATAAGGCATGCCCTGTGCATCTGTTACTGACAGTACAGCCGCATCCTGCTCAAATTCAATACCATTTACACTATGCTCAAAACAGACCTTCACACCCTGCTTTTGCGCTTCACTGATAAGAATATGGTCGAAACGGGCACGCGTTACCTGAAAAGTTGTGCCCGGACCAGATGAAAATTTATCCGTAAAATCTATAGTGGTATAGCGATCACCCCAACTGAATGCAGCACCATTCTTAAACTGGAAACCATCCTCAACACCTGCATTTACCGCTTCCAGCATCCCTGCTTCAGCGATAAATTCCATACAGTGTGGCAGCAGGCTTTCACCAATCACAAAACGGGGAAAAATCTGCTTTTCCAATACACAAACACGATAACCCTTTTTATTCAATAAAGCACTGGCGATGGCGCCGGCCGGTCCGGCACCGATAATCACTACATCAAACTGATTCATTACACCCCCCCTTGTTGCTGGCTCTGGGCAGTAAGGCCAGTGCCAGTATCATGCTAAAAAATACGCCGAAGGCAACACTGCGACCAAAGCTGGCAATAGCCGGCGTCGCACTGAAACCAAGAATAGCAAATGAAATCATTGTCGTTGTTGCGGCCAGTAGCACACCGGCCAGACGTTCTGCAACAGCCATCTGTTTGATTGACACATAAATGGCATAGTCCATACCAATGGCCGTTACCAGAAACAGACCAAAAATGGCAAACAAAGATAACGGCCAGCCTGCATAAGCAAATATTGCTAAACAGGACAATGAAGACAGAACGGGTACAGCCAGCAGCAGCATACCTTTACGCCAGCCAAAAACATAAGCCAGTAACACAATGGCTATCAGATAAGAAGCCACTTTCAGGGCGATGGCTTGATTGCGCGTATGCGTAAATAAGTGATTTAATGCTTGTAAATTATTAACAAAATAAATACCGTTATTTTTATCAGCCAGCTTTTGCAAGGCAGCAACATGGCTTACCCCTGACAGGCTAACAATAGCCGCCACCTGTCCATTGGCCATCTTGCCCAAATATAAATCCTGCCAGGCTGTAGCCAGATCATTATCAAGGCTCTGGGCGATGGTTTGCAGAGGCTGCTGCTGCAAACCGGACAAGTAGGCCTGAATACTGCGTTCAGCGATTCCCAGACGGATTAAGTCCTGCCAGTTATCAGCATTGGCCATCAGGCTACCTACGTCCTGCTGGCGTTGTTTTTGTATGCTAAGCGGCGTAATCCACTGATCCAGAGATTGAAAACCAGTTAATTGCTTTTGCGCCACCAGAGTCTGTAACGATTGTCCCAGAGCATGGCTTTTGATTAACAGTTCATCGTCATTATTTGCCTGTAGTACAAAATACTGGCCAGCAGGCATGGTTTGGGTAAGTACACCAATTTTCTGCGCCTGTGCCATCCATTCTGGCGACAGATTCACCCACTGGCGGATATCATCGTGGGTATCTAATCGTAACAGGCCACCGGTCAGCAGTAATAACACCATCAATAGTGGCCATCTTTTCTGCACCATCACCTGCCGGCAACTGATAATCAGGCTGCCCAGAGCCAGCATGGCATGCAAAGCCCGCGGATGAATGCGCGCCTGAGTGGTGGTAAAAAAAGCTGGCAAACACAGCAAACTGAATAAAAATGCACTAATCAGCGCAGCTGCAGAAAATATCGCCGTTTGTTGCAGTATCGGCAGTGGCGTAATCAGTAAAGCCGCATAACCCAATAGGGTAATAATCAGGCTCAATAAAAAGGCTTTACTGGCCATATGCAAAGCCTGCCAGCGCTGCCATTGCTGCTGAATGACTCCGCTGGCCAGCCAGTGCAGGGGGAAATCCAGTAATACCCCCATCAGGCTGGTTCCAACCACCAATGTCAGAATATGAATATGTCCGCAGAGCGCCACAGTTGCCGCCATGCCAAACAAGATACCCACGGCCAGAGGCAGCAATAAATATAAAATACGCAGGCTGCGGAAAAGCAGCAGCAGCAGCAGAAAAGTCAACCCCATACCCAGTATACTCATATACTGGCTTTCTCGTTCACCGGTGGTTTTATTTTCTGCGGCAAAAATAGCGCCACCTGCCATCAGTACTTGCACCTTTTGCTGTGCCAAAGAAGCCTGCGTATCATGAATCAGCGTAAGCAGGCCATCGGGTACGTTAATCAGACCGGCTTTTTCCGGTAATCGCGCCCGTAATAAAATCCATGTTGTCTTACCATCATCAATATTCAGCCAGCCAGTTTGAACATTATAAAAAACCGGCCCATCCTGACTGGCCTGATGCATGATGATATTACCCAGACCCAGCCAGTCCTGCTCAATAGGCAATACACTGCGTTCTGCAAACGGATTAACCAAAGCCTGTGCCTGTCTGGTAAAAGCATCTCTGGGCTGATTCATGATATTGCGCCAGCTGGCTTCTGCTACCACCGCCAGACGCAACCTCTGCATATTGGCCTGCAAAGCAGCCACATCAGGTTCAATTTTGCCGGTAACAGCCTCAAATACACCGCTGTCCTGCCATTTTTTCTGAAGCATGTGTGCCGCAGCCATCGCTTTATCAGGCGAATCACTGCCCAGTAACACCACAATGTCACGGTTCATGCGCTGATTCATGCGCATTTTAGCCAGCTGCTGTGCCTGTATGTTTTGCCCATCTGCCGGTAACAGGCTGGTTAAATCAGTATCCAGACGATTCTGTTGCAGCCAACTGCACAGTAATGCAGCCGCCACGCAAAGAATCAGCAGCAAATACAGCCACGCCCAGATGCGTTTACGGTAAAACGGCATGTTGTTCAAACCTGTTCAGGGCAGCATTGACCTTCAGGGCAGTAAATGTAATCTCAGTGCGGTCGCCCTGTACTTCAGACAGCGTGATTTTTTTTACCACACTATCACCGTGAATATCGATTCTGGTGAAAATCTGTTTCATCAATACGCTTTTCGGTAGGAGGTGCAATTGCCAGTTCTGGGCTGTGCCTTCTAATTGCAGAGTAAACTGGCTTTGTAAACCACTGGTTTGCCCGGCAAGCAAATCCAGAAACAGCTTTACCTGATTTTTTTGCGCACCGGCCGACTGCTTGCTGGCTATCCACTGATTATTCGCATTGAGCTGCTCAATACCGGACTGGCGCACCCGCATGGTATCGGTAAAAGGTTTTTTCATCTGCCATAACAAACCGGCTTTTGGCACCAGCACAAACTGCCCTTGCGCTATAACCGGCTTGCTGGTACTGCGCAGATAACGCTGCTGGGTGAAATCTCCCTTAATACTTTGCGGCTGTTGTAGCTGGTTTTGCAAATCAGTTAAATCAAATGCCCATAAAAAACCGCTTAACAGGCAGCACCAGCATACCAATAAACACTTTTTCAACATATTAATCTTCTCCTTCCAAGCCATTTTGCATAGCCTGTCTAACTGCCTGTAACCAGCTTTCCGGTGTCTGAAACTGCGTTTCCCGCGTGGCCATACACACGGCCACCTGCATACTGGAAGCTTTGGTTAGTTTTTCTCCGCAGCAACAATCGCTGATGACATAATCAAATTTCAGGCAGCTCTCATATTCTTTTAAAATAACTTCAATGCGGATTTTTTGTCCGAAAACAGCCGGCCGCACATACTTTAGCTGCAATTGCACAATCGGCCAGCCATAACCATTGGCTTTCATGACATTGTAATCATAACCAATGGCACTTAAAAAAGCACAGCGTGCCACTTCCAGATATTTGACATAGTGCCCATGCCAGACAATATCCATTGAATCAACATCAAAGAAAGGTACTTCCAGTACCGTACTGTGACGCAACTGCCTATGCTGCCCTGTCATCCTGATTCCAAAAGTCGAAAAAATTAAACCACTGTCTTGGTGCCTTGATGCAATAAGCACCCAGCAATTGAGCATACTGTCGAACATACTGCTCAATACACTGTTCCCGATGCTGCCGCTGCCAGCGAACACTGGTAGCAAAACGCTGCAAGTACAAATGGTATTTACCCTGCTGTTTGATACAAAACAGTGTATTAACTGGTACTTTCAACAAGCCTGCCAATAACCACGGCCCTTGCGGCCAGCGTGCCATTTGCTGTAGAAACGGTACGGCCACGGTTTTCTCTCCCCGTACTGGTACCCTGTCAGCAGCAATAGCCAGCCATTCACCACGCTGCACGCGCTCATTTAACTCCATCATCATTTTCGCATCCAGCGATGTCACCTGAATCAGGCGAATCCGGCAAGCACCGGCATCTTTTAATGCCTGATTGAATTTCACTGCATGACCGCTGTGAATCAATACATTCAGAACCAGATTCTGGTGCTTTCTGACCAGAGCACGACAAATTTCCGTATTCCCCAGATGCGAACAGACAAATATCTGCCCGGTAGTCCCTGCAACTGGCTGTTCAATATCCTGAGAAAGATTATCCGAGTCATGAATAATCAGGTCTTCATAACTGATACGCCCCTGCCAGACCGCAAAGCGATCTACAATAGCCTGTGCAAAAGCATAAAATTGCCGGAAAACCGAACCTTTTCTGGCTAAAACCGGCGCCAGTTCAGCACAGCTTTGTGCGAGTAAATGCTGATAACGAGCCACATTACGGCGTGCTGCCGCCGCAGTCAGATAAAAATACGCTACTACCAGACAAACTATCGGCGACAAAATCCACGCCGGACAGTATTTGGCCAGATAACGGGTAAGCAACAAAGCTATGTTACTGCCACGTTCCTGCTGGTTTGCCCAGTGACGGCTGGATTTAGTCATGTATTTTCCTTTGCCAGCGGCGCCACAACAGGCCGGGTGCATGCCATAACATATTCACAAATAAACGCGCATGCATTCTGGAAATCAGGATATTGTCTTGCCAGACACGAAAATGTGAAACGCCGTCAGATGCATAAGTCACTGGTGTATCAATCCAGACAAAGGCACAGCCTCGCCAATGCAGGTACACCAAAAGCTCGGCATCAAAATCCATGTAATTGCCAACATGTTCGCTATTAATCACATCAATAGTCGGCACCAGCGGATAAATACGGAATCCGCACATACCATCTTTGATGTCCAGTGATAAAGTATTCACTGCCAACCAGAAATTGGTAATCTTGCGCCCATATAGCCGTGCATTGGGTGTGTCAGTACCATATACCGGCCGGCCACAAACGACTGCCTGCGGCTGTGCTATGGCTGCTGCCACCAGTTTTTGCGTATCTGCCAGACAATGCTGGGCATCAGCATCTACCTGCAATACATGGGTATAGCCATGCTGGGCAGCATACTTTATCCCGTCCTTTACCGCTGCACCCTTGCCCCCATTCTGGGCACGATATATCACCTCAATATCAGGCTGTGATAATTGTTGTAGTGCCGTTCTCGCTGCATCATCAGAACCATCATCTACAATCAGGCAGTCTATTCCGAAAGCCTGCATTGCCTGTGCCACCTTACCTACAGTATGCACATGGTTGTAATGCGGAATCACTGCCAGCAATTTCATAATGCATGACTCTCGCTATCAGGAA
This sequence comes from Snodgrassella sp. ESL0253, assembly GCF_013344965.1. Classification (NCBI taxonomy): domain Bacteria; kingdom Pseudomonadati; phylum Pseudomonadota; class Betaproteobacteria; order Neisseriales; family Neisseriaceae; genus Snodgrassella; species Snodgrassella sp. ESL0253. The sequence continues at coordinate 8,865 of NZ_JAAEDQ010000012.1, read as the reverse complement.
TCACCAGCCGGCCAGAAGAAATTTTTTTGTCGTGCATGAAGCACTGAAAGGATATTTTCCGGCGTATACAATCACGTTTAAACACCAGCTCAACAATATCAGCCGGCCGCAGAAAATGCTGGAATTTCAAGTTTTCCATCTGCAATGGCGCCTGAACTAACCATGAGCACTGTTGCAGTAACTCTATAATCCATTTTATCTGGATCACCCCCGGTACCAGATGAAAGACATCGAAATGGCCTCTGAAATACACGAGATCGAGTGGAACCTGTATGCGTAGCCTATACTCATCGTCCGCAACAGCTTTCTGATCTAAAACAATAGGATGGGTAACAGGCTGTAAAATAGCCTGTTGTATGTCAGCTGGATTGAGTTTACTTTGGGCATTGCGGGGTAAAGCAGTTGTAAATCGCCAGTGACGCGGCAGTGCAATCTTTTCCTGACTTCCGGCCAGACATTCTTTCAACTCAAGGATAACCTGTTTGCGTCCCTGCTCACCCCAAGCCTGAATACCGGCATCATTCAAAGCCACCCACGCGGCCAGATGAGTACCCTCAGGATGCTTCAGAATGTGAATATCGGCCACCCACTCATGAGCCATGAGCTTATTTTCCAGTTGCATCAGGGAAATGCGTTTATCAGCCAGTTTAATGATACGATCCAGCCGTCCCAATAGTTCAAAACCGTTTTCGTACTCGACTATTGCATCAGCCAGTATCTGTTCTGTCGTACAGCGCGGTGACAGAATAGCCAAGCCATTCTCTTCAACTCTATGGCTGACATCCTGAAAAAACTGCCAGTGAGGCTGGTCACTTCGATAGCCTACTGCACCAGTTTCAGTACTACCGTAGATTTCTACCACATTAGGACAGATATGCTCGAGTAGAAAAGCCTTACTGGTTTGTGCCAGTACACCCCCAGCAGAAATAACCGCAACAACATGTCCTTGCGCCAGAGAAATATCATGGGATAAGCGCAGAGTATGCAGCAGAGTCGGACTGCTAACCCAGATAACATTCCTGTAAGTCTGACTGGTCACCAGCAGCACTTCAGGAAAAAGCAGACGCTGCCGGTAAACAGGCAAGCCCAGATACAGACTGAGCATAATACGAAAACTCAAGCCATACATGTGCTGCACACTGACACTGCCCAGTACAACCGGCCGGTCTTGAATCATTGCACCCGGCAGTGTTGCGGCCAGTATCTGTGCTTCAAGGCATAACTCGTGCCAGTTTTTATTAATCAGTTTGGCCGCACCGGTAGAGCCGGATGTTTGCAGGACAACAGCAATATTATTGACAAAATGACAATTTGCTTCTGCGCAGCCAAGTTCAGCCCACCTTGATGCTGGCAATGCGGGTATGGCAAGTTTATTCGTGATTTCATCAGCCAGATAAATATCTACAGTCTGCTCCAGCCACAAGCAGTTGTCATCAGATAGATTGGCCGGCAGATAAACATCAATATCTGCCTGCACACAAGCCAATAAAGCGATGGCAAAATAAGCAGCATCATCAAAATACAGGCCAGCACGCTTCACCGACTGATCAGATAAATACTGGCCTAATGCGGTTATTTGTTGCATAGCCTGCTGCCAGCTCAAGCTGTCTGCACCAGTAGCAAATAAAGCCTGACTATGGGTACGTTCTGCCCAGAATTGTTCTGCCATCATCATATTTATATTTTTAATCTTAGCCGTCGGTACAGAAATTCTCCGCCAAACAATATTCCCATCAGCAGATAAGAAATCACGCCGGTATACACCGCCCAAGCGTGCCAGTATTGACCCAGAATCAGGCCTGAAGTTAACAGAATATTCATGCAGAAAAAACCACACCATATCTGCGTAACCCGTCTGGTATAGCGTACTCCAGTATCGGGCAGGTCTGGATGCTGTAAACGGGCAAGACGTTCAATGATTGACTGCCGGCTAAACAGGCTGGAGGCAAACACCAGCAACAGCAGCATACTTACCATGACCGGATACCAGTACATAGCTGTAGTCGAATGCAACCAAGCCAGCAGTACAAACACAAGCATCAGTGCACACGACAATAACTTCTGTAATGGTTTTTTGTTAAACAAAGCCCGTAACAGCCAGATGATAGCCATCAGTACAGCAACCGGAATTACCCCAGTATATTTCTGGCCAAAATACCAGATAAACGGATACAGGATACTAACCAGAACCAGTACCGCATTAATGACTGCATACAGCCTAGGCATTATTTGCCTGTTTGGCCTTGTTCATGACTGCCTGAATCACATCAGCCACCGTACGCACGCTGCGAAAATCTTCTGCCTGTAATTTGTGCCCGGTCTGGCGTTTGATGTAATCAATCAAATCAATGGCATCAATACTGTCAATTTCCAAATCCGTAAATAAATCGGCTTCAGGCTTGATTCGCTCTGGTGCAATTTCAAACAGATTTTCCAATGCGTTTGCCAAAATGGCATAAATTTCCTGTTCAGTCATAAGCCGGTTTTCCCTTTTAAATAAAATCAGGTTATTTTCAGTGCTTGCTTTGAATATAACTGGCTAATGAATTGACACTGAAAAAATGCTCGCGCAGCTGACTGCTGTCGTTTTCCATTTGCAGGCCAAATTTTTTCTGGATTGCCAGTCCCAACTCCAGAGCATCTACAGAATCCAGCCCGAGGCCGTCATCACCAAATAAGGCCATATCATCACCGATATCATCTACCGTGATGTCTTCCAGCCCCAAACTGTCAATAATCAATTCTTTAATCTGAATAACTAAATCACTCATTCACTGCTTTCTTTTACTGCATTCATGCTGGAAATATTCCTGCAATTGCTGATTAAGTTTTCTTGCCGCTATGGGCAAAGGTTTGTGTTGTAACCACTGTTGTGGGTCGATATCATCACCAACATAAAAATCATAACGAATTTTCTGTTTCGGCACCTGATACCAAGGTTGGTGCTTTTTCAGCGCCGGCGGATTCATCGCAATCACTACCGGCGTAATCACACGGGCACTGCGCAATCCAATAGACACAGCGCCGCGATTAAAATTTATTTTGTTATCCCATCCAGTACGTGTACCTTCAGGAAAAATCAGCAGGCTTTGTCCGCCACGCAATACAGCATCAGCATCTTCAACAACTTGCAGCGATTCATCATTTGGCAAGAATCCACAGGCAAGTATTGGGCTTTTCATTACTGGGTTACGCAACAGATCTTTTTTAACAATGCAATTAAGTGTGGGAACTTTAGCCAGCATAAACACCACATCCAGTAATGACGGATGATTCACCAGAATCAGCTGCCCGGGTTGTCCAAGGCGTTCAAAGCCATGGTAACGAACAGTAATGACACCTGTAACACTTAAATAACGGATAAATGCAGCCCAAATATGCGCAACCAGCCGCCGTGCCCGTATCTGACTGGCCGCACTGTTTTTTGCCGATGGCAAGGTATAAGGCAACAGGATAATTTTAAACAGCAGCCCAAATACACCAAAAATTACAAAGCCCATTGCCGTTGCACACCAGCGCCACATCCAGTTGCACCAACCCATCAGCCAATCCGCCACTGCCAGACCCCCTGTTCAGCAGGCTGCCTGCGCACAGTCTGCGCTGTTACCTGTTGGACAATCCAATCCAGCGTACTACTGTAATAATTCAGTGTACCAGCCAGTGGGTTATCTGTAGCCTCTGCCATCATCGGACTGTAGGTCAGACTTGTCTGCTCACCTGTGGTGAGGATTAACCCCAATGCCAGTGGAAATGGCGCACGCACTGCTGCTACGTTATATTCAGCCGCAATGGGTTCTTCCACTACCACCACCAAAACCTGCGATGCACCCTCTTCCAGCAAACCTACCGCTTCGGTAATGCCCATTTCCAGACCATTGTATCGCGCGCTTAAAGCTATACACTCACTCATGTCCGCACGCATCAGCGACCACTGACCGACAATGGCATTATGCACAGACAAAGCAAATGAAGTCGGTGACAATTCTTCCTGCTGTAGCAAACTTTGCCACAATTGAAAACTGCGGTTAATCTCACCATCATGAGAAACGAAAACCACCGGACAGGATATATTTTCGGGCAACAGCGGCCATGACGCTGCAAACATTAAACGGGCTGCTGAACTTAAGCGACGCCTTTTCATAGCAGGTAAAAAAGAAACATCAATATCTCTGGCCGTTAAGCCATTGATGTCCCTCCCTTGTGCTACCCATTGCCGCCAGTCTGCTAACGTCTGGTGAAAAGGACTAACCGCACGCCAAGCAGATATTGCAAACTTCATATATCTGTGTAAAACGTAATAAACCTAGCATTATATGTAAGCTTATATCACATAACAATTAATATTTTTTATTTAATATTAATATACGTTTAATAAAAATGAATTATTAGCTTAAAAAAAACAATCAACATCTACTGTATATAATCTTATATAGTCATAATCTTTTGGGTATGTTTAAAATTTAATATATTTTAATCATTTAACAGCATGTCTATTGTATTCATGCCTGAAACTGAAAACAGTCTATTGATTTTGGGCTGCTTATCGGTGGCACAGCAGATAAAGAATTTTGTAGGGGAACATTAACTTTCTTTTAAGTAAGTGCCAGTTCTATTACACCATGTATCACTTTGCGCGACACCTTCATTTTCCTGAGCACAAATACCTACAAATACACCAGCTGTTGTTTCTTACCTCAATACAACATTATTATCATTGTGATTACCTGAGTTATACCGAAACATTCTATCGCGAAGTAAAACGCCATCAGTCTTCTATCGTTTCGTCTCAGACACCCGCTTTCGCCCACTTATAACCTTAACTACGGCATGTCGCTGCAATACAGCATGAAATGCACACAGTACAGTAATAGTTTGCGCTGCTACCACAATGCCGTCAGATTCAGCTTTTTCTAGCATAAAAGTCAGATAGTGTTTTATCCTTATAAACGCATTGTTTACTGCTAAGGTGCACTAACACTGCCCCCTACCGGCATCATTTTCAGTTACAGGCGTTGATTATTGCCAGCGGTACCTTTTAGAATTTATTTTTAGTCCAGCCAGATTGCACTGAGCATACGTCCGGTTTGCCCGTCACGCCGATAGGAAAAATAACGTTCGCGCTGTAAAACCGTACATTCTGTGCCACCATAAACCTGATGTACACCCGCATCAGCCAGAGCTAGCCGCGCCAGCGCATAAATATCTGCCAGATAATGGTCATTACCAATATCGGTAAATGCTGCCTGTGCCTTGGGCTGGCGCAGGCAAAATGCTTCCCATACTTCCGTTCCAACCTCAAAGGCTTCCGGCCCGATTGCCGGCCCCAGATAAGCAAGAATTTCCAGGGGATTGACCTGCATGGCCTCTACCGTATTCTGCAATACCCCATTTGCCAGCCCGCGCCAGCCGGCATGCGCCGCAGCCACTACAGTACCGGCACGGTCGCACAGCAATACCGGCAGACAATCCGCAGTCATAATGGCGCAGGCTACTGCTTCACCCTGACGGCAGAAGCTGGCATCGGCAGCTTCCGGTTTACCTGCCTGCAATGCAGTTAATGCCGACATAGCATCTGTTACCTCGGCACTGTGTATCTGATTCAGATAGGCCAGCGGTTTTGCCACCTGCTGCTGCACCAGTGCACGATTATGCTGTACAGCCTCAGAATAATCACCAACATGTGCACCAACATTTAATGAAGCAAATGGCGGCCTGCTCACGCCGCCCTGACGCGTAGAAATCAAGGTGTGTACATTAGCCGGTGCCGGCCATTCTGCCTCAAAAAAGGATTTTTTGTCCTGAGTCAGACCAAGTGCCTGATTCATGTCCCACTGGTTCATCGTACTGCCTTATTCGCGTACATAAATAACATCCACATCATAATCATCGTCATCCCAGTCTTCATCTTCCGCTTCAGTACCCAGACGCTGCTGCCACTCATCTGCGGTTTTAATGGCAGAATCCATGCCTGCCTGTAAACGCAGTACAGAGAGCAAATGATAAATATCAGCTGGCAGCGGTGCTTCAAACTGTACGGTTTCTTGTGTTTGCGGATGAATAAAGCACAGACGATAGGCATGCAGTGCCTGACGCGCCAACGCTTTAACCGCTGCCTTGACTTCAGTTGTAGCCGGATGGCGCGGGTTGCCGTAAAGCGCATCCCCGGCCAGTGGATGGCCAGCAGCTTTCATATGCACACGAATCTGATGGGTACGGCCGGTTTCCAGCTGGCATTCGATATAACTGAAATCAGCATAACGTTCCAGTACCTTTACATGGGTAATGGCTTCCTTACCGCCAAAAGGCACAACAGCCATACGGGTGCGATTATGCGGATCACGCCCAATCAGGGTTTCAATTTTGCCATCAAAGGGTACAATACCATCGGCTACAGCACGATAGGTACGTTTTACAGTGCGTGCCTGTAACTGGCGTACCAGCTGTGTTTGCGCTGCCACAGTTTTGGCTACTACCATCAGGCCACTGGTGTCCTTATCCAGCCGGTGCACGATTCCTGCTCGCGGCACCTGTGCCAGCGCCGGGCAATAGGCAAGCAGCCCGTTGAGCAGCGTGCCCTGCCAGTTGCCCGCAGCAGGATGTACCACCAATCCGGCAGGTTTATTCAGTACCAGTACACTATCATCTTCATATATAATGTCCAGCGGCATTGGTTCGGGTGTAAAGGCCAGCTGGCTCTCATCCTGCTGAATGGCTACCTGTATAGTTTCACCACCGATTAACTTATACTTGGGTGGCACCACGCTACCGTTAACGGTAACATGGTTATCCTTTATCCACGCAGTTAGCCGGCTGCGGGAGAATTCCGGCATCAGTTTTGCCAGCGCTGCATCCAGACGCAAGCCGGCCAGTTCATTAGGTACTGTCCAATTTTTATAACTTTGTGCACCATCATCTGCCGCAAAGGGCAAATCATCGTTATAATCGTCATCATTCTCTAACAAAGAAGTGTCTTTCATGAAAAATTTGTTTTCGGCGGTGGCTTTAGGCTTGTTACTGAGTGCCTGTGCCAGCACAAGTACGGTCGATAAAGATTCCCAGATTACCCAGGACTGGTCTGTTCAGCGTCTGTACAATGAAGCACATGACGAGCTGATGCATCGTAATTATACGCATGCTGAGAAATTATACGAAATTCTACAGGCACGCTTCCCTTATGGTTCCTATGCGGAACAGGCACAGCTTGATACAGCCTATGCCTATTATAAGGACGATGAGAACGACAAGGCACTGGCTGCAATCGAGCAGTTCCAGCGCCTGTATCCGCAGCATCCAAATATGGATTACGCGCTGTATCTGAAAGCACTGATTCAGCTGAACGAAGACAAATCCTTTGTCAGCAAACTGGCTAAACAGGACTGGTCTGACCGTGATCCGAAAGCCAATCGCGAAGCCTATACTACCTTCGCCCAGCTGGTGCAGTATTTCCCCCAGAGTAAATACGCCGATGATGCCCGCGCCAAAATGCAGAAACTGCTGGAAGCGCTTGGTGGCAATGAACTTTCAGTTGCGCGCTATTACATGAAACGCGGCGCCTGGTTGGCCGCGGTGGGGCGAGCACAGACAGTGATTTCCCAGTACCAGAATACACCCAATGTAGAAGAAGCACTGGCAATCATGATTTCAGCATATGCCAATTTGGGGGAGCAAAAGCTGAGCGACGACACAAAACGTGTACTGGCACAGAATTTCCCGGATAGCCCCTATTTGCAGACACCATGGCAGGATCATAGTGCCATTCCGTGGTGGCGTTACTGGAAGTAATCGCTGCGACTATATTGTCTCAGACAGGCTAATCTTATGCTATCAGGCCAATATCAGCTGTATTGGCCTGATATTTTTGCATATACAGTATTCACTATACTACCGGCAAGCTGCGCTGTATACGGACTATAACCTCATGTGAGCTAATAGTTTTAGCACTAAATTCTATATTATGAACAATAAATTAAAGCTAAAATATCAAGAAACTCATTTAATGATTTATAACTTACTAATTTCAAATTACCAAAACCGTTTTGTGGACAGCATATGAAAGCACTGATTTCAATTGATTACACCAATGACTTTATCGCCACAGATGGCGCGCTAACAACCGGATTGGCTGGACAATCAATTGAAGAAGAAATAGTGAATGTGGCCAGAACATTTATTGAGCAAGGAGATTTTGTGGTATTTGCCATTGATGCCCATCAGGCAAACGATCAGTATCATCCAGAAAATAAATTATTTCCGCCACATAACATCATCGGCACAGAAGGTCAGAATTTATATGGCTCATTAAAACAACTGTACACAATAAACCAATCTAATCCGCAAGTTTACTGGTTAAACAAACGTCATTATTCAGCGTTCAGTGGCACTGATCTGGATTTACGCCTGCGTGAGAGAAACATCACAGAAATACATTTAACTGGTGTCTGTACCGATATTTGTATTTTACATACCGCAGTTGATGCTTATAACCTAAATTACAAAATAGTCATCCATCAACATGCCGTTGCCAGCTTTGATGCTACAGGACACAACTGGGCTTTAAAGCATTTTCAAAATACTTTAGGAGCAACCATAATCTGATCATGCTGATCAGCTCTTAATTCATCTTACTATCGATAAGGATTTTTGTCGTTCGTGGGTACTTTGTGTAACTACCTTCTAAAAGAATACAGCCTTAAAGTAGAAATTTCTCCATCAATCCACGAGAATTTAAATATAAAAAATGTAACTATCCCCTAAAATAGTACAGTCCCAAAGTAGAAAATTCTCTTCATTAACCCACAGAGGATTTAAACATGAAAAAGATGACTGAACATCAGATCGTATCTATTTTAAAAGAAGCTGAAGCCG
>NZ_JAAEDQ010000011.1:0-87397 GCF_013344965.1 Snodgrassella sp. ESL0253 | reverse complement strand
CGGCTTCAGCTTCTTTTAAAATAGATACGATCTGATGTTCAGTCATCTTTTTCATGTTTAAATCCTCTGTGGGTTAATGAAGAGAATTTTCTACTTTGGGACTGTACTATTTTAGGGGATAGTTACAAATTTCATATTATAAGTGCTAGTGCAGTCATAACATTATTGTGGGCATTGCATTATAAAGATAATATTAGAAAAGAATTTTTAAATGATTTTATCTCTGAAAACAAAAGTATATTCCAAAGAGGTAATTTTCTTGCCAACATCGATAATCCTAAAATTAAATCACTGATTCAACAGCTGGAACAACAATTAGAAAAAATATCGGAAGAACCGGAAGAAAATAACAAAGCAGATGATGATACTGAAAGCCAGTCTAAACGTACTGAAAATATGATAAATTTTTATACTAAAAAAATTCAAGAGGTAAATGATGAAATAAAAAAGATTCTTGGAAATGATATTTATATAAAACTATATCAAGCTTTTGGAAGAAATATTCGTTTATCTGGTAATGTATATTTAAAAAAACAAAATAAAGGTAGTTTTTTCACTGTATCAAAAAAAATTAATGAGATTATTGAAAGGATAAGGCCTAAAACGGAAAAGCCTAAAACGGAAAATAAAAAAACATTTATTGTGATTGATGCTTTGAGAAACCCTTTAGAAGCATTCTTTTTTCAAAAAAGATACTCAGCTTTCTATTTAATTGCAATAACTTGCGAGGAGGCACAAAGAAAAAATAGATTAATTAATTTAAATTTGACTGACAAAGAAATTCAATCTATTAGCAAGAATGAATATACTGATATTCCATTAAATAAAATTAATGGTTTTATCTCTCAAAATATTCCAGCATGCTTACAAAAGGCTGATATTTATATTAATAATAATGATGCTCCTGATGAAGTTGGGAAATTTAAAAACTTAGCAAATCAACTTATTAGAATAATTACATTGATTAAAAAGCCAGGATTAGTTACTCCGACATTTCAAGAAAGATGTATGCAAATAGCTTATACAGCAAAGCTTAATTCAGGATGCATTTCCAGACAAGTTGGAGCAGTCGTTACAGATGAAAATTACTCATTAAAATCTATTGGTTGGAATGATACTCCTCATGGGCAAGTTCCATGTAATCTTAGAAATCGTAATGACTTGTTAAATGGGTATGATACAGAAGCTTATAGTTTTTATGAAAAAAATAATTCTGAGTTTATAAAGCATTTTAAAGAAAACACTAAAAAGTATCAAAATATAACAGCAGATATTAATTTCAATTATTGCTTTAAAGACGAGTTTAACTCTATAGAAAATCAAGAAAATCAAGAAAATCAAGAAAATCAAGAAAATCAAGAAAATCAAGAAAATCAAGAAAAACAAAAAAATCAAAAAAATCAAGTTCATACAAGATCATTACATGCTGAAGAAAATGCTTTTCTACAAATTTCTAAATATGGTGGCATGGGAGTTCATGGCGGTATTTTATTTACCACAGCAAGCCCGTGTGAGCTTTGTGCCAAGAAAGCGTATCAGCTAGGAATATCAAAAATATATTATATAGACCCGTATCCAGGAATATCAAAAGAACATATACTACAAGCGGGAAATATGCCTCCTGAGATGATTTTATTCTCGGGTGCTATTGGACGAGCATTCCATCAACTATACTCTCCAGTAATTCCTTATAAAGACGAACTTAGTAACTATAAATGTAGTTAGGTTACACTAATTTATATAACTTTTTAGAGGGATAGTTACATGTTGACAACTCAAACCCAATAAAAAACAATTATTATACTTAAATACATGACTACCTAGAAAATTTTTGCCTGAAAGCTTATTTAGGTTCGGTTAGGTTTCGGAGGTTATTACCGTAGCTATAGGTTGATGCACTAATTATTTTATTTAGTTCTCGCCAAAATATCAGACGGTTGTCACTTCTATAAATTGTTTATGGTGGTAATACGATGATTCATATGGTTGTGGTGCTATCCAGCTATTGGTGACGTACCAAAAATTCGGTAGTAATAGATTTCAATATATTCAGATGGTGCTTTGTTTTTCTGCTGCTGTGTTGGGTAATGGCGGCCACGAATAATATGGGTTTTAGTGTGTAAAAAACGTTCCGTGACCGCATTGCCGCAATAGTTTGCCGTGCTTCTTATATTTCGTTTGAGCCTATACTGGTGCAAATAGCTGTTTTTATTTGGCTGCTAGCTGCCACAGGGAGGTGATTTCGCGGTTACGGGCACTGGCGAGGGCATGGTGATGCTGGCGTGCTTTCGGGTGCTGGGGCTGGATATCGGTTTTGTGAATAAGTTTTAGTCCGGCGGTGTTTATCCATTGCTCTAATGCTTTTGCTGGGCGTAAACCCAGATGTTCGGCGATATCCGACATGATTAGCCATACTTGCCCGTGCGGGGTAAGGTGATTTTTGGCGTGGGTAAGAAATGTTTGTAGCATTTGGTGTCCCGGGTCGTACAGTGCGGTTTCGATATCGCTGCTTGGTTTGGCGGGTAGCCATGGCGGGTTGCAGATGATGAGGTCTGCGCTGCCGCCGGGGAACAGGCTGGTGTGTTGAATATGAATTTGTTCGGTTAATCCTAAGCGCTGTATGTTGGCTTGGGCGCAGGCGATAGCGCGGGTGCTGTTATCGGTGGCTGTGATGTGAGGTATGCCGCGCTGTGCCAGTATGGCTGCCAGTACGCCGCTACCGGTGCCGATGTCCCATGCTGTGTGGCAGGGAGCTGGTAGTTTGGCCTGAGCAACGAGTTCGAGATATTCTCCGCGTACCGGTGAAAAAACGCCATATGGGACATGGATTTTTTGCCCGTTCAGCGCCGGAATGGCTACGCCGGTTTTGTGCCATTCATGGGCGCCGATGTAGCCCAGTAGCAGGTGCAGGGGTAAGAGCAGGGTGTGCTGATTGGGGCTGCCGAAAACATCGCTAAGTGCGGCGGCAACATTGGGCGCGCGGCTGTTTTTGAGCAGGCAATTGGGCTGGATTTCTACCAGTAGCTGCTGAAACAGGCGGCTGTGCTGTGCCTGTTGCAGGCGGTGTTTGTGAAAATCGGTATGGGTGCGGGCTTTGCTGTGGACGCGCTTTTTGATTGCGGCCAGTAGTTGTTTGCCCTGATGGTAATCACCGCGCCACAGTAGTGCTGTGTTCTGGCGCATAAGATGCAGCGCCTGTTCAGCGCTGATTTGGCTGGTTGTCTGTATGTGGCTGGGCGCCGGATGGCGGCTGTCACCACCCCAGATAGCCTGTACGTTCTGGCCGTGTTCTGTCCAGTGAATGGTTTCGTTCATGTTGGATTATTATGTAAAAGGCTATTATAAGAGAATGAGGTGTTAAATGGGGTGTGGGAGGAAAGATGTAGCTATGCGCGCTTTGCGGATATATTTGCGATTAAACAAAAAAACTGCCTGAATTTTCATCGAATTCAGGCAGTTTTATGGTTGTTATAGTTGGTTAGCGGTCATCCATAATGGCTAGCAGGATGTGTACCAGGCTGGTAAAGATGTTGTACAGGGAGATGAAGAGGGTTAATGCGGCGCTGGTTGCGCTGTCTTCACCACCGGCGATAACGGTGCGGATTTGCCACATAATCATGAGTGAGCTGAAGATAACAAAACCTGCTGAAATGGTTAATGACAGGGCAGGTATTTGCAGGAACATGTTCAGTATCATGCCGATGATTAAGACAACTGCACCTACGAACAGGAACTGACCGATGCCATTCATATCAGATTTGGAACGGTGAGCAATGGCTGCCATGGTAAGGAATACACCTGCTGTCATCATGGCCGCCATGCCGACAATCTGGCTTCCGATGGGAGAGGCTAGCGCGAATTGTAAAAGCGGGGAGACAAAAAATCCGATACCGAAAGTGAATACCATCAGCAGGGCAATGCCTACGTTGTTGTAACGGTTTTTTTCAATGGCGAAACTCAATCCATAAGCAAAGATAAGGAAGGCGATAACCGACAGCCATGAGTTGCTGAACAGGGAGTAAAAGTTTACGGAAGCACCAGCGTAGGCGCCGGCAGCACAAGGCAAGAAGGATATACCAAGCAAGGCATAAGCTTTACGCAAGACAACTGCCTGTTGGCTTTCGCTTGCTTGCCCTAGTTGGGTGAAATCGTAATTGTTATGAGGCCGCATAAAAAGGATTCTCCATAATTTTGTTGGTAAATAATTTCTCAGGTTGATTATATTGTAACAATTGTTGGCATAAATGCACAGTGTAGATGCATTGTTACGATAAAAGTATTGATTTTAATTTTGGTGTAAGTTGTGTTGATTATGATATCAGGCTGATTTGTGTTTTTTCAATGGTTCTGAATGCAGATGCTATATGTAATAGGTTATGGGCGTTATTCGATATTGGCCAGTTTATGGGTTTGCAGGCTGAGCAACCATTTGTTGCTGTGCCGGTGCTGGTTGAGTTTACCAAGTGTCTGTAGGGTGGTGAGCATGTTGAAGTGGTTATTTTGTTCGCAGGGGGAGAGGAAGTAGTGTCTGGCCTGAATATGCTGTTCGATTTTCAGGCAGAATTCAATGAATTCTGGGTGGTCTTCTACGACGATGCGTACTTCATCAGCCTGATTCTGTGCCGGAAATGGGTAGTGCTGGCGGTAGTGAAATTTGGGGCTTAGGGCGATGTAGTCGATATGCGGGTCGATGATGCCCAAGCCGTTACTTTCTATGGCGAGATAGTAGTTTTCCTGTTTGAGCTCATGTAAGAGTATGGGCAGTTTTTTATGGATGGTGGGTTCGCCGCCGGTAATGATGATGTTTTTGCTTTGATACTGGTGGACGGTATCGAGGATGTGTGGCAGGGACATGCTTTGGTAGCGCATGAAGTCGGTATCGCACCACGGGCATTTGAGGTTGCAGGCGGCCAAACGGATGAAAATGGCAGGCATGCCGGTGTTGTAGCCTTCGCCCTGGAGGGATTCGAAGATTTCGACGATGTTAAACTGGGTCATGGCTTGGTATTCTGGTATTCGCAATAGGAGGTGGGTGTTTCCCACAGTATGATTTTGGATACAGGCAGGTAAGGTGTTAGCTGATTGAAAATAAAGCGGCTCATGCCTTCGGCTGTGGTACGGCAGGGGAAGGCAAATACTTTACGCTGCATTTGTTTAAGCAGGGCGGCAATTTTGCATTCGTTGCTATTGGTTTCATCATACAGATAGGCGTGATCAAGCTGGCTGATGATGTGCTGGTTGATGATGGTTTTGATGTCGGCGAAATCCATGACCATTTCTTTACTGGAACCTTGTGAGTGCAGCGGGCTGCTGATTTCAACAATCAGGCGATAGGTATGGCCGTGCAGGTTGTGACATTTGCCCTGATGGCCATCAAGCATGTGGCAGGCATCGAATTGAAATTCTTTAGCGATTTTGAACATATTTCCTCGGCTTTACTGGCTGATAAAGAGAAATTTGCAGGGTAGTAGAGGAAATATTGTTGTATGCAGTAGATACATGTGTAGTAAGGCTCCTAGTTTTTTTACGTGGGATGGATTGCGAACCACGTGGTTATTTGACTGTTAATAACGCATTGTGCAGTTTGATGGCATTTATTCTGCTTAAGCGGTTATTTTAATAGAATCCGCTGGTTTCTAACAGTGGGGCATGTTTGGTCTGTGAGTATGGTTTAATGTCGTCCTGAACGCCAGATTGACCAGATTACCCACAGGCTGTTGCTGAATGCCAGCAGATAGCCAATTAGTCCGAAAAACGGCAGGCCGAATACTTTCGGGCCGGCGTTGATGTTCATGACTATGGAAGAACCAATGATAAGTGCCGCTGTAACTATGCCCATGGTCAGGCGATTAACTACTCTGTCCAGCTGGTTGTTGAGTTTGTCTATATGCTGAATATTGAGGCTGACAGGCACTTGGCCGTGCTGGATGCGTTTACTCAGGCGTAACAGGTTTTGCGGTAAGGTATCTATTAGCTGAGCCAGCAGATGCAGCTGCATTTTGCTGTGGCGCCAGAATGTATGGGTGTTAAAACGGTGGCGCAGTACCTTTTGGATGGTGGTTTGGGCATGGTTTAACAGTTCAAAGTCGCCATCTATCTGTTTGATAACGCCATCGAGGGTTATCAGGCATTTAAACAGAATGACGAGGTCGGCTGGCAGGGTAAGGCCGTGTTCCCGGATAATATGGGTGATATCATTGATAATCTGGCTGATACGCAGTTCACTGCTGTTGAGCTGTTCGTAGTTGAGCAGCATTTCCAGTACATCGCTACCGAGCTGGTCTTCGTTGATGGTTTCTCCCTGTGCCCAGTTGGACAGGACATATTGCAGGGCAAACTGGTCGCGTTCGAGCAGGGCGTGGATCAGGGTGATGATTTCCTGATGACGCTGCTGGCTAAGCTGGCCAACCAGCCCGAAGTCGATCAGGGTGATGCGGCCATTATTTCGTACTAAAATGTTTCCCGGATGTGGGTCGGCATGAAACAGGCCATGTTGTAATATCATGTCGAGTATGATGTCGACCAGTGTGGCGGCGAGGTTATGTCGCTGTTGTTTGCTCCAGCTGGTGAGGACAAGATTTTTAAGTAAAGTATCGTCAATATATTCTTGTACCAGTATTTGACGGTTAGAATATGCCGCGTAAGTTTGGGGTATATGGATTTGCTGCTGGTGGTTGTACAGGCGGGCAAAATGTTGCATATTGCGACGTTCAGCAGACAAATCGGTTTCTTTTTCCATTGAGCGGGCAAAGTATCGCACCATTTGTACCGGATAGTAGCGTCTGGATTCGGGTATTTCCGACTCGAGCAGTTGTGCTATGTGGTTGAGAATATGCAGGTCGGCTGTAACGGTTGATTCTATGCCCGGCCGTTTGACTTTAATGGCAACCTGTTCGCCGCTGGTAAGTATGGCGCGGTGAACCTGTGCTATGGATGCGCTGCCAACAGGTTGTGCTTCTATGTAGCTGAAGATGTTGTCTAGTGGCTGGTTGAGCTGAGCTTGAATGATGTTTCTAATATCTGATATGGGGAGAGGATTTATGTTGTTTTGCAGATGGGCAAATTCTTCTGTCCATTCTTCTCCGAAGACATCTACACGGGTAGCCAGTATTTGCCCCAGTTTGATGAATGTGGGCCCAAGCTCTTCAAAGGCAAGCCGGGCTCGCCGTGGTGTACTCAGATAGCGCTGGTATTGACCAGATGGGTCGGAATGTTTGTGCCAGCGTATTGGTAATTTAATACGAACAAGAAATTCGCCAAGGCCGTGTTTGGCCAGAATGGTGAGAATTTCGCGCATACGCGCCCAATCGCTGATGCGGGATGAATTGGGTGAAAACATATTGAAGATGTCCCAAACAATGGCTGTTTACAGGATAGCAGAATTGTTTGATGAATAGATGGAATAATGTTGGCATGAAGTGGATAAAAACATTGATGAAAGCGGCAGCGGTATGCCTGTGTGCCAATTTCATTTTGATTACGCCTGTCATGGCGGCGCCTGATGAGGGTTTGGATAATGCAGCACTGGAACGTTTGATTCGTGACCGGACTGTAGCTACGCCGGCCATGCGTACAGGTGATGATGCCAGTGACCTGATTATGAATGCGATGGGTTTGCTGGGTGTAGCTTATCATTTTGGTGGAAATTCACCGACCAGCGGGCTGGATTGCAGTGGTTTTATGCAATATATTTTTCGGCGCAGTATGGGTGTTACGTTGCCGCGCAGCTCTCGTCAGATGGCTACGGTAGGTGAGGCAGTCGGCCGGGCTGGTTTGCAGCCGGGCGATCTGGTGTTTTTCAGTCCCGGTGGCGGTGGAATTTCACATGTGGGTATGTATATTGGTAATGGCCGGATGATTCATGCACCGCGTACGGGCAAGAATATTGAAATTACCAGTATTGAACAGGGATACTGGTCCCGTGCTTTTGTGACAGCACGCAGGGTGAAACATTGATGAAGCCTTTACCTCCGATGCCCAGATGGGTGGATGATGCGGGTAATGTTGTCTCTTGCACTGAAAAAATTAAGGTAATGCAGCAGAATATGCAGGAGATTTACGAGCTGGCACAGGAAGCCTTTGAAGACGGGTTGCTGATGGGGTGTCAGGAAAAGCAGCTGCGTGCTTATCTGACCGAGCTGATGGCAACGTTGGAAAACCCTTATCAATAATAAGCATTGCGTTGATAAGGGTTTGGATGTTTTCTGAGCCGAAACCGGATACCGTGCTGCAATATGGATATTGCAGCAGACTTCGTCTGCGCAGGATTTTTTATTTAACCCTTGTGGTGTGCAATTTAGGTTGTACATTACAACGGGTTTTTGTTGTCTGTATTCTCTGACTTGCACAGGTAAGGCTGGTAGTCGGTCATGGATATTTGTACTGCTGCATTTTATGTCATAAATAATAACGCCCATCTTTCTGGATGGGCGTAGTTGTTTGCAGTAGATAGTATTTTTTTAAAACAGATTATCTAATGGTTTGCCGTTAGCATCATTGGTTGCCGGTTTCGGTTTTGGCTTTGCTGCTGGTGTTGTGGCGGCGGATGTGTCTGGATTACTGTCTCTGTCGGTGGCTTCTGCTACATTAGTTGGTACCAAAGGCTGTATTTCCTGTCCATCTGGTGCTGCTGTGGGTTTTGTGCTGTTTCTGCCAGATGTTGCATTGGTAGCTGGTTCTGAAGCAGCGCTCATGTCTTCGCTGTCAGAAGTGGCTGTAACGGCTGGATTGGGAATAAATACTGGTGACTGGATGCTGTTGCTTGCGCCCGGTGCGCCGGTTGGTGTCAGTATTTCGAAGCTGGTCTGTGAAGCATAGCTGGTGGTTTCTGGTGTGGTATTCAGAACTCGCCAAGCGTGGAAGACAAACCAGACAACAACAATGGCCAGAATCAGAAACAGGCTTAGCAGGATTTTACTGAAGGTACTCAGACCAGCTTTGACCGCGCTTTTTTTGTTTTTTGTTTCGGGTGCGGTGGGTTTAGTGCTCATGATTTGCTCATCCTTTTGGGGATATAGTCTTGTATAAGACGGCTATTATACGCAAATTTTCGTTTACGCTAATCAGATGCTGGCTGTTTGCTGCTGCTACAGTCTGCTGTGTATGATTTTTTCGCAGCAGACTGTGGGGTATCAAGGGGTTGTTTGTGTGCTGTTTGGGGTGTTTTCAAAGGTCTGGTACAGGGTAACTACTTTTTGTACACCAGATGTTGTACTGATGGCTGCTGTAGCTGCCTGCTGCTCGGCTGGTGTCAAAATGCCCATTACATAGGTTACGCCATTGTAGGTAACCACTTTGACATGTTTCGGAAATACGCCTTTCGTGTTCAGTAGGTTGGAGCGGATTTTTGAAGTAATCCACGTATCATCGGTAACATGATTCAATTTACGGCTTTGATTGGCTATATCAATGTAGTTATACACTTTCTGCGCGGCCGGCTGTGCGCGGGCTACGCGTTCCACCAGATTTTTATCGTTTTCATTGGCAACCAGACCAAGCAGCAGGATTTGCCGGTTGTAGCTGATAACTGATAATGTAGGCTGGAATTTGCTTTGCTGTGCCTGACTGTTGAGATAGGACATGGCACCATCAAGAATGCGTACTTCCATTATTTTGTCATCGGTTTGTGCGCCGGTGGTGCGCCGGTCGATAGCGGAAAGCGTACCAACAGTGGCGCCGCCAACTAAAACAGCAGGGCATCCGCTTAGGGTGGTGGTCAGACACAGCCCAAGTGCTAGGGCAGAAAAGTATTTTTTCATGAGATACACCTGTAAATTGTGTTGTTGCTGGTTATAAACCACCCAGCAATAATTGGTCAATCTGTGCACACAGGGCGTGAATGGTTACCTGATGTGCTTCCAGTACGCGCAGGGGGTGATCACCAGGTACATTCAGCCAGAGGTCGTCATCGCGTAACAGACTGGCCACTTCCCCACCGCTTCCGCCGGTGATGGCCAGTACGCGCATATCGCGTTCGTGTGCGGTTTTAATTGCATTAACCAGATTGATACTCTGGCCATCTGCGGACAGGACACAGAGCATATCATGCTGTTTGCCCAGTGCATGAATCTGCTTGGCAAACAGGTTGTTGGGCTCGCTGTTGGTTAATGCGCTGAGTACGGAGGGATTATTGCACAGGGATAATGCAGCCAGTGCCATGCGTTCCTGTTGCAGGCGGGTAACCATGTAGGCAGCCAGTGTATCGGCCAGAGATGCATAGGCGCCATTGCCGGCAATAAGCAGTTTGCCATCACTCATCAAGGCCATCAGGATTCCCTGGGCTACTTCGGCAATTGGTTCTGCCAGTAAATCTGCGCACTCGTTCAGAAGCTGGGCGCTATCGGCAAAATGTTGATGGACGGAGATGGATTCTGTCATATAAATTAAAGTGTTAATTGATGCGGATGCAGGCAATGTGCTTTGTGTTCTGGTCCATATTACACAGAGCCAGAGCAATATGCCGGGTTTCAGGCGGTTTGGCTACTGAAGCAGTATCTGGTCTGTGTATGGGCACAGCTGTTATGCATTAATACTGAAACACCGTAACATCGTGGTATAGTAATAACTTCAGGCTGTCTGCTGCCAAGCTGTCAGCTTGAAACCTTATATTAAAATTGAACCAGATTACGGATTGATGAATGCAAGCCCATTATCAGAAAGCTGTTGCCAGCATTGTACCGCAAACCCTTTATGTAGTGGCTACTCCGATAGGTAATCTGGCTGATCTGAGTTTTCGTGCTCTTGCAATACTGTCTCGCGCTGATTTAATTTGTGCGGAGGATACGCGGGTGACTCAGCAATTACTGCGAGCTTATGGTCTTTCGGCACGGCTGATTAGTGTGCGTGAACAGAATGAGCAAAGTATGGCGGAGCGTATCATTGCTGCTCTGGCTGCCGGACAGGTAGTGGCACAGGTTTCTGATGCTGGTACGCCGGCTGTTTGTGACCCCGGTGCGCGGCTGGTAACACGGGTGCGCGAAGCAGGTTATCAGGTATTACCGGTGGCCGGGCCCAGTGCAGTGATGACGGCTTTGAGTGTGGCTGGGGTAACACAGTCGGATTTTTACTTTGCTGGTTTTTTACCGGCAAAAAGTGGTGAACGGCAGCAGCGCCTACAGGATTGGCAGGAGGTGTCCTATCCGGTGGTGATGTTTGAAACACCGCACCGGATTACCGATACGCTGGCACAAATGGCATTATTGTATCCTCAGCGCAGTCTGATGCTGGCACGTGAAATCAGTAAAACCCATGAAACCTATTTATGTGGGACAGTGGCGCAGATTCAGACAATTTTGCATGAGGATGCTAATCAGAAACGTGGTGAAATGGTACTGGTGCTACATCCTGCAATAATAGAAAAGAATGCTGATTTATCGTCTGAGGCTATTCGTGTGATGCAGATTCTGGCGCAGGAGCTGCCAACCAAGCAGGCTGCTGTGCTGGCAGCACAGATTAGTGGCGAAAACAAGAAAGCTTTATATGACTGGGCAATTGCAGCTAAAAAATGACCAGATTAAACACAATTATTAAGATATGTTAAAATAGCTTATGCTTGATGCTATTTTACACAATGCCGAGCATTGTTTATGATATTGTCTGAATTGGCTGTTGCCGCCGCTGTTGCGCTGGCTCTTCCTGAATATTGCATTGATTTAAGGTAAACCGTGATGTTGAAAAAAAAAGCGATTCGTTCCGGCTGGTGTTTGCTGGTGCTGGCATTAGGTGCCTGTACTCTTTTCAAACAACCGGCAGCACCGACAGAAACGGGCAGCAGCGAAGCCGGTACTGCTGCTACCACTGCCGATAATCCATATGGTTCCGCTCCCTATACTCCACCGGCAAATACCGCTCCGGCCTATACACCCAATGCTGGTACGTCTACTGGCTATGTAGGCAATTATTCGCCGGTAGATATTAATGCCGCTACGCATACAGTACAGCGTGGTGATACGGTATTTAATATTTCAAAACGTTATCAGATTACTCAGGATAATCTGCGTTCATGGAACAATATAATTGATAACAATATCAAGCTGGGACAGGTATTGCGGGTAAAGCCGGCAGGTTATGTGGCACCGGCAGGCAGCAGAAACACGACAGCTACTGTGACTACTCCGGTAAATACGCCTAATGTGACCACGACTACCAGCACCACTACAACAACTACGCCATCCAGCTCTACTACAGTATCAACCAGTAAAACCATTAGCGCAGGCGGTGTTCGCAGTGTGAACGGCATTGAATGGCAGCGCCCAACTGCTGGCAGCATTCTGCAAAGCTATGGTGGCAGTAGTAAAGGTATTGATTATGGTGGCAGTGCCGGCCAGTCGGTAGTGGCTGCGGCCTCCGGTAAGGTGGTATATGCCGGTAATGGTTTGCGTGGTTATGGTAATCTGATTATTGTGCAGCATAATCAAACGTATTTGACGGCTTACGGTAATAACCAGAGTATTCTGGTGAAAGAAGGCCAGCAGGTAAAACGTGGCCAGCAGATTGCCACTATGGGTAATACTGATGCCAAACGTACTCAATTGCATTTTGAGTTGCGCGAGAATGGCCAGCCACAAGACCCGAGTCGTTTCCTGCCAATGTAAGTATCTGGTTGCTAAATAATTCTGTTTGTTGTAACAGGCACCGGTCACTGAATACTGTATTCAGCGACCGGTGTCGTTTTATTGTAAACCTGTTTATCTTGTTGAAGTGACGTAATAAATAGGTGTAATTTTTATAACATAAATTACTTGCTGGAACAAAATGGTGAATTATTGGCGTATAAATTGTTCCGCAGATTGTACTTTGGCAAAAGTGGTGAGTGCTGCTAGAAAGCTGTTGTGAACATCTGATGCTTTGGTAAGTGTGCCATTGAATTCTAGATCACGGGTAGCACAACCATCTGCAATCAAAATGGGGTGATAACCAAGTTCTGCCGCGCAACGGGTGGTGGAGTCAACGCACATGTGCGTCATCATGCCACAGATAACCAATTGTTTGATGCTCTGCTGCTGAAGCTGTTGATGCAGATCTGTTTGCCAGAAGCTGTTAGGGTGATTTTTAAGAATGATAAATTCGTTTTGGAAGGCTAGGGGCAGTAATTGCGAATGTAAGGCCACACCGTGGCTTTCAGGCAGGAAAAAGGTTGCGTTTTTTCTGATATTGATATGCTGGATATAGAAAACAGGTAGCTGGTGCTGGCGAAAATGTTCACGCAGTTTTAATATTTTTTCTAATGCTCTTTGTGGCTGATACAGCTCCATTTTACCTTGTTCAAAGTAGTCGTTTTGTACATCAATGATTATAAGCGACTGTTTCATCATATTTTTCCGGTTGTTTTTGGTGATTCAATTATGTGCTGCTATGGCTTTTGACGGAACAGGCTGATGAAAACAGTCAATACTATTTATTTTCAGGATGAAAGTATGGATAAAAAGGACAGGGCAATTCTGGATTTGCTGAAAAGCAATAGCCGTTTATCGTGGAAAGAAATTGGTGAAAAGGTTTTTCTCAGCGGGCAGGCGGTAGGTTTGCGGGTACAGAATCTGGTAGATAGCGGGGTGATTGAGCGTTTTACTGTGGCCGAACATTATCCGTCTGAACAATTTATAACGATTTACATGGATAACAGCCAGTTTGCTGAATTTGAACAGCTGGTAAGTAGTTTTGCTGCGGTACAGGCCATTTATAAAATTACCGGTGATGGCTGTTATTTTATCCATGCAAGTTTCGCGATGCAGGAGTTGGAACAATTTTTGCAACAGATTACGCTTTATGCTCGCTATAAGGTGAACCACAGTCTGCGCAGGCTACTTTAGGCTGATAAAGCTGGAATGCTGGTTTACGGCCGATTGCAGATTGTCAGTATGGTGCTTTCTGTCAGACACAAGTTATGGGCAAAATGCAGGCTGTTTTGTATCAGGCCCTTATCTTCTTCACACTGGGTTTCTGTTTCAATAATCAGCATCTGTTCGGGACGGCTGGCGTGCAGGCTCATGCGCATTTGTGCCTGAGTAAAAGGCAGATTATGTTTTTGCGCAAAACTGCGGGCACGGCTATTGGCTGTTTTCAACATTGGAATCAGGGTAATGTCGAGATGGAAAATTCTAACGCCCATCACCAGTATGCGTGCAGCAAACCAGTCTGCTTCTTCACTGATGATATCTGGGGTAGGCTGGTCAAAACCAAGCCGTTGTGCGGCAATTAACATGGCCACCAGACGCAGTTGTGGAATGAGTGCTTCGCTAAGCATAAATGTTGTCTGAAACTGTGGCTGTAGCTGGCACAGGTCACTGCGGTGCTGGTTGCCATCAACAATCATGTACCAGCGCTGAAGTTGTGGTACCGGCGATGCTGATTGTTGTAACTGTTTTAATGATGTAGCAGACATTTTGTTCTCCAGTAGTTGTTTATTCATTTTTAATGCCTTTTTGTTTGAGGCGTTTATGGCAATAAAAAAACCGCCTCGGATTGGCCGGGCGGTTCACTTTTTATTTTGCTAACAGGTTTTTAAATAAACGCAAAAAAGCACCGCACCGAGGTGTGGTACCAATAATAAGCAAAAGAGAAAGTGGTTACGTTTTTCATTTCTACACCATAAAACATTCTGAGTGAAGTGTCAAGAATTATTTTCTGCACCCCAGCGTGCAATTAGCTGATGCGGAATCCGCAGTTGATCCAGAATGCGCGCTACCACGAAATCTACCATGTCTTCAATGCTTTTGGGGTGTTGGTAGAAAGCTGACACCGGTGGCAGGATGCATACGCCTAAACGTGCCAGTTTGAGCATGTTTTCCAGATGAATCGCTGACAATGGCGTTTCACGGGGCACGATAATCAGCGGGCGGTTTTCTTTAATGGAAACGTCGGCGGCGCGTTCAAGCAGATGGTCTGAGGTGCCGGCAGCAATGGCCGCTACGCAACCCATACTGGCAGGACAGATAATCATTGCATCAGCGGGATTGGAGCCGGAGGCAGGCGGAGCAAACCATTCATCGCGGCCAAATACGGTAAGCATGGATGGGTCGACTGCGTATTCTGCACATAATGCTGCGGTACACTGTTTGGCATTGGTAGGTAAATGCCAGTTGATTTCCTGCTGGGCGACTATCTGGGCTGCCTGTGAATACAGTAACCAGACTCTGATATTGGCCTGCAACAGGCAGGACAGCAGCCGTCTGGCGTAGGGCATGCCTGAAGCTCCGGTTAAAGCCAGAGTAACGGTTTTGATGGGATTGGCGCTAGGGAAAATCATAATAAAACTAGTGTGTGTCCAGACATGCCTGTTATTATAGCGATTTTGTTTTGATATAACATTTGGCATACGGCCGTTTTTATTCGGTTGAAAACAATTATCAGCCAGTTTGGACACTATTGTCCTGATATTGTGACAGATTAATTAAGTTCAGACAGCCAGCAATGTTTCGCTGGAATAAAAATATTATTTGTCTGAATGATTGAAACCTAAATACAAATAATGGAAATATAAGCATGTTGTGGAAAAAAATAATGTGGCCATGCCTGTACGCCACCCTGTTGATGGGGTGCGCTCAGGTAACCCCAAATGTGGTAGTAGAAGAGCGCGAGTGTGATTCGAAAGCAGTAGCAAGGGCGCTATTGCAGCCTAGCCAGTCTTCTGGTGCACAGGGCTTCCGCTGTGTGGCAGTGGCGAGAGATGTACCGGTGCTGAAACCTGAACGTACAGCACTACCTGATGCCAGTCTGAGTATTAACCGGCCGGCAATTGAGGTGAGTAAGTGCTTGCACGATAAATTACAGTCCCGCTTTAATTTGCCACGGGAGTTTTACAAAATCAGCTCTTATCCTAATGGCAGCCAGACTCTGGCATTGGTGAATCCGTTTACGCAGGTGGAAGGCTTGCAGATAGATGTGCTTAAAGCGGGTATGTCGCAAAGCTTGGTCAATGTTTATTCTAATGGTACGACATTATCACAGGCATGGAAGAAGTTTCCTGAGCTGTGTCGTTAGGCAGTATTGTGCTTTGATGTAGCTGCAAAATAAGTGCAGCAAACCCCTCACTTCTGAGGGGCTTGCTGTCAGGCTGCTATTAGTCTGAACGACTATTTACCTGCCTTGAGATTTTGCCATAAGCGCAATTCATATTTCAGGGTTTCGGATTTGGCCGGCAGAACCAGATAGCTGTTGGCCAGAACTTCATCTGATGGGAAAATACTGTTGTCTTCACGGTATTCTTTTTTCATCAGCTCTTTAGCCGGCTGACTAGATGGCGCATAGGTGACGTAGTTGGCGTTTCTGGCGGCAATTTGTGGTTCCAGAATCCAGTTTAGGTAGCGATAGGCATTTTTGAGGTTGGCTGCATCCTTGGGTATGGTAAGCGTATCTACCCACAGGGAAACACCCTGAGTGGGTACCAGCACGACAATATCTTTCTTGCCGGTTGCTTCCAGCCGGCGTCGTTTGGCGATATTCAGATCGCCACCAAAGCCGATGGCCACACATACATCGCCACGTGCCAAATCGTCGATATAGCCGGAGGAAGAGTAGCGCAATACATTGCTACGGTTGGCTTTGATGATATTGGCAGCAATGTCGATATCATCCTTGTTCTGGCTGTTTGGGTCTTTGCCGGCATAGTGTAGTGCCAGTGGAATCATTTCTACCGGACTATCCATATAGCTGATGCCACAATTTTTTAGCTTGTCGGTGTATTCTGGATTGAAAACCAAATCCCAGCTGTTATCCGGTATCGGGGTGTCACCGAGGGCAGCAGTGACTTTCTCAGTGTTGATTGCAATGGTATTCATACCCCAGTAATTGGGTATAGCATACTGATTGCCCGGATCCACGTCTTTTAATAAATCAAGTAATTTCGGATTGATGTATTTCCAGTTTGGTAACTGGTTTTTGTCCAGTGGCTGATAGGCTCCGGCTTTAATCTGGCGGCCAAGGAAAGAATTGGATGGCCCAACAATATCGTAACCCGATTGTCCGGTAAGAATTTTACTTTCCAACGTTTCATCACTGTCATAAAAGTTGTAGGTGACTTTTATGTCGTATTTCTTTTCAAATTCACTAATGGTTTTTGGATCTACATAATCTGACCAGTTGTATATTTTTAATGCTTTGGTATCGCTTAAAATGCCGGTACTGCTGGCTGCGGCAGCAGAAGCTGGTTGTGGATTGCTGTTATCATGTGAACCGCTGCATGCGGTTAGAATACATAAAATCAAACCGGATAAACTCAGGCAGGCTGTGTTTTTCATGTTTGTCCTTTTCAAAGATGCGCCAATTACAGGCTGGCATGGTTATATGTTACTACCGTCTTTGTAACTTCATTCTGTTTGCTTTGGGCTAACTATACCGTATTAAGGCAGCACTGTTGTTGGAATTGTCATTTTGGCATGGAATTTAGCTTGCTCAGGTAGGCTTATGCGTAAAACTGCGGTAAGATAAGCAGATGATTTTAACAAGGGTGATGGTTGGGATCGATTAACCAGTATCCTGTTTTTAGTATCCATATTCAGGCAGTCTGTGCTTATAACAGACTGCCTGAATACGATTAATTGCCCGTCTAATTGAAACTACCATGAAAACAGCAGAATTACGTTCTAAATTTCTTCAATTTTTTGCAAATAAGGGCCATCAGGTTGTGCCTTCTTCTTCGCTGGTACCGCCACAGGATGATAAAACCCTGTTGTTTACCAATGCGGGTATGAATCAGTTTAAAGATGTGTTTCTGGGGTTTGACAAGCGTCCGTACAGCCGCGCGACAACTGCGCAAAAATGTGTACGCGCTGGCGGTAAACACAATGATTTGGAAAATGTAGGTTATACCGCGCGCCACCATACTTTTTTTGAAATGCTGGGCAATTTCAGCTTTGGTGATTATTTTAAACGTGATGCCCTGCATTTCGCCTGGGAATTTCTCACCAGCAAGAACTGGCTGAATCTGCCGCAGGAAAAACTGCTGGCGACAGTGTATGCTGATGATGATGAGGCTTATGATATCTGGCTAAACGAGATTGGTTTGCCAGCAGAAAAGATTATCCGTATCGGCGACAATAAAGGCGCACGCTATGCTTCGGATAATTTCTGGCAGATGGGTGATACCGGCCCTTGTGGCCCTTGCTCAGAAATCTTTTATGACCATGGCGAGCATATCTGGGGAGGCCCTCCGGGCAGCGCTGAAGAAGATGGTGACCGTTTCATCGAAATCTGGAACTGTGTATTTATGCAGTATAACCGTGATGAAAACGGCAATATGAATCCATTGCCCAAACCTTCGGTTGATACTGGTATGGGGCTGGAACGGGTATCAGCAGTATTACAGCAGGTACACAGCAATTATGAAATCGACCTGTTTGTACATTTGCTTCAAGCTGTGGCACGGGTGGTAGGTATACCGTATAGTCAGGAAGTACCAAGCCTGAAAGTAATTGCCGACCATATCCGTTCCTGTGCCTTTTTAATTGCCGATGGTGTACTGCCCAGTAATGAGGGCCGTGGTTATGTGTTGCGGCGCATTATTCGCCGTGCCGTACGGCATGGCTATAAACTGGGCTGTAAACAGGCGTTTTTCCATTTGCTGGTAGCTGATCTGGTGCAGGAAATGGGCGCTGCCTATCCTGAGCTGGTTGAAAAACAGGCGCAAATCAGCGATGTTCTGAAACAGGAAGAAAGCCGCTTTGCGCAGACACTGGAAACAGGGATGGCTCTGCTGGAAAATGCCTTGCAGGACGATGTTCAGACACTGGCCGGTGAGGTGATTTTCAAGCTGTATGATACCTATGGTTTTCCATATGACTTAACTGCCGATATTGCGCGTGAACGCAATATCAGTCTGGATGAAGCTGGTTTCGAACGCGAGATGGCAGCGCAACGCGCACGTGCCCGTGCTGCTCAGAATTTCAAGGCCAATACGCAGCTGGCCTATGAAGGCACTGATACAGACTTTACCGGCTATCAGCAGCGCCAGAATGAAAGCAAAATTCTGGCCTTGTATAAGGACGGTGAGGCCGTTGAACAGCTGAATGCTGGTGAAACTGGGGCAGTAGTGATTGACTTTACTCCGTTTTATGCAGAATCCGGTGGTCAGACTGGTGATATGGGCTATATTTTTGCCGGTGAAAATCGTTTTCAGGTGGATGATACCCAAAAGATCAAGGCTAAGGTATTTGGCCAGTTTGGAGAAATGTTGTCTGGCAGCCTGAAAGTGGGTGATGCAGTTACAGCGCAGGTAGATAATGCGCTGCGGGAAGCCAGTATGCGCAACCACAGTGCTACCCATCTGATGCATCGTGCCTTGCGCGAAATACTGGGTACACATGTTGAGCAGAAAGGCTCACTGGTGAACGCGGAACGTACCCGTTTTGACTTCTCGCATTCGCAGCCGGTAAGTGCTGCACAACTGGCCGAAGTTGAGCGCCGCGTTAATCAGGCTATTGTGGCCAATGTGGCTGTATGTGCGCAGAATATGAGTTTTGATGAGGCGATTGCAGCCGGTGCGATGGCACTGTTCGGGGAAAAATACGGTGATGAAGTACGTGTTTTGAGTATGGGCGAGTTTTCCACCGAGTTGTGTGGTGGTACGCATGTTGCGCGTACGGGTGATATCGGGCTTTTCAAGATTGTATCGGAAAGTGGTATTGCCGCAGGTGTTCGCCGTATTGAGGCGGTAACCGGATTAAATGCCCTACAGTTTGTGCAGCAGCAGGAAGAATTGCTCAAAGCCGCGGTGGCTGAAGTAAAAGCACAGACAGCCGAGGATTTGCTATCCAAGCTACAGGCGATGCATAACCAGAGCAAACAATTGGAAAAAGCGTTAAGCGAAGCCAGAAGCGAATTGGCCAGACAGGCTGGTAAGGCTTTGCTGGCGCAGGCACAAACTGTGGGTACGGCGCGACTGGTTCTCAGCCAGATTGATGCAGACAGCAGTGCTCTGCGTGATATTGCTACCGATTTAACTGCTCAGGGTGACAATATTGTGGTGTTATTGGCAGCAGTAAATGATGGTAGAATCGCCATTACTGCCGGTGTATCGAAAGCGCTTAGCAAAACAGTTAAAGCTGGCGAGCTGGTTAATTATGTTGCCAGTCAGGTGGGCGGTAAAGGCGGTGGTCGTCCTGATCTGGCGCAGGCAGGCGGTCAGGACATTACCGCTTTGGCACCAGCTTTGGCCAGTGTTACAGATTGGCTAGCAGCTAAAGCAGTATAAAGTTTTTTGCAGATGAAAAATAGCAGGCGGTTTATGGATGATGAAGTACATAAGCCGCTTTTTTTGCTTATTAACAGGAGAATAAAAATGCAGAAGTATGTAAAAGCTTGTATGACTGCATGGATGCTGATGTTTTCAGTATATACGCTTGCTGCAACGCAGGAACAGCTGGCACAACAGCAATTACAGCAGAACGTGGATGCAGTACTGTCGGTGGTACGTGATAAAAGTCTGAATGAGCAGCAGCGAATCAGTCAGGTTGAGCGCTATGCAGATCAGTATCTGGATTATGAACGTATTTCCGCTTTAGCGGTGGGTTTGCCGTGGCGGCAGTTTACGGCACAGCAGAGGCAGGATTTCAGTGCGGCGTTTAAAACTATGATTGTACGTATTTATGCACATTCGGCCTTAATGGGCGCCAGCAATGCCACGGTAAAGGTATTACCGAAAGTGGTGAATCAGGGAAATAATAAGCTGGAAACGTTTACTGAGGTTGTTAGTGGTAACGACAAACACTATATCGTTGGTTACCAGATGTATTACTCCGATGGTGTATTCAAGATTTACAATTTTCGCGTCAATGGTACCAGTCTGGTAACGGTATACCGTAATCAGTTTGACCAGTTAATCCAGCAGCAGGGCATTGATGCCACGATTGCTCAGTTGCGTGATAGAGGACTTGGAAAAGTACAGACCAAAAAATAGCATTGCTTTTGTCTGAATAAAAAATGGTGATGGACTTGAAATCCATCACCATTTTTTTATATCTGTCGGTTTTTGATTTTGCCGTAAATAAACAAAATAATACAGGCAAAAACAATTGAAGCTATTAAACCGGCTTTTTCTCCAGCGTGATACCAGCCAAATGCCTGTCCTACATAACCAGCGAGCAATGAGCCACCTATACCCAGCAAAGTGGTCACAATTAAGCCCAGTTGCTGCCTGCCGGGGTAAACCAGTTTGGCGATCAGGCCAATAATAAAACCAACTATAATTGTCCACAGTAAACCCATGTTTTACTCCTGAAAATAAGGAAGCTTTATCTTAATCCTGTGACAATATTAGGAGTGCAGCGCTGAGGTAAAAATATTATTAGTTAATGATTTTTTAAATAAATTTATGTAATCAAAAAGTTATATTCACTCTTTGCCAGATGAGAATAATATAAATGGATAGCTTATGCTATTGAATCAATTGTCAATTCTCTGAAAAATTATCTTTATCGAAGTATGTAAAGGCAGCCGATTACAATACCTATAATAACAAGACAATGAATCACTAGAATGCTGGTCAAGGAGTAAGCATAAATGATTTATGATTTTTTCCAAAATTGAAACCATTTTTTAACTTTATAATTATCTGCATTAATGCTTAAGATAGTCTCATTTGTTAATTTAAAATGAATCAAACAATTATTTAGCTTATATAATAAACCGCTATGTTTATCTTCTTCATCGATTTTCTTGGCAATAGCCTGATAGTATTTGAGCAATCTGCTGTCGACGATACCATTTAGTGCTGATAGTGTCGCACAGATGACTTGCTTATCTGAATCAGTAAGCCCGGCAATAAAATAGTTGATTACTGTTTTTTTAGTTTTATTGTTCAGGGAGCCTAAAGCAGAGAAAGCAATGGCACGCATTTCATTGTCCGCATGTGCAGTAAATGGCAGGATTATCTGACAATAATTGGTTTTACTTTCTTTCAGTATATATACAAAGTACTGGAAAGTATCAGCATCTTTAATGTGTGGGACAAAAGTATGTAATATTTCTATCCACTCACTGATTTTTTTCTTACCATACCAGTACAGCAGCTTAATAACAAATTCTGGTTCAATATTAAAGTATTCATGGAGATAATTTCTGGCTTTCGAATAAGAGAAATTAGCCATAACCTGTAAACTGATGCGTTTTAAATCGGCATTATTCAGTTGATACTGATTTTCCAGTATTTTGAATGTTTTTGATGAAATAGTGGATTTAAGCAATAACGCTTCTAAGCAGTAGTACTTATATTCTTTGCACTCAGATGCAAAATATTTTTCAAGTAATTGTTTTTCAGTACCCGCTACCGAATAGCCAAACCAGCCAGATTTCGGGTCTGATAACTTGCCTGAAATCACTTCATCCAGCCAGCGTTCATACCAGTCAAGAAAGTTATCTTCAAAAGTAAATGTTGGCAGTTGATAGTCAAATGAGAGATTAACAACTTTGCCTGTGTGTTCTCCCTGCAAAACTATGCCGTTTATATAAGCACATCCCTGACTACCAATAAGTAAAATCCCTCCATATATTCTGGCCAGTTCTTCATCATACTCTTCTGTAGTTAAGTCATTATTCTTAATTACATTTAGCTGTTGCTGCCAATAGTCTTCCGGCATGAACGGATAAATGATACAGGCTCGTTGCCAACCATCGGGGCCATTAAAATCAGCCAGTTCATCAATACTTCTTTGTAGTGAGTAAATTCCATAAAAGGGACCTGCAGCATGAGAGTTAGCACTGCCGCCATTGCCTATTTGGGTAATAAAAGTTTTATAACATGGTGGTAATTGAAAACCATATTCTTGTTCAATAGCAGCAACCTGTTGTGGATTGATGGGTTTATTAAGCTGATATTTATGGGAATCTGCACCAAAAACTTTAAATTTTTTATCTGCTTTTCTGGCCTGAATCAGTTTTGCCTTTATCCGTTTTACTTGTGATTTTAATTTTTCTTCTTCCATAGAAATATTGCCTGAATGATTCTGGTATTAAAAATGGGAATATAATAAGACAGTATTTATTTATCTTCATAAAATCTGAATGGCCATCAGACAGGTAAGATTTTTATTGTTCTATTTTTCAATAATTAATATAAAAAAATTATTAAAATAAACAATGTTTTGTAGAATAAATTAATTATTTTTGAAGTTGTCTGAGTGAAATGCAATATATGTGCTTTAGTGGTTATTCTGTCACATCAATATTTCTTAATTATGGTAATAACAGTAAGGTTATATTTAATAAGCTAAGGCTAGCAGTATAAAAATTTTAAGATGAGTGGCAATAATTGTTGCCAGACTGCAAATTAAAAAAGCATAATTAAAAAATTATGCTTTTTGACCTAACCGCCGGTTTATTAGTGATTACCAGCATAGGTATCTACAGTACGATATGGTGTATTTGCTGGGGTTGAATCAGAAACATGATTGTTCTGGCCGTTTTGAGCAGTCGCTTCGCTGAAATGGCGAATGTCACTTGTGTCATTGTTACCATTAGCCAGTGCAAAACCAGCAGTCATTGCTAAGGAAGCTGCCAATAAAGTGGTAGAAACTAATTTTTTCATTTTGTTTCCTTTCATAATTAATTATCAAAATATATTGAATCTTAAAAGCGGATAGTTTGGTCTACTTTTGTGATGTATATATATTAATACTTTATCAGTATTTCGGTAATGCACGATTAGTTAAAGCTTGATTTCCTGTCAGGAAATCCATATTGATGTTTATGTCAATAGAAAACAGACTAAAACATCATTGAATCAATAATATAATAGTCTGTTGTGAGTATAGATATTCTTTAGGTGCTAATCAATAGCAGTAATATTAATAATTTAATATTGTTGCTTATTTGCCATATACGGGTAGTCGGGTGCAAATTTCCTGTACTTTTTTAGCTACTTCTGAAATCACCTGCTCATTGTCTGCATTGTCCAGCACATCAGCAATCAGATGTCCCAGCTCGCGAGTATCGGCTTCGGTGAAACCACGGGTAGTAATAGCGGCGGTGCCCAAGCGAATACCTGAAGTAACAAATGGTTTTTCTGGATCGTTGGGGATGGCGTTTTTGTTGACGGTAATATGTGCCTGTCCCAGAATGGCTTCAGCGGTTTTACCGGTAAGTTTTTTCGGCTGCAAGTCCACCAGAAATACATGGCTTTCAGTGCGGCCGGAAACAATACGCAAACCGCGCTCAATCAGAGTTTCAGCCAATACTTTGGCGTTGGCTTTAATCTGGCGGGCATATTGTTTGAATTCAGGCTGTAATGCTTCTTTGAATGCCACTGCTTTGGCAGCAATCACATGCATCAGTGGCCCGCCCTGCAAGCAGGGGAAAATGGCTGAGTTCAGTGCTTTGGCATGCTCATCGCTACGGCACATAATTACGCCGCCGCGCGGGCCACGCAGGGTTTTATGGGTAGTGGTGGTGACAAAATCGGCAAAGGGTACGGGATTCGGGTATTCGCCACCGGCTACCAGTCCGGCGTAATGTGCCATATCCACAAACAGATAAGCACCCACTTTATCTGCAATTGCGCGGAAACGCGCCCAGTCTATTTCCAGTGCATAGGCGGAAGCACCAGCAACAATCATTTTCGGCTTGTGTTCCAGTGCCAGCTGTTCTACCTGGTTGTAGTCAAGGATTTCGTTTTCATCCAGACCATAGGTGATAGCGTTATACAGGCGGCCGGAAATATTCACACTGGCACCATGAGTCAGATGGCCACCATGAGCCAGCGACATGCCCAGAATGGTGTCACCCGGTTGCAGCACGCTGGCATACACTGCCTGATTGGCCTGAGAGCCGGAGTGAGGCTGTACGTTAACATAGCTGGCACCAAATAATTCTTTCAGACGGTCAATGGCTAATTGCTCTACTTCATCTACATATTCACAGCCGCCATAATAACGTTTGCCCGGATAGCCTTCGGCATATTTATTGGTCAACTGGCTGCCCTGAGCTTCCATCACGGCACAGCTTACATAGTTTTCTGATGCAATAAGCTCCACATGATCTTGCTGGCGCTGGTCTTCACGGGTGATGGCAGAAGCCAGTTCCGGGTCAAATTTTTCGATGGTTAACGCTTTGGAAAACATGGCAGTCGTTCCTTTATGAAGGTAAAGAAGTAAGAAATTTGCTGAATGCAGCAGAAAATATGAATCATACCTATTTTAACTGATAGTGATATTCATGTGGCTGAATTTGATAATGTGTCAAGATGAAGTTGATTCATAAATACGGTTAGATTTTTCTGTCAGTGATGTATTTGCCGAAATCGCGATGCAGTTTGGCATAACGGGTATTGTTCTGTGGCTGAAATAAAATAGCGATGAGATGCAGGAATGAAGTCGGTAAAGTCAGTTATATTTGTACTGTATATAAATGGTTGAAAAATAATAAAAAGAAAACAGCCCTGTTTGGTAACAGGGCTGTCTGGTTATTATCCGGCCTGAATTACATTTTCATGGAACCGGTTTTCAGGAAGTGCTCATGCCAGCTCAAAGCTTCGGTCAGAATATGAGGAGTATGAATGCCTTTTGCGGTTTTCAAGGCACGATCATAGTAATCATGCAGCTGGTCACGATAAGCAGGATGGGCACATTTTTCGATAACAACTTTGGCTCTTTGTCGTGGTGCCAGACCGCGTAAGTCAGCCAGACCTTGTTCGGTAACAATAATCTGAGTGTCGTGTTCGGTATGGTCAACATGCGACACCATCGGCACGATGCAGGAGATTTTGTCATCTTTAGCTGTAGATGGGGTAACAAAGAAGTTCAGGAAGCTGTTACGTGTAAAGTCGCCAGAACCACCGATACCATTCATCATGCTGGTGCCCATTACATGGGTAGAATTGATGTTGCCGTAGATATCAGCTTCAATCATCGAATTCATGGCAATAATGCCCAGACGGCGTATTAATTCAGGATGATTAGAGATTTCCAGTGAACGGAGAATGATGCGTTCGCGATAAAAATCAATATTATCAACAAAGTCCTGAAATGCTTTGGCTGAAAGAGAAATAGCTGTAGCAGAAGCAGTTACCATTTTACCTGCCCGCAATAAATCCAGCATGCCGTCCTGTAGCACTTCAGTGTAGCCATACAGATTTTCAAACGGACCAGTTAACAGACCCGCCAGAACGGCATTGGCTACATTACCTACACCAGACTGGATCGGTAACATTTCTTTAGGTAGACGACCCTGTTTAATTTCGTGTGATAAGAAGTCAACGATATATTCGGCAATCTGTTTGGATTTGTCATCAGGTTCACTGAAAACGTTATCACGGTCTGGTGCATTGGATTCAACAATGGCAACTACTTTGTTCAGATCAACTTTAAGATAAGGGGTGCCAATGCGGTCATCAGCACGATTGATGTTAATCGGTGAGCGATGTGGAGGAAGTGCATTATTCTGATAAACATCATGCATACCTTCTACCTGAATAGGCATGCCCATATTCACTTCCAGAATAACTTTATCCGCCATGTTCAGCCATGTCTGATTATTACCAATGCCGGTAGAAGGAATCAGCATACCGTCTTCGGTAATAGCCACAACTTCGATAATAGCTACATCCATATGGCCTAGAAAACCGAATTCAGCCTGTTGTGCTACGTGTGACAGATGCATATCAATAAAATTAACATCACCATTGTTAATTTCTTGTCGCATAATGCGGTCACTGTTAAAAGGTAGACGCTGATCGATGGCGTGAGCTTCTGCCAGTACGCCATCACATTCCGGTGCAGTTGACGCCCCTGTCCAGACATTAATTTTGTAAGGACGGCCAGCATCATGTTCGGCGCGGGCAAAATCCGCAATAGCCTGTGGTAATACTTTCGGGTAGCAGGCACCAGTGAATCCGCTCATGCCGACATTGGCCTCATGATGGATCAGGGTGGCAGCCTGAGCAGCAGACATAAGACGGGAATGAAGTGAGGTATAACGAATGCGATCCTGTACGGACATCGTGTTTTCTCCTTAATTAAATCGAAAATGCCTGACCCTTATCTAGCCAGAGTGAGGCGTAGCGAATAAATGTTTGTCTTTGCCGTTCATTCAATTTGGGATGAATGTTATGACATAATGACAGTAACAACGGACTGCATTTTACTGTAAATAATTGCTTTTTGCTGTTCTGTCTGTGGGTGGGTGAAGAGGAATGCTGTTTATACAGACAAACAATTACAGGTTAATAATCTATTAGTTTAATTAATACATCATGTTGTAAAAGAGTTAAGTTGGCAGACAATGGGATGTTTACATAATATTTTAATATTATTGCTTAGGCCATCATTGCCGAAATATTTTCTAAAATAAATAAGTTTAGGCAAAAAACTGCTGTATTAACTGCGCAGTCTGCTCATGCAGGCCAGCCGGATTAAACGGATCGAGCTGGTATTCTGGATTCAGTTTGCGCAGCCAGGTAAGCTGGCGCTTGGCCAGTTGCCGGGTGGCAACAATACCGCGTTCAACAAAGGTATTGTAATCGGTTAAACCGTTGAGATAATCGAATGCCTGCCGGTAGCCAACACAGCGAATTGAAGGCAGGTCGGAATGCAGGTCGGGGTATTGCAGGCGCAGTGCTTCAACTTCTTCCACAAGCCCTTGTGCCAGCATCGAATGAAAGCGGGTAGCAATCTGTATGCGCAGATGGGCACGATCGGCAGGAAACAGTGCCAGTGTGCAGACATCCACAGGTGGCCGCTGGTTTTCCTGTCTGGCCAGATGGCTGCTCATGGGAATGCCGGTAATATGATAGATTTCCAGAGCACGCTCAATGCGCTGGCTGTCGCCTGCGGGCAGGCGTGCTGCCGTTACAGGGTCTACCTGCTGTAGCTGTGCATATAAATAATCCATACCATGTTGCTGTTTCAGTTTATCCAGTTCGGCACGGATTTGGGTATTGGCTTCGGGCAGGCTGTTCAGCCCCTGTGTAAGTGCGTGGTAATACATCATGGTGCCGCCCACCAGTAAGGGGAGGTGGCCGCGGGCATGGATTTCTTTTACCAGACGCACACAATCGCTGACAAACTGGGCTGCGCTGTAGCTCTCCAGTGGTGAAATAATATCGATCAGATGATGGGGCACTGCCTGTAATTCTTCTGCACTAGGCTTGGCCGTACCGATATTCATGTCACGATATATCAGTGCGGAATCCAGACTGATGACTTCAATCGGAAATTGTTCAGCCAGACTCAGGGCAAGGCTGGTTTTGCCGGAGGCGGTAGGGCCAAGCAGGGCAAAAACTTTGGGCAGGGAAGTAGCCATGGCAGCAACCATATTTCTTAAACAGCTATTGTAGCGGTATCTGCTCGATTCAGCGACACATACTTATCTCAAAGTCTATTGTACATCAACAGTTACTTTTTCTTGCTTATACTAAAGCTGCTTGGCCTGAATTGGTATATTCACTGATTTATTAATTTTTCATCATTGAATAATGATAAATTTTTTAATTCTTCGGTGAAATAATCCAGCATTTGCAGAAATTATTAATTCCCTGTTTTTAGATTGCTATTTTGTTTTATCTGCTTTTAGCTGTAGCCTCTGATAAAAATAATCAATCATTATCACTACTTTTTAGAAGGTTTATCAAACTGTTGTATTAAAAGTACCATCCTGGAAATAGCTGACATTTATCCGGCATTAATCTATAAAGAAAAATCAATATTACAGCATAAAAAATAGCTGTCTCTATACAAGCTGAACATTTTGATTTTGGTGCTAGTCACGTAAATCAAGATATTAACTATTATGAGGTGAGCTGTTTTAAAAGTGATAACTATCTGTATAAAATAATTATTTATAGTCCAATTGGGCTGTTGATACACTATTGTTTAATATCCAGCTAAGTGGTTATCATCGTCAGAATAAAGTGGTAGCTGCGCTATGTAGTAATGGAAAACCAGTTTATTTATGCAGATAATAAATACGGAGTGCTTGACGGCAAAATCAAAAAAATCTGTAGCTGAAATTTACACACAAGAGCACTACCCAATTAATAAGGGATATGTTGAATTACACTTCCGAGTTGAAGCCTCTGATGGTGATTGCGTTAAATTGTACTTTAATCTACAAGGGCGATGGGCGGAACTCAGGAAAAAGAGAGCAGCAAGTATAAGCTACACAAAACAGATAATAGTTTTTTTATTGCGTTTTCATGAGTAAGCTGAGAAAAACAGTTTTCCTGCACAACCACTAATTAGCTGATAAATATGATGCTTCAGATACAGATTTACGGCCAGTTTGACGATAATGTTCAACTTGCCTCGTATTCATGAGTTCTGCATCTTGAGTGGATAGTTACATAATACAAGTATGTTGGTGCATTAACCTTTATAATGATGGGACAAAAACCATTGTAGTTGTACTAGAGTGAGTTACTTAGTCAGGAACAAGTATTTTCATGAACAGCCAGTTTAACCATATCGGGATAGTGACACGGCCGCAGACGCCGATGATGAGTGCAGTATTGGATGAACTCATTGCTTTTTTATGCGATGAGGGTCTTTCGGTGTATCTGGATAGTGAAGCACAGGCAGATAACCAGATTAATCCGCAACAGTTGCAACATTGTCATGTCATCAGTAAGTGTGAAATGGGGCGGCGCTGCGATCTGGTTATGGTACTGGGTGGTGATGGGACTCTGCTGTCGGTTGCACGCAAACTGGCGCCATACCGGGTACCGCTGATAGGCATTCATCAGGGACATCTGGGCTTTCTGACACAGGTACCCCGAGCACAAATGATAACCGAACTGTCCGGCATGCTTACCGGAAAATACTTGCCGGAAGAACGCATTTTGCTGGAAGCCAGCGTAGTACGCGCCGGTGGGGAGGTTTATCATTCGCTGGCATTGAACGATGTGGTGCTCAGCCGTGGCGCACTGGGGCAGATGATTGAATTTGAAGTTTTTATCAATAAAGAATTTGTCTACACTCAGCGCTCAGATGGTTTGATTGTGTCTACTCCAACAGGCTCAACTGCATATGCACTGGCTGCTGGCGGTCCGATTCTGCAACCAACCTTGCGTGCCTTCAGTCTGGTACCCATTTGCCCGCAGTCGATGTCGAATCGGCCGATCGCTGTCAGTGATACCAGTGAAATCGAAGTACTGATTACCAAAGGCAGTGATGCACGTGCCCATTTTGATGGGCAGGCATTTTTTGATTTGCATACTATGGATAAAATCCGTATCAATCGTTATCGTAATTCTCTCAGGATTCTCCATCCGGTTAATTACCAGTATTACAAAACCCTGCGCCAGAAACTACATTGGGGTGACCAGCTTGTATAAGCGTCTGGTGACAGACACACATAATACTTACACCATCAGAAATCAATCTGTCTTTGAGGGCTTTTGTGGCCGGCTTTGCATATCGGGTAAGAAGTACCATTTCAGCAATTATGAGAAAATTGTGGTGAAAAATTAATAAAATCGAAATTTATCCTGAATAATTTTAGTTTTTTCTAAAAAATAGTTTCCTGTTTTCCTAAAAAAATACTAAAATCAGGCATAAATCATTAATGCTTTCTTTAAGAAAGGCTGTTTATGCTTCTGGCGTTGTCTTTGCGTGACTTTGTGATAGTTGATGAACTGAATCTGAGTTTTCAAGGCGGATTTACTGTGCTGACAGGTGAAACCGGTGCGGGCAAATCGATTACGCTGGACGCTTTAGGCCTGTTGCTGGGTGATAAAGCTGATTACGGGCAGATTCGCCATGGCGCCAAAGAAGCCCAGTTATCCGCACTGTTTGATGTTGGCGATGTGCCGCAGGCATGTGCGCTATTACAGGAGCAAGGGTTGCTGGATGAAAACGAAACGCAGCTGAGTATTCGCCGCATAATCGACGTGAAAGGCAAAAGCCGCAGCTTCATCAATAATCAGGCAGTTACGCTTGGCCAGCTGCGCCAGATTGGCGAATTGCTGATTGATATTCATGGCCAGAATGCCCATCACTCCTTAAACAGTGAAGCAGCACAACGTGTTTTACTGGATGCTTTTGCTGGTGCGGATAAGGAAGTTGCGCGGGTACGCGAGGCCTATCAGCGCTGGCATGATGCAGAACGTGAGCTGGAAAAAGCGCAAACTCAGGCCGAAAGCCTGAATATTGAACGAGAGCGGTTACAATGGCGCTTTGATGAACTCAGTGCATTGAATCTTCAGGAAAATGAATGGGAAAATCTCAGCCGGAGTCATGATGCACTGGTGCATGCGGCAGATATTCTGCAAACAGCAGCCAGTGTGGATGAAATACTTAATGGTGATGATGGCCTGCAAAGCCGTCTGTATCACTGCCGGCAGCAACTGGCGGCACTGACCAAAGCTGCGCCTGCCTTTGCCGATAGTGTGACATTGCTGGAATCAGTAGAAGCTGAGTTGGGGGAAGTCAGTGCTTATCTGCGCGACGCCAGTGCCAGTGTTGAAACAGATGAAAATCTGCTGGCACAGCAGGAACAGCGGATGCAGGAATTAATGAGCATGGCGCGCAAATACCGACTGGAACCGCCGCAACTGCCTACAGAACTGGCCAAGGTTGAAGCCGCTTTGAATGAACTGGAGGCATCTGCCGATATTGAAGCATTACATGCACGGGTAGCCGAGCGCAAAAATGAATACATGCAGGCAGCCCAGCAGTTATCAGCCAGGCGTCATCAGGCGGCCAAAAAGCTGGCGAAGCAAACCACTGCCCACATGCAGAATCTGGCCATGCAGGGTGCACGCTTTCATATTGAGCTTTTAAGCGCCTCACCGTCTTTGCATGGTCTGGAACAGATACAGTATCAGGTGGCGGCTAATCAGGGAACGCCTTTACGCGCCATGAGCAAGGTGGCTTCCGGCGGTGAACTGGCACGTATCAGTCTGGCGCTGCAAATGGTTACCAGCCAGTACAATGCAGTACCCACGCTGATTTTTGATGAAGTTGATACCGGCATTGGTGGTGCTGTGGCCGATGTTGTCGGCCGCGCCTTGCGTAGTCTGGGACAAAACCGTCAGGTACTGGCCGTAACCCATTTACCGCAGGTAGCCGCCTGCGGGCAGCAGCACTGGCAGGTACGCAAACACAGCAGCAAAGGGCAGACGGTTAGCGAGATAAAGGTTTTAACATCTGCTGGCCGTGTGGATGAGATTGCACGTATGCTTGGCGGTGAAACCATTACCGATACCACGCGTAATCATGCCAGTGAAATGCTGGCGCTGGCACAGAATTGAAGCGGTTATGCTCGCATTATCGGATAACCTTAATAGTCTGGCTGCGGGTTTTAAAGGCAGCGGTTGAACAGGCACGCTATTCAATCTGTCCGATACCAATACTTAAATAATTAAACTTTATTCAGCTATGATTGGTGCATATCATGGCTGTATCGTAACTGTTTGGTTAATAGTACTGGCACGTTTTGCCAATTGGTAACCATACTCCGAAAATATGCTATATGTTTGCTAGGAATGGGTGGCCAGTCTGTATTAACCAGATTAATGAAAATACAGCATTAACAAGGGGGTAAAATGACAACATATAATCTACTGCAAGCGGAACAGGCCAAACCAATTAAAATGTGGACCCAAGGTGTGCCGGTAGATGAAAAAGCCAAAGCGCAACTGATTAAAACTGCACAACTTCCATTTATTTTCCAGCACATTGCGGTTATGCCTGATGTACATGTGGGGAAAGGTTCCACTATTGGCAGCGTTATTCCTACACTTGGGGCAATAATTCCGGCCGCAGTGGGTGTGGATATTGGTTGCGGCATGATGGCGGTGCAGACTTCACTGATGGCGGCTGATTTACCGGATAATTTGCTGGCGCTACGGCAGGAAATCGAAAAAGCAGTACCACACGGGCTAACACCCAGACATCGTGGCCGCGATCAGGGTAGCTGGCAGAATCCACCCTCAGTGGTTGATCAGTACTGGCAGCAACTGCTGCCGGGATTTGAGCAGCTTACCGCCAAATATCCGCGATTTCTCAATACTAATAACTATCGCCATCTGGGCACGCTCGGTACCGGTAATCACTTTATTGAAATCTGTCTGGATGAAGCCGAGCGGGTGTGGATAATGCTGCATAGTGGTTCACGCGGCATTGGTAATGCCATTGGAACTTTTTTCATCGAACTGGCGAAAAAGGATATGCAGGTGCATATCCAGAATCTGCCGGATGAAAATCTGGCTTATCTGCGTGAAGGCACTGAACACTTTGAAGATTATGTTTCAGCCGTACACTGGGCACAGGAGTTTGCGCGCTTAAACCGCGAAACCATGATGCACAATGTGATTACGGCGTTACGTAAGGTAATCAGCAAGCCCTTTAACACACATCTGGCCGCAGTGAACTGCCATCATAATTATGTGCAGAAAGAGCAGCATTTTGGCTCTGAGGTTTTTATTACCCGCAAGGGCGCGGTTTCAGCGCGAACAGGCGAGCTGGGCATTATTCCCGGTTCGATGGGGGCACAGAGTTATATTGTCAGAGGTTTGGGCAATGCAGACAGTTTCTGTTCCTGCTCGCATGGTGCTGGAAGAGTGATGAGTCGCACCGCAGCCAAAAAACAGTTTAGTATTGCTGACCAGATTCAGGCCACTGCACATGTGGAGTGCCGCAAGGATGCCGGTGTGATTGATGAAATTCCGATGGCCTATAAAGATATTGATGCTGTCATGACGGCACAGAATGAGCTGGTAGAGATTGTGCACCGCTTGCGGCAGGTGGTGTGTGTAAAAGGCTAACGTAACATTATCCAACCAGAATCTATCTGGCGGATGCAATGTTGTGATTATTATTGGCGTGGATGAGGCGGTTTAGCAAAGAGAATATTTGGTCTCTTGCATGCACGTTGTATAATCATATTT
Organism: Snodgrassella sp. ESL0253; assembly: GCF_013344965.1. Lineage (NCBI taxonomy): Bacteria > Pseudomonadati > Pseudomonadota > Betaproteobacteria > Neisseriales > Neisseriaceae > Snodgrassella > Snodgrassella sp. ESL0253. Next base: position 53,589 of record NZ_JAAEDQ010000011.1, on the reverse strand, counting down.
TACAATAATCTGTGATGGGCTGTTTATGAGCGAACCACATAGTGATGCTACTCTTGATGTTATCGGCCTGAATTGCCCCATGCCGATTCTGCGTGCCAAAAAAGCGCTGGCCGCGCTTGATGCCGGGCAGGTATTGCAGGTACTGGCAACGGATAAAAGTGCGCCGGATGATTTTGCCGCTTTCTGCCGCCAGACCGGGCATGAATTGCTGCATCTGCAAAACAGGGATGACGATGTAATCATAATGTGGGTAAAACACCGTTAAAGCCAGTCTGGCTGTGATTTAATACCATTATTCACAACATCTTTTTAGTTGATATGTCGGTTCTGGATATAGGAACGACGGTAGAGTAGTACTTTAATCAATTGTCTTTTTAAGCAGTGTAACAGCCTGTTAATGAAATGGATGCAGATGCAGACTCTCACCATAACCCGACCCGATGACTGGCATCTTCATGTACGTGATGGTGCGGCTTTAAAAGCAGTAGTGCCATTCAGTGCACGACAGATGGGGCGTGCCGTAATTATGCCTAATCTGAAACCACCGGTAACCACCGTTGCAGCAGCAATGGCCTATCGTGAGCGTATTCTGGCCGCAGTGCCGGCTGATAGCCATTTTCAGCCACTGATGACCTTATACCTGACCAACCAGACCACACCGGCACTTATCCGCGAAGCCAAAGCAGCAGGTATCATCGCATGCAAGCTGTATCCTGCTGGCGCGACAACTAATTCTGCGGCAGGAGTCAGTGACTTATGGGCTTTGTTACCCGTACTGGAAACCATGGCCGAAGTAGGCTTGCCACTACTGGTACATGGCGAGGTAACCAAAAGTGAAATCGATATTTTTGACCGTGAGGCGGTATTTATTGATGAGCTGTTGCAACCATTATTGCAGCGTCTGCCCAGTCTGAAACTGGTGTTTGAGCATATTACTACCGCAGAAGCAGCACAGCTAGTGGCTGAAGCGAGTGATAATGTGGCTGCTACGGTAACACCACAGCATTTACTTTATAACCGCAATGCCTTGCTGGTGGGCGGAATGCAGCCGCACCATTACTGTTTGCCGGTATTGAAGCGTGAAGCCCATCGACAGGCACTGCTACAGGCTGTTAATGGTGCGCAGGCACATAAATTTTTTCTGGGCACGGATAGCGCTCCTCATGCACAGGCCAGTAAAGAGTGTGCCTGTGGCTGTGCGGGCATCTTTAGTGCTTTTGCAGCTATTGAGCTGTATGCAGAAGCATTTGAAGAAGCCGGCGCACTGGATAAATTACAGGCTTTTGCTGCTGAAAACGGCCCGCGTTTTTATGGTCTGGCTCCGAATACGGATACAATCACACTGGTAAAACGCACTCGGACAGTACCACCATACTTTCCATATGGCCATGAGCGCCTGATACCGTTGCGTGCAAATGGAACCATTGGCTGGACTGTGGTGGAATAATTCAGCATATGCAGGATTCACACACAAAAATAAATCAGTTGTCGCTACACGGGCATCAGACTGAAATTCGGGTGCGTGGTTTTCATCTGGATGTGTACCGGCATGTTAACAATGCGCGCTATCTGGAATTTCTGGAAGAGGCACGCTGGCACTATTTTGATGAAGCTGGTTTAACACCGCTGTTTACTGCTGCCGGCTGTGGTATGGCGGTGATTAATATCAATATCAGTTACCGGCGCAGCGCCGGTTTTGGTGATGATTTGCTGATTACTACCGCTTTTAGCCGGGTGCAGCCGCGTAAAGTGGAAGTTAGCCAGATTATCACGCTGAAAAATACTGGCCAGACAGTAGTACAGGCACAGGTTGCATTTGTGGCTTTCGACCAGCAAAGCAATAAGGCAGTTTCTTTTCCTGCCGTCATACAGCAGCGGTTTAATGCTCTGTTGCAGAAATAGTTAAGCCAGTAAAAAACCCTGCCAGAAGCAGGGCTTTTTACTGGCTTAACTATATATCAGGCTTTACCGTCTGCTTCACGCAGCATGGCATAAATCTCGTCTTTCAGACGTAATTTTTCCCGTTTCAGCTCGTCTAGATTATCCAGACCACTGGTAACAGGATTATTAGTCAGACCAGTAATTTTGTCATCCAGTCGGTTGTGTTCTTCAAATATATTGGCAAAATGATTATTTTCCGCCTTTAATTTGGTAATCAGGTCGCGATATTCTGGAAACATATAACATCCTTTACAGTTTGGTTAAAATGATTTTTATTATTTTGCATTAATTATAGCTTAAGGTATATAAGATTGCGCTAATTATGACGTAAAAAGTCACGATAACATGTTAAAATGACACAATAATACCCACGGGAGTTTACAATGTACAAACGGTTAATGGGCTGGCTGAGCATATTTATTCTGGCCTTGAGCCTGAGTGGCTGTGGCTATAATACGATGCAGTCGCAGGATGAGGCGGCTAATGCGGCGTGGTCGGAAGTGCTGAATCAGTATCAGCGTCGTGCCGATCTGGTGCCCAATCTGGTGAATACGGTTAAGGGCTATGCCAAACATGAACAGCAGGTTTTAACCGAGGTAACTAATGCCCGTTCACGTGTTGGCAGTTTGAACATGACCAGCAGCGATGCAGATGATCCAGCGAAAATGCACCAGTTTTCACAGGCTCAGGGTAATCTAAGCAGTGCCTTAAGCCGTTTGCTGGTGGTTAGTGAAAATTATCCCGACCTGAAAGCCGACCAGAGCTTCCGTGATTTGCAGGCACAGCTTGAAGGTACGGAAAATCGCATCGCGCTGGCGCGTAACCGCTATATTCAGACGGTGCAGGTATATAACACTACATTGCGTTCTTTCCCGAATAATATTACTGCCAAAATTTTCGGTATGCATGTGCGGCCAAACTTTGTACCGGAAAATGAAGCTGCCGTGAAACAGGCACCACAGGTAGAATTCTAGTTTTGTTATCTGCCTGATTGTTCATTTCAATACCAAACAGCCAGTTTGTATAAACTGGCTGTTTCTCTGTCAAATCATCACAAAATCGGCTTTTCGTGTGCAGTAAAGCAGCTTGTACCAGTTCGATAGCATTCAATCTTGCATATTCAGGCAAAATTTTGGTTGTTGCGAAATATAATTCAGTTGCGCTATTAACTGTCTGGTTATGGTGTCATTAAATTTCTGGCTATGCGTATGATGAGCTATTTATAATGATGCCTGTCAGTTTGATAACAGCCAGTTGTTTCAATATTAATCCACATATTTTTAGAATAAATAACGGTGAAAAACAATGTATGTATATAAATTGGATGGATTTTATTTTGACAGGAAACGAAAAGGCTGGTTGGATTTTTTCAGACGAATGGATAAAGTTTATCTCCCCCGAATTGAAAACCCTACTGTGGAGCAGATGCAACAGTACCTTGAAATTTTGAGAACCAATAATGGCTTTCTGAGTCTGTGGAAACAGTCGAAAAGTAAACCAACTTCATCTGGTATGGAAATAACTTTGTATTCAGATAATCATGAGACTGATATTCAGACTTATATGGTATTACTGGGTGAAGAAACTGAAGAGGGTTATGATGTCAGAACATTTTATAATCCTGCGGCGCCTAACAATCCTGAGGCACCCCGAGGAATGACTTATATGCTTGGGGATTGTTATGCAGCTAGCTCTACTGTTCGGAATTTTGCTATGGTTATCCATGTATTCGCAGAGTTTTTAACCACTGGCGATGTGAGTAAAAATTTACTCAATTAAAAGTTAAATCTTACTGGTACGCCACAAATGTCTTGTAGCAGCATCTGCTTGTTAGCCAGCAAGCGTCTTTGCTGGTATATGCCAAACAGCCAATATCGTATCTTATAGGTTAATTGTGGTGTTGTAGGTTAGTCTTAAGACGGGTAGCAGCAGTAGTATTAACATCTTTATCAAAATAGGTATTTTTACCGGTATTGCTGTATTTCTGAATGGTCTTTATCCAATAAGGCTGTCTAAAATTTAATTAAATTCTGTATTTTACGTAATTCGGTTGCAAATACCGCTACTCTGTTTTTATGGCAAAATTGTTCTGGTATAAAAGATGTATTGCTTACCCGAGTATAAACCGGCCATGCATGAATGTAAGCAGATGGTCTGAATACTCAGATACTGTTTGCTGATTTCTGTTTAACTTGTGCTATCGCTGGTTTAGTGGCCACAATATGGCACAAATATTTGTTTACAGCCAGAAACCGTTTGGCCGGCATGAATTCTGCATGCACAGCAACAAGGTGAAAATCATGAATACAATCCGCTTATCTGCCCGCAATTTATTGTTATTGCTTCTGGGCTGTTGCTTTGCCTTGCTGGCATCGGCTGCTGAAAATCTGGCACCAGTACCGGCCTTGACTGCTCCGGTAATGGATACAGCCAATATGTTACAGCCAGATACCCGTGAAGATTTAAACGGACAATTGCAGGCATTCAGTCGCGAGCGGGGTAGTCAGATTGTGGTATTAACTGTACCAACCATCGCACCGGAAACACCGTTTGATTACGCTACTCGAGTGATGAATTCCTGGAAACCCGGGCGCAAGGGAATTGATGATGGCGTACTGTTGTTGCTGGTGCGTGATGAACACAAAACATTTCTGGCTCCCGGGCGTGGGCTGGAGGGTGCTATCCCTGACGTTTATGCTAAACGTATATTGGATGATGTGCTGCGACCACAGTTGCGCGCGAATAATGCAGATGGTGGTGTGCGACAGGCAGTGGATTTACTGGAAAAACTGATTAAAGGTGAGAAACTGCCAGCAGTACAGCAGCCAGAGCTTCAGCAAACCAACAGTTTTACCGCTATGTTAATAGAAGCGATGTTTCTGGTATTTATAGCGGGTGCCTTTTTAAAAAATATATTTGGTAATACACTGGGCAGTGCTATCGTTGCTTTTCTGGTGTTAACACTAGGCTGGTACATTGGCTGGAACCTGTTTATAACAATAATCATTGCTATTGTGTCATTTGTAGTGACTTTTATTTTTGCCGGTAATGTATTTATTGGTGGCTACAATAATAATGGAAACGATGATTTTTGGGGACGAGGCGGTGGTTCCGGTGGCGGCTTTGGTGGTGGGGGCGGCGGCTATGGTGGCGGAGGAGCCTCCGGCAACTGGTAATTTTTTGGACAAAATGAATCAGGATGGGTATAAAACGCTGATTATTTATCAAATTCCGAGTTAATTTATAGTATAGTTATTTATCTTGTTACATGGACTATGTGTTTTATTTTCTGGTAGGCATACATGTCTAAAATCGGGCTTGGTATTTGTTTTCTGCTGTTGTGGTATTTACCCTTGCGTTTTGGTATTGGGGGCATGTTACTGGATGTTGTGCTGGTAATACTGCTTCTGTTTTATCTTTATGCAGTGCATATCATAGATGATGGTACTGAAGCATCTATTGCTACAGATGGAAATCTATATATAGCGGTATTGTTTGAGGTGGCCGGACAAGTTTGCATTGCCAAGGGACATGTTTCTGCGGAAGACCGGTCGCATGTTTATGCAATGACTAAAAAATTGCAGCTGGACGCAGAAATGGAAGTACTGGTGCGCTATGCTTTCAATATGGGACAGATGCCAAATTATCCGCTCAGAGCACGGCTTGGCCAGTTATATCGTGCCTATAGTCATGACAAGCGCGCTTTGATGCTGTTTTGTAAACATATGCTCGAATTTGCGCTGATAGATGGCCGGCTGCATAAGAATGAGCGGCACATTTTGAACATTATAGCGGATGAGTTCCGTATTCCCTATGCGCAAATGCTGATTTTTGCCAGCCAGACAGTACGTGGGCAGAGTAATGAATATCGCCATTACTGGCAGACAAATGAGCAATGGAAACAGCAGCGCCAGCGTGAGCGCTATGAGCAGCGCCGGCAACAGTCGCGGCAACAACAGCAGCAATATCGTCAACAGCAGCAGAGTCACAGACAGTCGCCGCCGGTTGGGGAACAGCATGATGATGCTTATCAGGTACTGGGAATCTCGGCAAAGGCCAGTGTGCATGAAATCAAACAGGCATACCGCCGTCTGATGAATAAATATCATCCGGATAAACTGGTCAAACAGAAGTTATCAGCTACGGAGATGCAGCGGGCAACCGAGCATACTCAGCGTATACAGGCTGCATATGCCTATGTAAAACAGTTGCGCGGCTTTGTTTAGCCGCTTGCGGGTACCTACTTGGTGCTAAGTTTAATATGCCATACACAGTTTATAAGGATTTTTTAAAGGGCTGTTTCGTTTCCGACAGATAAATCTGGCAAATGCGTTTCTGATTATATGCAGGTTTTCATCCCAGACATAATGGATTACCTCACTGCATACATCTCTGTTTTTTAATATAAACTGTTTGAACTATAAATAGTTTCGATTCGGTACAATCACGAAAAATATATGCTATCTTGTGCCATTAAAGATAATATCTATATCTTTTAAATAAAATACACTCTTTTTTTCATCAGTGTGGCAAGAACTGGAAATGTACAAAGCAGTAACAGGCAAAACAGTGGAATCAGTATTTTTGATTGGGGAAACCTGTATCTGTATAAATATTTGTATAATTATTATGGTATTGATTTAGAAAATCAAACTACATACACTCTTAAATTAACTTGTAGTGCTACCATATTGAATCAAATATACAGGAAAGAATGGACTGTATGAGTACAAATAAACTGAGTATGGGGTTATGGCCACGGCTCTGGCGTCACTGGACACATCCACGCCAGCGGGTAAGTATTTATTTTCCAACACTGGCACTACAACAGCTCACTGAACAGATTACGCGGTCGGAACAGCGCCATACCGGACAACTGCGGTTTGTGATCGAATCCAGCCTTAATACCGCCAGTCTGTGCCACCACGTAACGGCACGCCAGCGGGCGCAGTACTGGTTCAGCCATTTAGGCATTTGGGATACTGCGGAAAAAAGTGGCATTCTGGTTTATGTGCTGTTTGCAGATCGCGCGGTGGAAATCATTGCAGACCGCGGTATGAATGCCTGTGTCGACATGGCGCTGTGGCAGCAGATATGCAATCACATAACGCAGGCATTTCAGCAACAGCATTATATGGCCGGTTTGAGCGCTGGGCTGGATGAGCTGACTGAATTACTGGTGCAGCATTTTCCGCGTACACATGCGGGCGTAAATGAACTGGCAGATGAGGTGATCCTGCGCTAGGGCTAAATATACTGTATGTTTGGTATTGTCTGATTCTGGTTTGGCTTGAAATAGCAATCCTTGTTATGAGTATGGTTATGCATTAGGAGGGGATTGCTGGTTTGGATAAATCAAGATTTAAAATAATATTTCAGACTTTTGGTTAAGCAATACATCAGGCACAATTAATATAATAATTGGTATTAATTATTAATATATTGTGATGAAATGATATAAATGGTTTTTTTGAATAAATTTTACTAAATATTATTAAAATACATATATGTAGGGTTTACAATGTATTTGCGGCTTAAAAAGACAGATTAAATCAAAGGGATAATATGCACAGGCCGCAAATAGCTTGGCTATCGTGCATTAGTATAAGCCAGAATAATTTGATACTGAATAGTATGGTTATTCTGGCTTCAGTATTTTCAGGCAGTAGCTGGATTAGACTTTGCGTGCTTATTGGTTGCTTGGTTGGGTATAGTGGATTATCAACAGGGCAATACGTGCCGGTTTAGCGCAGGCGCCCGAGAATAATGCCTGGTGCTTTGATTAACAGTATGATTTCATCACCGGTATCCAGCTGCATATTTTCGGCACTGTTGCGGGTAATGCTAGCAGTCAGGCTAAGTGCTGCACCTAAATCGACAGTAATAACACTATTAACTGCGCCTGTATCGATATAGCGTATTTTCCCGCTAAGCTGATTGCGTGCAGATATAAGTAAGTTGGAGTCAGGGCGGGCAAGCATAATGGCAGAAGCTTGAATCAGTGCCAGTGCTTCAACACCAACCGCCAGCTCCATCTGTTCACAACTGTGTCGGGTAAGCATCGCCACCAGTTCCTGCCCGCTGCTTAAACGCAGATGAACTTCATTATTTACTGTTCCATCAATGATTTGGCTTACAATGCCGGCAAGCTGATTATCGGCACTTAAATCCAGATTCATTTTTTGCCATAAGCCATAATGGTTCGGGTCGGCATTACTGTGCAGTTGCGACAGTAACTGCTGGTGGCGTTGCTGCATGGTGTGGTAATAATTTAAAAAGGCTTCACCAAAGGCGGTTAAGACGCTGTTGCCGCCACCCTGACCGCCAGTCTGACGCAATACTAAAGGTTGCGGTGCCAGATTATTTAGTGCATCTATGGCATCCCAGGCTGCTTTATAACTCATGGGGACAGCTTTGGCCGCCTGAGTAATTGAGCCGAAACGCTGAATATTTTCGAGTAGGGCAATCCGTTTGCTGTTACCAATCCGCTGGCCGTTAATGGTAGGAATCAGTTCAGTATCAAGATTGAATTCATTCATGATGGCGGCTGCTTCGGGGAGCTGAATATAAACGCCCATTATCCATATGCCAGATTTGAGCGTCAAAAGCAGCCGCATCTGCGGGGTCGTGGGTAATCAGTAGCATCGGTAAATTTAGCTGTTGTTGCCAATTAGCCAGTTCTGTACGCATTTGTGCGCGTAGCTGGGTATCCAGTGCAGAAAATGGTTCATCCAGAAGAATGGCACTCGGCCTTGCAATCAGTGCCCGTGCCAGTGCCACACGCTGGCGCTGGCCGCCAGACAAGTGTGCCGGATACTGCTCGGCCACGGCATTGAGGTGCATGGCTGCCAGCCAATGTTCGACTTCTGTGTAACGGCTGCGTTTACGCGGATTGAATAAGCCATGACGGATACCGCAGGCAATGTTCTGGCGCACATTTAAATGCGGGAAAAGAGCATAATCCTGAAAAACATAGGCCAGTTTGCGTTGCTGCGGGCTGAGATTGAGATGTGGTGCCTGAAACAGGGTTATCCCATTAATAATAATATGGCCTTGTGCCGGAGTCAGCAAGCCGGCAATGGCTTTTAGCATCAGGCTTTTTCCACTACCGGAGGCACCCATAATTACCGTACGTGGCGCTTGGCTGGACAGGCGGATGTCCAGAGTAAATTGGCTGCCGTCAGTACGCTGGAGGGTTTTCTGGAAATTGAAATCTAACATAAAACCACTGGCTGAATTAAAAACAGGCACAAACAAAGCAATGCAAAAGCGGGAGCATTATTCTGTGATTCTGGCATTGGATTATTTAAGATTGTGCATAGGTACTTTGCCGGATAAAAGTTTGCTGGTAAGCAGTAATATCAGAATGCATACCACAGATATTATCAGCACCAGTATATTGGCCAGATAGTCATCGCCGGCCTGTACTGCTTCATATACGGCAATCGAAAGTGTTTGCGTTTGCCCGGGGATGCTGCCAGCCACCATCAGCGTAGCGCCGAATTCGCCCATGCTGCGAGCGAATGCCAGTAATACGCCGGCCAGAATACCGCGCCATGCCAGTGGCAGGGTGATACGCAGAAAAACACCGGCATTGCTGATACCCAAAACACGGGCAGCCTGTTCCAGTTGAGGATCCAGACTCTCAAATGCAGCACGCGCAGGTTTAAATATCAGTGGAAACGATACCACGGTGGCTGCTATTACAGCACCTTGCCAGGTAAAAATCAGATTAATACCCAGATAATGCTGTAACCATTGGCCGATAAAGCCATTTTTACCAATCAATACCAGCAGATAATAGCCCAGTACCGTGGGCGGCATCACCATTGGCAGGGTAAGGATGGTATCAATCAGCTCCCGTCCCCACACAGCCTTGCGAGCGAGTACGTAGCCAATGCCTACACCGAGAACCAGATTGATGGCTGTGGCCCACAGGGCAATTTTAAGTGACAGGGCAAGGGCAATCCAGGCCGCAGCCATTATCTCTCCTTGAAATGAAATATTCAGGCAGTTAAGGGCGATAACTGCCGGCAGAAATTATGTTCAGTGTGCACTCTGGAAACCGTAACGTTTAAGAATCTGCTGGCCTTGGGCTGAGCAGATAAAGCGGACGAAACGGTTGGCCGCAGCCGGTTCCTTACTGGCTACAGTTTTGGCAATAGGATAGCTGATTGGTTTGCTGGTGGGGATGGTGGCGGCCACACTAACCTTATCCGGCATAATAGCCGCATCCGTACCAAAGACAAAACCGGCTTCGGCAGACTGGTTGGCTACATAATCTAATGCCTGACGCACGTTGTTTACATTAACAATTTTAGGCTGAGCCTGACTCCATACCTGCGCCCGTTCCATTGCAGCCTGCGCATAGCGGCCGGCAGGTGTGTAAGCCGGATTACCCAGTGCAATATGTTTAATACCATTTTGTTGTAAGTCTTTCAGACTATGTACGGTTACACCACTTTTTTTTGGCGTAATCAATACCAGCGTGTTATTCACAAAATTAACTCTGTCTTGTGCCTGCACCAGATTTTTGGCCTGAGCCTGATCCATCGTCTGCTGGTCTGCCGAAGCAAATACATCTACCAGGGCACCATTTTGCATCTGCTGTAGCAGGGAACCGGAAGCACCAAAATTGAGCAGAACTTTATCCTGCGGATATTGCTGCTGGTATGCCTTGGCAATGTCATTGAATGCATTGGTAAGACTGGCTGCGGCCGAGACAGTGATACTGGCAGCAAATGAATAATGACTTACCATGCATAGGCTGATTATGGTGATGAGGGCACTCAGGCGGGTATACTTATGACGCACGTTTTATCCTCGGTTAGAATGCATTGTTATTTCGGTAGGGTTAAACTGAGCTGATTATAAGGGAAAATAGCTACGAAATATACCTTACTATATAACGAAAACCAGTCATGCAAACATCTAAGAGCTGTATATGATATAGAAGGTAAAAAATAATAATAAATCAGACTGTATACAATATTTTAATTTGCAAACACAATAATTTACTGAGTAATCAATTCAATTTTTTTGCCAGTGCCATAAGAACTTTATTTAATTAAAAACAATCTCTGCATCAGGTAAATAAAGGTTTTGAATGAAAATTAAGACTATTTATTTATATTAAAAAATACAGATAAAATTATATAATAGTTTAAATTAGGGTATTATAATGGAGTTAAATGTTAGTATTAATAAAATTTCTAGCATATTTAGTAATGCTGTACGAGATTAAATTCTCTACAATAAATAAAAATAATTTCATCATTAGGAAACCATCAAATTAGGAACCATCAAACATGAACCTGACAAGACGCCAGTTTTTCAAGGTTACCGCAGCAGGTGCCGGCGCCACAGGATTGGCAGTCATGGGCATGGCGCCAGCCACTGCCTTTGCTGAAGTCCGCCAGTACAAATTATTACGGGCAACAGAAACACGCAATAATTGCACGTATTGTTCAGTTGGTTGTGGTACGTTGTTGTATAGCTTGGGTGACGGGGCAATAAACGCCAAAAAGAAAATCTTTCATATTGAAGGAGACCCAGACCATCCGGTTAGCCGTGGCAGTCTGTGCCCTAAAGGTGCCTCACTGATTGACTTTGTGAACAGCCCAAACCGCGTGCTGCATCCGCAGGTACGCGAAGCGGGCAGTAGTGAATGGAAAGACATTAGCTGGGATGAGGCGCTGGACCGCATTGCGCGTCTGATTAAAGACGAGCGCGATGCCAATCTGATTGAAAAAAATGCTGATGGTGTTACCGTAAACCGGCTGGAAAGTCTGGGCATGCTGTGTGCCTCTGCTAGCTCCAATGAAACCGGTATCCTGACGCAAAAATTCATGCGCTCACTCGGACTGGTTGGTACCGATTCGCAAGCACGAGTTTGCCATGGTCCCACTGTATCGGCGCTGGCCGCTACATTCGGCCGTGGTGCCATGACTAATACCTGGACTGATATCCAGAATGCAGATTTTATTCTGGTAATGGGTGGCAATGCTGCGGAAGCGCATCCCGTTGGTTTTAAATGGGTTATTGAAGCTAAAAAACGCAAGGGCACCAAACTGATTGTGTGCGACCCGCGTTTTAACCGTACTGCGTCCGTGGCCGACCATTATCTGCCTATTCGTTCCGGTACGGATATCGCTTTTCTTGGTGCGGTAATTAACTGGCTAATTAAAAACAATAAAGTGCAATGGGATTATGTTAAAAATTATACCAATGCCTCTTTTATTGTGGCCGATGGCTACGGGTTTCATGAAGGCCTGTTTTCCGGGCATGCTGATTACACCACTGAAGACGGCAGCCCTGCACCTAAAGCAGCTCCGAAAGGCGCCAAAGGTGGCGCTGTCTACAATAATGCCAGCTGGACATATGAGCTGGATGAAAACGGCTATGCCAAAGTAGACCCAACTTTAGAAAATCCGCGCTGTGTCTGGCAGGTAATGAAGCGACATTATGCCCAGTACACACCGGAGATGATGCATAAAATTACCGGCACACCGATTAAGGATTTTCTGCTGGTATGTGAGGCTCTGGGCGCCACTTCAGCAAAAAACAAGGCTGGAACAATTCTGTATGCACTGGGCTGGACTCAGCATACCTATGGTTCGCAGAATATTCGTACCATGGCGATGATTCAGCTTATTCTTGGCAATATCGGTATGGCCGGCGGAGGTGTCAACGCCCTGCGCGGCCACTCCAATATTCAGGGGCTGTCTGATCTGGGGCTGCTTTCTACCAATTTGCCGGGCTATCTGAGCTTGCCCAATGAAAAGAAAAACCCTACTTTTGCCGATTATTTGAGTGCACAGACGCCGGCTCCCTTGCGCCCGGGGCAGCTTAATTACTGGAGCAACACGCCCAAATTCATGGTTAGCCTGCTCAAATGGTTCTTTGGTGAGAATGCCACTAAAGAAAATGACTGGGGCTACGACTGGCTGCCAAAGTGGGACAAAATGTATGATGTGCTGCAAATGACCGAAATGATGTATCAGGGGCAGATGAATGGCCTGCTGGTACAGGGCTTTAATGCCATGGGTTCTTTCCCGGATTCTAATCGTATTGTTGAAGCATTTTCGCGCCTCAAGTGGATGGTAGTCATGGATCCGCTGAATACTGAAACTGCTACATTCTGGGAAAATCATGGTGATGCACATGATGTAGACCCATCTACAATCCAAACCACCGTATTTCGCCTGCCAGTGCCCTGTTTTGCGGAAGAGAATGGTTCTATTGTTAATTCTTCACGCTGGTTGCAATGGCACTATGCCGGAGCCGAAGCGCCAGAAGATGCCAAAGCCGATCTTGAGATTCTGGCCGAGCTGCATTTACGCATCAAGGCACTGTATGCAAAAGAAGGTGGCAAAGCACCCGAACCGATTCTTAATCTGAGCTGGCCGTATAAAGTAGCCCATTCGCCTACGCCGGAGGAAATGGCACAGGAATCCAATGGCTGGGCTCTGGCAGATATCAAAGACAAACAGGGCAATATTATTGTGCCCAAAGGCGGACAGCTGGATGGTTTTGCCCAGTTACGCGATGATGGTACTACTGCCTGTGCCTGCTGGATTTTTGCCGGTTCATGGACTAAAAACGGCAATCAGATGGCACGGCGCGATAACAGCAATGCTGGGTTGGGCAATACCCCGGGCTGGGCATGGTCATGGCCAGCAAATCGCCGCATTCTGTATAACCGAGCTTCCTGCGACCCATCCGGTAAAGCCTGGGACCCGGAACGTGTACTGATTCACTGGGATGGCCGTAAATGGATTGGTGCCGATGTGGCAGACTACAAGGCCGATCAGGCACCAGACACCAATATGAATCCGTTTATCATGAATGAAGAGGGTGTTGGCCGCCTGTTTTGTACCAAAAAACTGGTGGATGGTCCATTCCCGACATTCTACGAACCAACTGAATCGCCGGTTGGCAAAAATCTGCTTTACCCGAAAGTGCTGAATACACCCGCAGTACGCCTGTTTGACAGTGTTAAAGAACGCATCGGGCATAAGGATGAATTTCCTTGTGTGGGTACAACCTATCGCCTGACCGAGCATTTCCAGTTCTGGACTAAATCAGTGAAATTGCTGATGATTGCTCAGCCGGAACAGTTTGTCGAAATCAGCGAAGAACTGGCCGCACAAAAAAACATTGCCAAAGGCGATACCGTTAAAATCAGCACCAAGCGCGGCTGGGTGGAGGCCAAAGCCGTGGTAACCAAACGTCTGCGTCCTCTGGATATTAATGGTCAGACAGTACATCAGATTGGTATTCCCCTGCATGGTGGCTGGGTAAATGTTGGTGAGAAAAAACAGTTTCTTATCAATACACTCACACCATTTGTTGGTGACTGCAACACACAGACACCAGAATACAAAACCTTTTTGTGCAATATCGAAAAAGCGTGAGGGGAATAAGTCATGGCTTTACAATCTTTAGATATCAAACGTCGTTCTGCCACCAATCAGCTCACGCCGCTGCCACAGGCACGCAAGCCGATTGAAATTGCCAAACTGATTGACGTATCTACCTGTATAGGCTGCAAGGCCTGTCAGGCAGCGTGTTCTGAATGGAACGATATTCGTGATGAAATCGGTACCAATCATGGCGTATACGACAACCCAATCGACCTGAGTGCCGATAGCTGGACAGTCATGCGCTTTTCCGAAACCGAACAAAACGGCAAGCTGGAGTGGCTGATTCGCAAGGATGGCTGCATGCACTGTGCCGATCCTGGCTGTTTAAAGGCCTGTCCGTCTCCGGGGGCTATCGTGCAGTATGAAAACGGTATTGTCGACTTTCATCAGGAAAACTGCATTGGCTGCGGTTACTGTGTTTCCGGCTGCCCGTTCAATATCCCGCGCATCTCGAAAAAAGACAACCGCGCTTATAAATGTACCTTGTGTTCCGACCGCGTGGCTGTTGGTCAGGAACCGGCCTGTGTGAAAACCTGTCCTACCGGCGCCATTCATTTTGGTAGCAAGGAAGACATGAAATCTCTGGCCGGTGAGCGCATCAAAGATTTAAAACAGCGTGGATTTGAACATGCTGGGCTTTACGACCCGCAGGGGGTAGGGGGAACCCATGTCATGTATGTATTGCATCATGCCGACAAACCTAGCCTGTACCACGGTCTGCCAGATAATCCGCATATCAGTACCACCGTCAAACTGTGGAAAAGTATGCTCAAACCAATAGCTGCCTTTGGTATTGCTGCTGCCGCTTTTGCAGGTTGGCTGCACTACATCACCATTGGTCCGAATCGCCCGGATGATCACGAAGAACAGGTTCTTAATCGTGACGGCGAAATCCTCAAAGACAAGGGGGACGCATAATGAAAAAATTATTGATTCAACGTTATAAAAAATCTGAACGCTTTAACCATTGGGTTGTGGCTGGCTGTTTTGTCCTGCTGGCAATTTCTGGGCTGGGCTTCTTCTATCCGTCTTTTTTCTGGCTGACAGAAGTGTTCGGTTCCCCGCAACTGGCGCGCATACTGCATCCGTTTATCGGAGTAGTGATGTTTCTGGGCTTTTTTATCCAGTTTTTTCGCTACTTTAAACATAACTTTTTTGAGCGTGACGATCTTACATGGTTATTAGGTATCAAGCATATACTGCTGGGTAAGGAAATTGGCGATACCGGCAAATACAATGCAGGACAGAAGTGCATGTTCTGGCTGATGACCATCAGCATGGCGTTGTTATTTCTCAGCGGACTGATTGCCTGGCGGCAGTTTTTCTCCGATTATTTCCCCATCTGGGTGGTGCGAATCGCCTTATTGATGCATTCTGCTTCAGCTATCCTGCTGATTGTAGGTATCATCATTCATGTTTATGCCGCATTGTGGATTAAAGGCACCATTCCTGCCATGGTAGAAGGAGTAGTAACTCAGGAATGGGCGAAAAAACATCATCCGCGCTGGTATCGGGAAATGATGGCTAAAAAAGAAGCCAGAGCACAGCAGAATTCTGGTTCACAAACCAGCGATTAGTCAGGCCAATAGCCTCTGGTAATTCTGTCTGTATGGCCAACGCCATACAGACAGTTAAACTTTTATCTTCCTTTCTGTCCTAATTTTTGCTCAGGATAGCCTTTCCTGTTGCTGCCTGCGTGCAGATAGAGAAACCTCATGAATCATACACCCGCACAAAGCCGTACAGTCTGGGTGGCACAGGCCGGACGGTGCAGCAGTACCAGCGACAATGTCAGTGCCGAAATCCCGGTGGCTCTCGTCTATAATGGTATATCCCATGTTGTCCTCATGGCCACGCCTACAGATATTGCCGAGCTGGCATTGGGTTTTAGCCTGAGTGAAGGTATTATTGAAAATGCAGAGCAGATTTACGCCATTGAAATCAGTGAACATCAGCATGGCATCGTAGCTGAAATTGAGCTGGCCAGTGCTGCTTTTAGCCGCCTTAAAAGCCGTCGCCGCCAGATGAGCGGGCGTACCGGCTGCGGTCTGTGTGGCATCGATAGTCTGGCAGCAGTACAACCAGAGTTAAAGCCGGTATTACGCACAACGCATATCGACTTTAGCGTAATCGGGCGAGCTTTGACCGATTTTAACCAACACCAGCAGCTGCGTGCACAAACTGGTTCGGTTCACGGTGTAGTGTGGGCTGATACGTCTGGCAGGATTGTAACCGTGCGTGAAGACATTGGCCGGCACAATGCTTTAGACAAGCTTATTGGATGGGGATTGCATGCAAAAGTAGATTGGAAGCAGGGTTTTGTGGTATTGTCCAGTCGCGCTAGTTTTGAAATGGTAATGAAATCAGCAATAACCGGTATTGGGTGTATCGTGGCCGTATCTGCGCCTACCACCTATGCCATTGATTTAGCTCACAAGGCTAATATCACGCTGGTGGGTTTTGCGCGCCATAACCGCCAAGTAATTTATACCCATCCTCAATTTTTTCATCCTTAACGCATATTTAAAACAAAAAATAATAGGGTATACTCTATTATTATTGTTTTTATTTCGCTTGTTAGCTTGAATAAGAACTATATTACCAATTACAGTAAGGACGACTATGTTATCGATTATCAAACGATATAGCCGTAATTTGGCCTGGCAAATTCTCTTTGCCCTGATTTTGGGGGTAGCGGTAGGATTGTATCTGCATACTTTTTCAGATCCGTCACACCCGTACTACAAAACCTATCAATCCTGGGTAGTCAACGTATTACAGCCAATGGGCGATATCTTTATCCGCCTGATTAAAATGATTGTGCTGCCGATTATCCTCAGTACCCTGACTCTGGGAATTGCCGGATTGGGCAATTCCAAAAGCCTGGGCAGACTGGGTGGTAAAACCATTCTGTACTTTGAAATCATCACCACCGTTGCCATTGGTGTAGGCATACTCTTTGGTAATCTGTTTCACCCCGGTAGCGGTATTGATATTTCCAATCTGCAACACACCAGTGTTACCCAGTATGTACAGAAAAGTGAGACACTGGCCGAGAAACCGCATGGTCTGGTTGTAATGATTCTGGACATGATTCCGCATAACATCTTTGATTCCCTCAGCTCAGGTGAAATTCTCCCAGTAATCTTTTTCTGTGTATTCTTTGGCCTGGGTTTAACCAAACTACCTGACAATCAACGCCTGTTCTTTTCAGATTTTCTGAAAGTCATCTCCGATGTGATGTTTAAAATCACCAATATGATTATGCGCTATGCGCCGATTGGTGTGTTTGGCCTGATGACTGTTACCATCAGTAAATTCGGTTTTGGTTCGCTGATTCCACTGATGAAACTGATCCTCATTGTTTATCTGGCGATGATTGTGTTTACGCTGGTGATTCTGGGGGGCGTGGCTTATTTCTGCCGCTTTAACATTTTCACCATTATCAAAATTCTCAAAGACGAGCTGATTGTTGCTTTCTCAACCTCTAGTTCTGAAACCGCGCTGCCAAAAATGATTGAGAAAATGGAAGCCTATGGCGCGCCGAAATCCATTACCAGCTTTGTGATTCCTACTGGCTACTCATTTAATCTGGATGGTTCCACCCTGTATCAGAGTATTGCCGTTATCTTTCTGGCACAGCTATACGGTATTTCCCTGTCTGTAACAGATCAGGTAATGATCGTGATTACCCTGATGGTGGCTTCCAAAGGGATTGCCGGTGTGCCCGGGGTATCATTTTTAGTATTGTCTGCTACATTGGCCACCACATCCATCCCGCTAGAAGGTTTAGGCTTTATTCTGGGTATCGACCGTATTCTGGATATGGGACGTACTGTAGTAAACGTAATCGGTAATGCACTGGCTTCACTAGTTATCTCGCGCTGGGAACATGATTTTGACGATGAAAAAGCGCGAGAATACGAAAAATCGCTTGGTATTAAATAACCCAGCCTATGCAATCAAAAGGTTCAGAGACATCTGAACCTTTTTTATTGTCTGCTGATAACTTATCCGTATATACAAAGCGCTGTGCAGCGAATATTACGGCCATCAGCTTTCAGCAGCACAAGAAAAATAGTCAGTAGCAAATCCAGACAGAATGCATGATTTTAGTTAAACTTGGTTATTTTAGTCATTGATAATGGTATCAGCACCATCACATCACGATGAGCAACCATTATCAGGTAGCATAGATATATGAAAACACAAGCAACACCAGAAGCCATACAGGCACAGGAATTTTTTCATATCCCATTCTGGCAGCAGCCTCAGCCCGATATTTTCAGCCAGCGTGCATTGCGCCTGAATGAACTGGCAGCAGAAGACAGCAGCGACTGGCAGCCATATTTACAGCTTCTTGCTGCCATATGCAATGCCCAGCAAACCTTGCTGGAGCGCTATGCAGAAGCCGCATGGGTGCTGCCGCCAGCAGATACGGATGAATTTCCGCTTACTCCAGCCTTACTGAGTGCCAATCACGATTTAACTGGCCGCCTGTTTACAGATTTACACGCTCTACTGCAACAGCAATTGACACCAACAGCCGCACAGGTATGGAAAGAATTATTGCAGCTTGACAGCGAAGAACGCAGCCAGTTGTGCCAGCAGGCATTAGGCCAGCAGCTCGGCGTAGCACAGCAGGATTATCAGATTTGGGTAAACGCCGTAGTGCAGATTATCTATACCCATGCTGCGCTGAATTTAGCAGCTACAGCAGTAAAGCCATTGTCTGAACCCGGATTCTGCCCATGCTGTGGTACTGATGCCGTAGGTGCGGTGATAATCGGACACGGTGAACTTGAAGGCCTGCGCTATCTGTGCTGTGGCGTGTGCAACAGCCGCTGGCATAGCGTACGCGCGCGGTGCAGTTTCTGTGATAATAGCCGCGATTTAGGCGTACACCGCATCGAACAGGCCAGTGAGGGTGCCTTATCTGGTGCGGAAGCTGAGTGTTGTCCGAGCTGCCATGCCTATCGCAAGCGCTATCGTCTGGCCAAACAGCAGTATGCCGACCCGATTGCTGATGATTTGGCTTCTTTAGCGCTGGACATATTGCTAAATCAAGAAGACTGGCAACGTGGTGGTGCCAATCCGTTTTTAATGATGGGTAAAACACCGAAACACTAAAATCAGCCGCAAGCTGTTTAGCTCAAATCAAAAATCAGGAGCTAAACAGCTTTAATAAAACGGTTGATTATTTATTGATAAGTGGCCTGAATAATCTGGCCATCATTAAAATTTTTTTTGCATGGCAATAGGCCTTTTGCTTATTATGCTTGGGCTAATAAGTATTCTTGACAGTATTCATAACAAGCAAAAGCATTTTATTCCCTTGCAAAATAAAGCCAGATATCTGTTATCTCTGGATTGTACCCATAAAAAATGCGTTACCGATGGGCAAATGATATATGATCATCCAGAAAATATATCCAGTAAATCCATAAGTACCCCCATTTATCATTTTCGCTATTATTTTCAGGCGGGAGATAAAACTTATAACAATAGTGATTTACCGGTTTTTAGCGAAGGCCTGAGTTTCAATAAGGGTGCAATGCGCTATATCCCAGCAGGGCGTTGGAATTCCAAGCAGTTTACACCTGAAAAAATAATCTATGACCCTTATAACCCAAGTATAAACTTACCATTGGCGTATGCTAAAGTTCTGCCAGATATACCTAATCCTTATGATATTTTCCAAGGTTTATTTATTCTGGCAGGTGGGATTATGTTTACGATAAGTTTGTACAGGGGTAAAAATTTATTTAGAAAAAATAGATGAGCCTGAAGCTTTAAAGCAAACTTCAATATTATTAGCTAGTGATAATATTTCTAGACTTATCTGTTTGCACTAGCAATACATTAATACATTCTCAAACATCTGTTTAAGCCTACAGTCCTCGGTTTATTTAGCTAGGATTTAAAACTAATTGCCGCTAAAATACAGCACAAATCCTAAAAGCTTGGATTTTTTATTGGCAAACAAGATAGAGGAATTTTCGATATTTTTCATGTCAACCATCATAGATTAATCTGCACTAATATTGGTCACATTTGATGTGGATACTCACGAAGCTATTAGTACGGAAGCCAGCCTTGTCAATGTTGGCGATATTGAAGTGCAAAGTCTTGCTAGAGCAAATCATAATGAAAATAGGAAACAAGTTGGGTAATGCTGCATCTAAAATCGAAGTAAAACCATACTCTTCACTCTATGCCTCTGAAATATGCGATTTGTTTCATTCGTCTATTCATGCTATTGA
The DNA here is from genome assembly GCF_013344965.1 of Snodgrassella sp. ESL0253. Classification (NCBI taxonomy): domain Bacteria; kingdom Pseudomonadati; phylum Pseudomonadota; class Betaproteobacteria; order Neisseriales; family Neisseriaceae; genus Snodgrassella; species Snodgrassella sp. ESL0253. Next base: position 32,960 of record NZ_JAAEDQ010000011.1, on the reverse strand, counting down.
TACCGATATTTATAGCAAAGCACAGCAAGAAGCATGGTGCTCAACACCACCAGATTATCAGAAGTGGTTAGAACGTTTAGATAACACTCAGCCTTGGATGGCTATCTTTGGTTCAAGCCTTGCGGGGTTTGTTGAACTTGGAGATGATGGTTACATAGACTGTCTGTACGTGCATCCTGACTTTCAAAAGCGTGGCATAGCTAGAAAACTCTATGACCATGTGCTTGACTTGGCCCACCAGAAAAAGCTTTCACAATTAAGTGTAGATGCTTCAAAAGTGGCCATGCCAATTTTCAAAAAATGGGGTTTTAAAATAAAGCGGGCTAACAAAATATCCAGAGAAAATCAGGTACTGATAAATTACCATATGTATAAACCACTTTGATTTTTATTGAGACCTTTGTACGGTAAAGCTTCACTCAAACTAAATTTTTAACCGCATTTATCCAGAATTTTAGTTAGAAAATAAGTTAATTTTTTTATATTGATACAGGCTAAAACAATAGGATAGTAAGACGATACGAGAGAAATTATTTAATAATTTCAATCAGATTTTTTTAGTGATGTATTTTATTTATGCTGAGGTTCATTAATATCAATTTCGATAGTTTGTGAATTTTATCAGTTAATCCTACAAACAGCCCAAGCCTATACAGCTTGGGCTGTTTGTAGGATTACGCTTTAAAAGTAATCCAGGGTTTAAGTTTTACTATTGGCTGAATTAAACCGGCATTTTCTTGGGCTTCGATTACTGGTGTAATCGGTTTATAGGCGGCAGGTGCTTCTTCACGTAAACGTTCCTCTTTTAAGGTAATACATTGCCATGGCAAATCAACCTTATCAGATGCCACTTTTTTGCTACGCATTGATTGCCGCCTTTCTGCTCTGCCTGCACCGTGCGAGCAAGACCATAACCAGTCTGGATTTCCTTTGCCAAGCGCTACATAAGAGTAGTCTCCCATCGAGCCGGGGATTAATACAATTTCGCCATTATTGGCTGGTGTGGCTCCTTTGCGGTGAATGTTCATTCCATGCTCAGGTAAAATAATGTTATGCGAAATATCTACGATTAATTGACTATTATCGTGTTTAAAAATCGCCATTAATTCTTTACGTATCAATTCGGTGATGACGATTCGGTTAATCCATGCATAACGTGCTGCAACACCCATTGCCTGCAAGTAATTTTGTGCATTTTCATCTGCTAAACCAAATAATCCTGATGTTGGATATTTTTCATTTACTGGCCATAAGGCTTTGGCTTTATCTTGCCAGCGGGTGCCAATATAAAATCCCACATCGCGTGAACCGGTATGAATCATTATTACAACGGAATTTTTCTTTAACCCCATTTGATAAGCTAAATGTCGATCAAGGATTTCATCAACAATTTGTAACTCAACAAAATGGTTACCTGAGCCAACTGTACCTAAGCTTGCAGGGCGGATAATACTTCGTGACTCAAAAAAGGCCTCTGGCGCGTATTTGCTATCTGTTGTGATTAATGACTGCCCTGATATTTGATTAATCTCAGCAAGTAGCCGCTTAAAATTGACGTGTTGCCACAAACCTTGTTGTGGTAATGCCGCTATCCATGCCGCTATGCCTTCATCAAACAATGCTTGAAAGGATTGCGGTGTAACAGGAATATTACGCTCGTCTTGCAATAATACGCGCTTGAGTTGCGCGATAATGGATGATTTTTGTTCATTCACTTCATCATGGCTTAAGCCGGTTGTCAAAAGGCGCATACCACAGTTGATATCAGTGCCAATGGCTGCCGGAATAACTAAATCTTCTGTTGTTGCCACGATACTGCCCACTGGTGCAATCGCTCCCGGATGAAAATCGGGCGTTGCTCGTGCTGCGCACACGTGTCCTAAGCTGTTAGGTACGTTGACCGATGCAAAATCCAGTAACTGCTTTACTGCTTTTTCTTCTAAAGGTAAAGCTTGCGGTAATAATACTTGAGCAGTGGTGTTTTGTTGATTAAAAGTATAGATATTATTAGAAAAATGACTCTCAATCCCAAGTCGGGATAATCGTTTTTGTAAACGAGTAAATGTAGACATCATTGCCACCTAGAAAACAATAAAAAACGGCCTCCTCTTCTTGAGAGGATAATTACTGTTTTCCTGCAGCAGCACGATTCAGGAAAGCGGCTTGATTCTATACAAAGGTTATTTAGTTGTAAAGTCGTGATAAAAGAATAATAAACATCTTTTTTATCAGCTATTCAAAAGAAGCTGATTTTTTGTAAAAAAGTTTCAGATAATGGGTGCGTTTCAAGATAAAACGTATTGTCGATTCAAGCGCAAAGTATGCATAGCAACACATTTTCGTAATGCACTCAGCAGTGAGCAAGGCTATCGTTATCTATAAGGTAAGTTTATGGGCAGACTATAACTATTCATATGATTTTTAGAGGGTAAGGTAAACTTAACACTAAAAGGGAAAGAAGATAAATTGAAAAACGGACAAGACGGATTTTTGGTGTGGCTTATAAATGGCAAATGGTTAGGCTATATCGACAAGGGAAATGGCGCAGTGAATTGGTGCGGGAATATGATTTGACACCATCTGCTTTATGCCGCAAAAAAGCCTATGTTTAACATAGGCTTTTTTTATTTGCTTTACTGGGTAAACCAACTGTTTATATGGGATAAACTGTTAACCATTGCCCCTGCTGAATATCGGTTTGTGCGGGAATATCGATTAATACCTGTGCATCGACGCAGCCAGACAGCATATGTGATCCCTGCTTGGCCAATGGCTGTACTTCGGGGCCGTTATTGGTAAAGCGGATGGTACCACGCATGAATTCGCGCCGTTTCTGCTGATTGGGCATAATGCTAAAGGCAGCTTTGGCCTGATAGCATTCGGGTAGTGCTTGCAGGATATGGTGGCCGGCTGCGGCTTGTAGTGCCGGTAATCCCAGCAGTTTGAAGGTAACAAAGCTGGCGACGGGATTGCCGGGCAGCAGCATAACACGGCATTGTTTAATATTACCCCAGCCAAAAGGTTTGCCCGGTTTTATCGCCAGTTTCCAGTGTTCGATATTGCCTAGCTGTTGCAGTGCCGGCTTAACCAAATCGCGGTCGCCCACTGAGGCACCGCCGGAAATAATAATGCTGTGGCTACTGTCTGCGGCCTTGGCGAGGGTATCGGTGATGATGTCGAGCTTATCCGGCAGGATGCCGCCATCAATAATTTCAATAAACGCATATTCGCTCAGGCTGGCCAGCAGCATAGGGCGGTTGCTGTCGTATATTTGATGCTGCTGTAGCTGGTTATTGCCGCTTACCAGTTCATCGCCAGTAGTAAATACACTTACGCGCAGTTTCTGATACACCTGCAATTCGCTTGCGCCTTGTGAGGCAGCCAGTCCGATTGCCTGTGCGTTTAGCAGGGCACCTTTTTCCAGTAGGGTAGCACCCTGTTTCAGCTCTTCACCCCGGCGGCGGATATTGTCACCGGCAGCGGGTGCACGGGTGCTGCAAAGGGTATCGCCGTTCACGCTGGTGTTTTCCTGCATGATTACGGCATCGGTATTTTTTGGAATGCCGGCGCCGGTATAGATGCGCACAGCCTGTCCGTGTTGCAGGGTGAGTTGCTGGGTGTCACCGGCAGCCGCGGTACCGGTGAGCTGCCATGCGGTGCAGTCCAGTCCGCAGATGGCGTAGCCGTCCATAGCGCTGTTGTCGAATGCAGGTGCATCGGCAGTGGCGATAAGCGGCTGGGCAAGAATACGGCCGGCAGCCTGATTAAGAGATACGATTTCGCTGTCGACTATACGGCTGGCCTGTTGTAGTAGGGTTTCCTGTCCCTGATAAAAATCCATCATGATGTTGTTGCTCCGCTGCGCGTGCTGGTAAACATTGCGCTGCTGTTATAGTTGGTAAACGGGGTGCTGTCGGCAAAAGTAACAATGGCGTGGCGGTATGGCTGAATAATTGAGCGTACGCTGTGTTTGCCGCTGCTGTTAAGTTGTTGCTGGATATGCTGCAAGTGGCGCCGGCGCATCTGACAGACGACGGGGTGCAGATTGCCGGCATCAGCGGCGCAAACGATATCCAGCTCGGGCTGCTTATGCAGCTCCTGATACAGGCGGGTGATGATGTCTGCGTTTAATAGTGGCAGGTCACACGGGACGATTTGCAGATATTCGATGTGTTCCGGTAAGGCCTGTGCTGCGCTGATGATACCGGCCAGTGGCCCCATCTGCGCATACGCGGGCAGATCAGGGTAAACCGGATAGCCATAATTCTGTATCTGTGCGATATCGCGGTTGGCACTGATAATAATGTGTTCGCTGCAACGGTCAAGCTGGCGCAGGATATGTGCCAGCAGCGGTTGGCCGTTAAGTGGCAGCAAGGCTTTGTTGGCACCGCCAACGCGTGTGCCGAGGCCACCAGCAAGGACAATCAGGCCAAGCTGTGCATCTATTGCCATGACTGGGTACGCTGCTGGTCGCTGTGTTTCATTTCTACCCAGTGCTGCTGGCCGTTGGCAAAACATTCTTTTTTCCAGAATGGCGCTTCGGTTTTCAGGTAGTCCATGATGAAATGATTGGCCTGATAAGCGTGTTCGCGGTGACCGCTGGCGGTGAGCACCAGTACGATTTGTGCGCCTACCGGCAGTTTGCCTACGCGGTGAATCACGCAGGCATAGGGTAGTGACCAGCGCTCTGCGGCCTGAGCGATGATTTTGCTGATTTCGTGCTCGGTGACTTCGGGCATATGGGTAAGGTAGAGGTGGCTGAGTGGCTGCTGCGGGTTATCGTTGCCGCGCACTTTGCCAATAAAGCTCACTACGGCACCACAATCTGGTGCGCTGGCTTCAGCCAGCGCCAGTTCGTGGTTGAGGTCGAAATCTTCGCTTTGTACTTGTATTCGAGTTTGCATTTCAGCCTCCGGTTACCGGTGGCAACAGGGCTATGCTGTCACCGTCTTTAAGGGCAGCGCAGCCATGCTGAATAATATTATTGACGGCAATTTTGTAGACTTTGCCGGCAGCCAGTACCTCACTGAATGGGGCACCGCGCTGGCGCAGATAGGCCAAAAGGGCATCGCTGTCGGTAAAGTTGGGAGCTAGCTGTTCCTGCGTCAGGCCAAGTTCTTCGGCAAAGCGTGCCAGATAAATCACGGTAATCATGATAAAAACATAGGTCAATCAATAATCGTTTATTATGCCGCGTTTTTTCTTTCTGTGGCAGATGGCTGTTGCTGATGCAATTGGATTTAAGGAGTAAAATGGGATAGAATGCAGCCTTTTTTTTAATTATTCCAAATATTTGTCTTATTTTTTATTTCTAAAATGATTTTCCTTCTTACAGGCGCTTACTTTTCTCATGCTGATTGACCGCTTCAACAGACGTATTGATTATTTACGCATTTCGGTAACGGATAAATGCGATTTACGCTGTACTTATTGTATTCCGCAAGGGTTTACGGAATTTGAAAAGCCGGCTAACTGGCTGTCGTTTGCAGACATTGAGCGTGTTGCCGGGGCATTTGCCCGCATGGGTGTGTCTCGGTTTCGTTTAACCGGTGGCGAACCGTTATTGCGCAAGAATCTGCCGGAACTGGTAGCACGGCTGGCAGCTTTGCCAGGGGTAGAAGATTTGTCGTTAACCACCAATGGTACGCAGCTTAAACGTTTTGCCCAAGATTTACGTAAAGCAGGGCTGAACCGGCTGAATGTGAGTTTGGATTCATTGCGACGTGAATGTGTGCAGGAGATTTCCGGTAAGGATAGCTTTGATAACGTCATTGACAGTTTGCAGGCAGCACGGGATGCAGGCTTTGAACAGATTAAAATTAATATGGTGCCGCTGCCGGGGGTGAATACCGGTGATATTGAGGATATGGTGGCATTCTGTATTGCCAATGGTTTTATCCTGCGCCTGATTGAGGTAATGCCGATGGGTGTAAGCGGGCGGAAACTGGAATATTTTAATCTGCTGGAGCTGATTGAAAATCTGCGTCCCAAGTATCAGTTGCATGAAAGCAGGCGTGTATACGGGGGCGGGCCGGCCAAATATTGGGAAAGTGTAGATGGCCGCTTTACTTTGGGGCTGATTACACCACGTTCGCAGCATTTCTGTGCTACCTGTAATCGCGTACGCATGTCGGTTGATGGCACTTTATATCTGTGTCTGGGGCAGGAGCAGAGTATGGCGTTAAAGCCATTACTGGCGGCAAATTGTTCGGATGAACAGCTGGAAGCTGCGATTCAGCAGGCGGTGGATTTGAAACCGGAAAAACATGAGTTTAATGAGCAACCGGACAAAATTGTGCGCATTATGGCGAAAACCGGTGGCTAAAATAGATGTTGCTGCTACCAAACAAAAGCCCGCTTTGTTGAGCGGGCTTTTGTGCGACAGACAATTAAAACAGGGTTAATGTCCATGGAAACAGATAAGTTTGTACAAAGGTAAACAGGCCGGCAATCACACAGAAGAACAGGCTGTGACGCACGGTGAAGCGAAACAGGTCGGATTCTTTGCCAGCCAGTCCCACCGCAGCACAGGCAATGGCAATGGATTGTGGTGAAATCATTTTACCGGTTACCCCGCCAACTGAATTAGCAGCAACGGCAAGTACGGGATCCATGCCTACCTGCATGGCAGTATTGGCTTGCAAAGCGCCAAACAGGGCATTGGCAGAGGTGTCCGAACCAGTGAGGAAAACACCTACCCAGCCAAGAAATGGTGAGAAAAACGGGAAGGCTTTACCGGTATCGGCCAGAGCCAGTGCAAGGGTTGATGACAGGCCAGAATAATTAACCACGTAGGCAAACGCCAGTACCAGTCCAATCGACAGTATCGGATAGCGCAAATCGTATAGCGTGTGTTTGAAGGTGTCTACAGCCAGACGTGGTTTTATTTTCAGTATCAATACGGAAATGATGGCCGCTAATAGTATGGATGTGCCTACTGCACCTATCAGATTTAGCTTGAATTCGGCGGCGATGGGGGTGTTTTCCGCGACGATAGGTGTGGTTTTAATCACCAGATTATCCAACATTGGCCAGTGAATTTTGATTAGGCTAAATGAATTAAACCAGGCTTGCAGGGGTTTGATGGTCCACACGGCAACACAGATAGTCAGGATGACAAAAGGTGACCAAGCTTGGGCAATCTGCCTAATGTTGTATTCTTTTGGTTTGGACTGTTTGCTCGGCTGCTGCATGCCACCAAAGGTGAATATCTGTTTTGGCTGCCATTTTTGCAGAAAGAGTGCCAAACACACCAGACTTACCAGTGCTGAGGTAACATCCGGCAATTCCGGCCCGATAAAGTTAGCGGTGATAAATTGAGTGGTGGCGAAGGAAACACCGGAAACCAGCAGCGCTGGCCAGGTTTGGCGGATACCGCGCATTCCGTCCATGATAAATATCAGGTAGAACGGAATGACAATAGACATCATGGGCAATTGCCGGCCGGCAAGCTGGCCGATGTGAAACGGATCAAGGCCGGATACCTGTCCGCCCACCAGAATCGGAATACCCAGTGCACCAAAGGCTACCGGTGCGGTATCCGCAATCAGGCACAAGCCTGCTGCATATAAGGGTTTGAAGCCTAGCCCTACCAGCAATGCTGCACTAATGGCAACAGGTGCACCAAATCCGGCCGCGCCTTCCAGAAAGGAACCAAAGCAAAAGCCAATAAGCAACAGTTGCAGACGCTGGTCTTCGGTAATGGAAAGAATGGAAGCGCGGATAATGTCAAACTGGCCGCTTTTGACAGTGAGGTTGTAGAGAAAAACAGCGGTAATAATAATCCAGGCAATCGGCCACAAGCCATAGAAAAACCCATACAGGGCGGAGGATAAAGCCAGAGTGAGTGGCATTTTGTAAGCAGTCACGGCCACAATAATGGCGAGAATGAGCGTGATGGCACCGGCAATATGGCCTTTCATGCGCAGCACTGTAAGTGCTACAAAGAAAAAGATGATAGGTAACAGGGCAGCCAGCAGGGTGAGATAAATGCTGTTGCCTAATGCGGAGTAGCTTTGTACCCATGTGTGCATGTAATTCCTCCTCGATGTATCAGTCTGTTGACAATAAATTTGATGAGATATGTACGGTTGTGTGGTGATAAGGGTTGAATGTTATTAATTTTTAATACTGAATAGTACAGATTGCTATGCTGGCTGTTACTTTAAAAAATAAAAATGTTAACGTCAATGTTTGTGTTTTTTATTTTAATATTTGTAATTATGATTAAGCGGGCTAAGTGAAACTGTTTTAGCTGGTTATTTGGTTAAATATATAATATAAATATGTAATTTTTATATTGCTTTGCTCGGTCATCGGGAAAGTGTAAACATTTTTATCCCAGCCCTGATTTTAAGACGCATCTATAACTTATTTATTCAGTTGTTGTAAGCCGGTAATAGCAGAGTTTAACCTCTGTCTGTATACTGATGTGGCAGGACAGTGTGTATGCGGAAATTCAGTGCCGCAGTGTTAAAAAACTGAGTGTTATGCTGGCACAGATGTGTGGCTGTTTGTAGTCAGATTACCAGTGATTAAGAATGGACTGACAAGAAGAATCTTGCTTGATTGGCAATAAATTTGTGTCTGTCACAAAATTGTCATGTTGGTCTTTTACAATAAGTCAGGATAGTATCTGGTAATAGGAAAAAACTGTGTCTGCTTTTTCTGCGACTTCGTCGTCTGGGGCAATTATGTCTGCATCCGGGAAAACTGGTAAAGTAAGTAAAATTCTGTTTCTACTGATACTGCTGGGCGGTCTGGCTTATGCTGGTGTTTGTATTTACCATGATTTGCAGAGTGTGCCCAGTTCTTCGCTACTGGTATACGCATTATTAACTGTAGCGCTGCTGATTGCGTTGGCATTTGAGTTTGTGAATGGCTTTCATGACACAGCCAATGCGGTGGCCAGTGTGATCTATACACACTCACTCAAACCCAATACAGCAGTAATCTGGTCAGGGGCTTTTAATTTTCTTGGTGTGATGCTGTCCACCGGTGCTGTGGCTTATGGGGTGATTTCTTTGCTGCCGGTGGAATTGATTCTGCACATGGGCAGTGATGTTGGCTATGCAATGATTTTTGCTTTGCTTTTCTCTGCCATTATCTGGAATCTAAGTACTTGGTGGCTGGGGTTACCAGCTTCCAGTTCGCACACACTGATTGGTTCGATTATCGGGGTAGGCGTGGCCAATCAGTTGATGTCGGTACATCGGAGTACCAGTGGTGTGAGCTGGCGTCAGGTAATTAATGTAGGTGAATCACTGCTATTTTCGCCACTACTCGGCTTTGTTCTGGCGGCATTGCTGTTAATTTTATCGAAAAAGCTGCTACGTATCCCAGCGTTGTACAAGGCGCCGGAAAACGATGCACCCCCACCGTGGCCAATTCGTCTGTTGCTGATTTTTACCTGTACTACAGTGAGCTTTGCTCATGGTTCGAATGACGGACAAAAAGGTATGGGATTGATTATGCTGATACTGATAGGTACAGTGCCGATGGCATATGCCCTTAATCATGCCGTACCCAAGGAGGAGTGGGCGAAATTTTCTGCCAATTCACTGGCAGCGCAGCAAACCATTGAAGATTTGTTGCCACCGGGACTAGTGTTGCATAAAGGTACTGATGTCCGTGCTAAGGTAACGGCTTTGGTGGAAGATAAAGAGGGTACGCCGGAGCAGTTAGCTGCATTGGCACAACTGATACATATTGTTCAACATAATGTAAGTAAAAGCGATAGTCTGCGTAATTTGCCGCCTGAACAGGTGGGTAATATCCGTAATGATATGTATCTGGTTTCTGAATCTTTAACGTTATTGCAAAAAAATACTCTGCATCGCCAATATAATCTGAACGCGTTACAGATGGATAGATTAAACGCGTATCACATATCAATTGACCATGCTACGAAATATATTCCGGTATGGGTAAAGGTACTGGTGGCATTAGCGCTGGGATTGGGCACACTGGTTGGCTGGAAGCGTATTGTGGTTACCGTAGGCGAAAAAATCGGTAAAACTCATTTGTCTTATGCGCAGGGTGCTTCTGCCGAGCTGGTAACTGCCACACTGATTTTGGCTGCTGACCGTTTTGGTCTGCCAGTGAGCACCACGCATGTGCTGACTTCAGGAATTGCCGGTACCATGGCTGCGAATAAGAGTGGGTTACAGAAATCCACAGTCCGTAATCTGGTGATAGCCTGGGTACTTACCTTGCCGGTATCCATTGTGCTGGCCGGCGGATTATTCTGGTTTTTCCGTCTGATTTTCTGAGTGTTAATTGCTGTTTTGTATCCTTACTGGTCGTTACTCTGTAATTATTTGCCAAATGCTCTTGCAAGGTACGGTATTTCACAGTTTAATGTCGGTTTAGTGGTGGCTGTGCTGGTGCACGTCATAGATACTTGCTTCCCCGTTAGCTCGGGCATACAAATTGGAAATCGTGTATGAAAAAATCACTGGTATTGTCAGCCATCGTAAGTGTGCTGATGACTGCCTGCTCGGATGCCGGTACAACAAATAAAAATGCTGCTTCCAATAACGCAGTCATGAATTCAACTGACCAGCTTAATATCTATAACTGGTCGGATTATGTTGATCCGGATACGGTTAAAGCCTTTGAGAAAGAAAATAAAATTAAGGTTCGTTATGATTATTATGATAGTAACGAAACTCTTGAGGCCAAAATCCTGATTGGCCGTTCCGGCTATGATCTGGTGGTGCCATCTATTGCCAATGTCGGCCGTGAAATCAAGGCGGGTGCTTACCAGCCGATAAACAAAAGCCAGCTATCTTATTACAACAACATTGATCCCGATCTGCTGAAAATGATGGATAAGGTAGATCCGGGTAATAAATATGCAGTGCCGTATTTCTGGGGTATGAATACTATCGGGATTAATACCACACTAGTTGAAAAAGCACTGGATGGCAAACTGCCGGATAATTTATGGGATCTGGTATTTAATCCTGAATACACACATAAGCTGAAAAGCTGCGGTATTTCCCTGTTTGACAGCCCTACCGAACTCTATCCACTGGCTTTACATTATCTGGGTAAAGACCCGAACAGCAGTGAGCCGGAGGATATTCGTGCCGCTACCAATCTGATTAAATCCGTGCGCAATGATGTGAAGCGCTTCAGTTCTTCCGGCTATATTGATGATATGGCTCGCGGAGACCTGTGTGTGGCTACTGGTTACGGTGGTGATCTGAATATTGCCAAAAAACGGGCGGAAGACGCCAAAAGCGGCGTGCATTTACAAGTATTGGCTCCGAAAGAGGGTGTTGGGATTTGGATTGATTCCTTTATGATTCCCAAAGATGCCCAGAATGTAGCCAATGCCCTGAAATACATTAATTACACGCTCGACCCGAAGGTAGCGGCGAAAAATGGTAATTATGTAACTTTTGCACCAGCCAGTAAACCGGCACGGGCGTTGATGAGCAGTGAGATCGGTAGCGATCCGAGCATATTCCCCACGAAGGAAGTACTGGATAAAAGTTTCGTGGTATCGCCTAAATCGCAGGATGCTGTCCGTTTGGCTGTACGTCTGTTTCAGCAGGTAAAAGCGGGGCAGTAATGATTTTGTATGCAGATTCAGTCTTTTCTGCGAGAAATTATTTGCTGTGCTGGTAAAAACTTAAGTAAAAAACGAATCGCTCCGGTTCGTTTTTTATATTTATGCTAATACTGTAGCTGTGCTAAACAGAGCATGATTTGTCTGTTAGCGCGGTTTACTACGCCTAATCTGCACATAAATACCAGCATAGAATGCCAAAGTGGTAGGGCAATAATCGCAGATATAGCTGTCAGAATGAATGTAAACCCTTATAATTAGCTATTGGACAGGATGCTGAATGTATACGGGTTGCTGTAATTGTGGGTACACAAAAAATAATATACGGATAGCAAGTAGTAAATAAGCATACTGGCTATACCTGAAATAACGCCTGCTTTGCGCAGGCTGATTTGTGTATTAACTGCTGACTATGGTTTCTGGTAAATAAAAGAGATTGACTGGTTGCGACAGAGTAAACAGGCCTGAAAGTATAGAGGCAGCAGGACAGAAATTTTGAATTGGGTGGTTATGAAAATTTTAATTTGCAATGATGATGGCTATTTGTCCGCAGGAATTGCCTTATTGGCCAAAGTTGCAGCACAGTTTGCTGAGGTAAGAGTGGTGGCACCGGAAAGCGATCAGAGTGGAGTGAGTAACTCTTTTACCCTGAGTCGCCCCCTGTCTATTAAAAAAGCCTCGAATGGCTTTTATTATGTTAATGGCACACCAACCGACTGTATTCATGTAGCCTTACATACCATGACCGATTTCAAACCTGATTTAGTTCTGTCTGGTATCAATCATGGTGCCAATATGGGCGATGATGTCTTGTATTCCGGCACTGTAGCCGCTGCTACCGAAGCTTTTTTAATGGGTATACCAGCTCTGGCATTTTCTATTAACGATCGCAGTGGCCAGTACTGGGCTACAGCCGAAAAAGCAGTGCATACTGTTTTAGCCAAAGTGTGCGCACAGCCAGCAGTAAACCCGATTTTATGGAATATCAATATTCCGGCAGTTAATCCAGATGCGGTGCAGGGTTATCAGGTGGCAAAACTGGGACGGCGATATCATGAACAGTGTATCGTGCCGTTTGATAGCCCGCGTGGAGAAACCATGTACTGGATCGGGGGTGTGGGCGCTGCTGATACCAGCTGTCAGGATACCGATTTTAGCGCCAACGAAGCAGGTTTTGTCACCATTACTCCGCTGACACTTGATTTAACCAACTATCAGCAAATGGGTGCAGTAAACACATTTTTGCAAGATATACAGTGGTGATAGCAGTGGGACAGGGCGTGAGCTGGACAGGGTATGAATTTCGGCGTGCACGGATGGTGGAAAGGTTGCGGCAGATGGGTATCACCCGTGCTGAAGTTCTGTCTGCCATGTCTGCCGTGCCGCGACATGTATTTGTTGAAGAGGCACTGCGCTCTCATGCTTATGATGATATGTCTTTGCCGCTAGGGCTGGGGCAGACTATCTCCCAGCCCTATACCGTAGCAGTGATGACACAGTTACTGTTTGGTAAACGGCCGATAAGTAATAAATTGCGTATTCTGGAAATTGGTACGGGTTGTGGTTATCAGACAGCGATTCTGCAAGCGCTGGGTTTAAATGAAATCTATTCAATTGAGCGCCTGCGTCCGTTGCATGAACGTGCCAAACAGAATCTGCGTGCAGTACGCTTACTGGCTCATGCACGGCTGGTGTGTGGTGATGGTTATCTGGGTTTGCCGCAGGAGGCACCTTTTGATGGCATTATTCTCACAGCCGCCCCGAAAGAAGTACCACTGCCTTTATTGCAGCAACTGTCAATAGGTGGTCGTATGGTACTGCCACTGGATGAGGGCGGGGTACAGTTTTTGTGGGTAATCGATAAAACTGCTGAAGGTTTTCAGGAAACCTGTGTACAGCAGACTTTATTTGTGCCGCTGGTAAATGATAATTAAATATTAATCGCAATCCCAGCGGGCGTATATCAAAGTAGCTACTTGAAGCAATGGTGTACTAAGCATGGATAGTAAGGACATCAGGTTTTACGTAAATAGCCCAATACACGGAAATTATCAATCTTCCATAATCCATCCTTATAAATTAATGGATAAGTGGCGCGACTGCTCGCGTTAGGGCCTGGATTCTGTTGCACAATTTCAATCTGATTATTACTAACCTTACTTATAATGGCAACATGACCATATTGCGACCAGCCAAAAACGATAATATCGTCAACTTTTGGCTGAGTTGGCGAACCATTATGAAACTGTAGCAAATTACGCTTTGGATTAATGTGGCCATCGGCAATCGAAGCATCAAAAAAATCTTTGGCATGGCCATAGCTATCGGGCATTTTGTGCTTGAAGCGCTCATAATAATAGCGTTTTATAAATTCAACACATTGATACTTTTGCCCTAAATTGTAACCATCCTTAGTTAGATTACGCCCGCTGACATGGCTTATTTGCCCATTGTAATATACATTGACACCATTAAACTGATCGACAATCTGACCAACCTTTTGTGCATCTGTTTGTCTTTGATCAAAAGACTGGGCATAAGCAATAAAACTAAATAGTGATAAACCCAATAACAGTACTACACTTTTTTTATATTTATTAGCCATATAAACTCATTAATTGAATGATAATAATTTAGGAATAATAATATTATTTATTTTAAATATATAAATAATATAGCAATATATAATTGAAGTACAATTAACTTTCTTCTGCCATATACGCTGATTAACAACATAATATTTGACATAATCATGTGCAAAAAAGGCCGTATCCATAGCATAGCTGCCACAATATAACTGCATTAGATTCAGTTAGTAATAATACATTAGTACTATACAAGTCAGGCCGAGTGAATATAAAACAAAAGCATTAATCTAAATATATCAGAATATATAAGATTAATGTTTAATCCGTTAATTAAATGTATTTTGTGTATCTAATATTTTATCTGTAGCAATAGCATTGTTGTTTCATCAATACCTGCTATGCGCATCTTTATCAATTTTTTTACCATGAAGATAATTTATGGTTAAAAAGTAAACTGAATAACTGATGCCGTGGTTAAAAATTCAGTTCTGAAACCGGTCAAGTCATGTTCCAAACTATCATAATTTAATTACTTCTGGATTTTACCTGCTGGCATCGTATCAGTAAGATGACTTTACCAGATGACTTAACCGCTATAATCTAATGGCAAACATGATGTAATTCAACAGCTAAGGGTAGATAGCCATGAAAGTAGCAGTATTTGTTGCACCTGGTAAAGTGGCCATACGGGAAATGGACAAACCTGTTATCCAGAAACCCACCGATGCCATTATTCGTATTGTACGTGCCTGTGTTTGTGGTTCGGATTTATGGTGGTTTCGCGGTATCAGCCAGCGCGAATCTGATACTCCTGTCGGGCACGAAGCCATTGGTATCGTCGAAGCTGTAGGCAGTGCAGTGACCCACATCCAGAACGGTGATTTTGTTATCGTACCTTTTACGCATGGTTGTGGCCATTGTGCGGCCTGCGAGGCCGGATTTGATGGTAATTGCCAGAATCAGGAGCAGGGCGGTAATGGCGGCTATCAAGGTGAGTATCTGCGCTTTAGCAATGCAGACTGGGCACTGGTTAAGATTCCCGGCCAGCCACAGGATTATTCTGATGGTGTTCTGAATTCATTGCTCACATTAGCCGATGTTATGGCTACCGGCTATCATGCGGCGGCCAGTGCCGAAGTCAAACACGGTGATACCGTAGTTGTCATGGGAGATGGTGCAGTTGGCTTGTGTGGTGTCATTGCAGCGAAATTGCGTGGTGCGGAACGCATTATTGCCATGAGCCGGCATCCGGACAGAGCACAACTGGCGCAGGAATTCGGTGCCACCGATATCGTGCCGCAACGGGGTGATGAAGCAGTTGAAAAAGTATTGTCGCTGACCAGTCAGGCTGGGGCTGATGCTGTACTGGAATGCGTAGGTAGCAAGCAATCTTTGCAGACAGCCATTGCGGTGGCGCGAGCAGGGGCTATTGTTGGCTGTGTAGGCGTACCACAGCAGACTGAAATCAAAACCAGCGATATTTTCTGGCGTAATATAGGCTTGCGTGGCGGTATTGCGAGTGTGACTACTTATGATAAAAGCCTGTTATTGCAGGAAGTTTTGAATGAAGAAATTCAGCCGGGTAAAGTCTTTACTCAGCGCTTTGATTTAACCAATATTCAGGCTGCCTATGATGCAATGGATCAGCGTAAAGCCATTAAGTCTTTACTGATTATCAGCCATTAAAAACACATATTCCCCGCTGGCACAGAGAATGGCTTAGCGGGGAGTATGTACTTGCTCAGTAAATGCTGCAAACACTGTTATCCAACTAAATCAGACTATACCTTTCATACCCTCTGGTAAATAACGTTCACCCTGAATATCAATGTGGTTTTTCAAATCATTCAATGTCTGCAAATCGGTTGCTTCCAGTTGTAATAAGCTGGCCTGATTATTTTCGTGCAGGTATTTTTCGTTTTTGGTACCCGGAATCGGTACAATATGCGTCCATTGCGCCAGCAGCCATGCCAGTGCAATCTGTCCCATACTATAGTTGTATTTGGCGGTCATGGGTTTTAATGCCTGTAACAGGCGTTTATTGTGTTGCAGATTGCTGTCCTGAAAGCGCGGATTGGTGCGGCGAAAATCATTTTCAGCCAAATCTTCTTTGCCCTGAATCCGGCCGGTGAGAAAACCGCGTCCCAGCGGGGAGTAGGGCACCAAGCCGATATTTAATTTTTTCAGCAAGGGTAGTAATTCATCTTCAATATTGCGGGTCCATAATGAATGTTCTGTCTGCACCACATCGACTGGATAAACCGCACAGGCACGCTGCAAAACTGAAGCGGAAACTTCACACAAACCAATATGAGCAATCCTTGCCAGCCTCTACCAGCTCGGCCAGAGTCTGCATGGTATCCTCAATTGCTGCGTCCGGATTAATGCGGTGAATATAAAATAAATCAATCTGCTCAATACCCAGTCTGGCCAGAGAATCATCACAGCACAGCTTAATGCATTCAGGGCGATTATCGATATTGCGGTTATAGCTGGCGGTATTACTTCTATCAATACCGCATTTGGTGGCAATGGTGAGTTGCGCCCGAGCTGAATCAGGCAGCGTTTTCAGCACAGAACCAATCAGCTTTTCATTTTCACCGCGACCATACATATCAGCTGTATCAAGCAGAGTAACACCACTGTCGATAACTTTATGTAAGATTGTGCGTGCATGTGCCGTATCCACATCGCCATAGAATTCGCTCAGTCCCATAGCGCCATAGCCAATGGCTGAGACAGTAAGATGCTGGCCAAGTTTTCGTTGTGGTAAAGAAAGAGTCATTATTTATTATCCTGTCAGAATTAGTTATGCCTGAATTGTTTTATCAAGTATTCCATATACTTATTTGAAGTCAGGCAGATGCTTTATTGCTGGTACTGATAGTAAATAATTAAACTTGAGAAGAGAAATACAAAATTATTGATATGAAAAACATATCAATCTATTGTGTCTTTTTTAGGATAGCAGGATATAAAGCCTTTATACGGATACAGAAGCCATATTGTAAAGTTTAAAGTATTCAATCATAGCATTGATTATGGTGTTTTCCGCCGCAGACCGATGCCAGAGCAAATGCATATCTATTGATAGCTGCTGCTCATAATCTGCCTGAGTAGGCTTCTGGGTTTGTAAAGTTACTTATCACCAATAGGAAATTTTCCCCTTCGCAGAAAAAGCCTGATGAATTAGCACTTCTGCCTTTGCTGGTAGTATGCTGCTACACAGAATAGTACAGAGTGGGAAAGGGAATAAAAAATTACTTATCTGTACTATTGCAAGGCTTATTTAACCAGCTCAACACCGCGATTAGCCAGTTCATCTGCTTTCTCATTGCCTGGATCACCGGCATGACCCTTTACCCAATGCCAGTGTACCTGATGCTTATTCACTTCAGCATCCAGTGCCTGCCACAACTCAACGTTTTTAACTGGCTGCTTTGAGGCGGTTTTCCAGCCGCGTGCTTTCCAGTTGTGAATCCATTCCTGCATGCCATTTTTGACATATTGGGAGTCAGTATAGATGTTGACGATGCAGGGACGTTTCAGGGCGGCCAGCCCCTGAATCACTGCAGTTAGTTCCATGCGATTATTGGTAGTATTGGCTTCGCCGCCAAAGAGTTCTTTATTATGCCTGCCGGATTGCAGGAAAGCACCCCAGCCACCCACGCCGGGATTACCTTTGCAGGCGCCATCGGTATACAGGGTTACTTCGCTCATGTTCATAGGCTGTTTTGCAAAGGGCTAACTATATCATGTCTGGGGCGGTAAAACTTTTCCGGGGTTGAGAATGCCCTGTGGGTCGAGATAGTGTTTTTGTGCCCACATCCATTTGATTTCTGCGTTACTGCGTACTCGTGGCAGCCACTGATTTTTTAGCTGTCCAATACCATGTTCGGCAGCAATACTGCCATGATGGTGTAACACCTGTTCATATACCAGTTGGTTGATATTGTCTTCGTAGTGATAGACATCATTACTGAGAATGTCGGCAATAAACACATTGTAATGCAGGCTGCCGTCGCCAAGATGGCCAAACAGGATGGTTTTGGTTTGCGGAAAGATTCTGGCCAGTTGTTGCTGGCAGTTTTCGACAAAATCAGCAACATGTTCGATTGGTACAACAATATCGTGTTTGATGCTGGCACCCAGACTGCGTTGTGCTGCGGATATATTTTCGCGTAATGTCCACAGGTGCTGACGGTCGTTTTCTGACTGGGCAATCACGGTATTGAGCCAGTTGCCCTGTTCGAGCACGCTGATTAAGGGCTCGGTTAAATCCTGTTCTGGCAGACTGTCGCTCAGTTCCAGCAGAATATGCCAGCTGGCGCTGGTGGGTTCGCGTAGCTGGCTATAGCTGGCCGACAGGCTGAGGGCTTCATGACTGATTAATTCATAACTGGAGAGGCGTTCGGCAAAGTGATTTTTCAGTGTCGATAGCAGACTGGTAGCAGCGTGTATATTTTCTACGCCAACCCAAGCTGTTAATACGCTTTGCGGTGGTGCAAACAGCTTTAGTGTGGCCGCGGTGATAATGGCCAGTGTGCCTTCGCTACCGATGATTTGCTGGTACATTTCGTAGCCGCTGGTGTTTTTATGCAGTGGGTACAGTTGGCTTACCAGTTCGCCGTTGGCCAGTACATATTCCAGCCCCAGTACTAAATCGCGCATAGTGCCATAACGCACTACATTCAGGCCACCGGCATTGCAGGCAATGTTGCCTCCTATCTGGCAGGTGCCTTCGCTGGCCAGACTCAGTGGAAAGTAGCGGTTGGCATCACGGGCTGCGGCCTGAACTTCAGCCAGTATCATGCCTGCTTCTACAGTAATGGTGTTGTCAGCCAGATTGAGCTGGCGCATGCGATTGAGTTTGCTTAGTGACAGGATAATCCCTTTACCGGCAATAGAGGCATGGGGAGTGGCACCGCCACATAATCCGGTATTGCCGCCCTGCGGGGTAACGGGGATATGCTGCTGCTGGCAATAGCGCAGGATATTTTGCACGCTCTTTACGGTATGGGGTTGTAATACGGCAAATGCCTGTCCATGATACCGGTTGCGCTGGTCGGTACAGAACGGGGCGATGAGTCCGTCATCGGTGAGGATGTCGCTGGGTGTAAGTATCTGCCGTAATTGGGCAAGGTGAGTAGTAGTTGACATAGCGGTTAGCCTTGTAGATGCGATAGGCTGATTGTACGGCACTGGCACTGCTGGCATGGTAAATATACGCTGTCAGGCAAGGTTTACAGTACAATATTGCTATTGTGTAATATTAGTAAGGAAGTGGCATGTATTTTGTTGATCGTAGTGCAGTGGTGCTGAAACCTGCTCAGGCCTTTCTCGACTGGCTGCAAAATACCAGTGATGATTTGCCTGATTTAACTCTGACTCAGTTACAGAGTAATTGTACTACGTTACTGGTGCCGGAATTTGAAACACCGGAACAGGTAATTGGTTATATTGGTGAGCGCTTTAGGCTGATTTTTGAGGCAGAGCTGTCTGCATGGGAAGTTGACCGCAAGCTGTGGCCGGCAATGGATATTGACCAGTTCTGGAATTTTTTTACGGTTGAGGTGCACGATATGGTGCTGGACCTGGTAGATACTGATTTGCAGATATCACCAGTTTATGGTGAAGCGTAAGCGCATTATCTGATGTTAGCATGTGTTGTGCGGTTGCGACCGTCTTTGGGTGCTCAATGTCTGGCAGTCAGTATGCACGGGCTGGTATTGGGTGCCATTGTGTTGTATAGCGCAGGCTGGCAATGTCTATTATGGTTGCTGGCGTGGCTGTTTTCTGCATTGTGGGCAGGCTATGGTCTGCGCCAGACAAGGGTAAAGCGGATTAAAATCAGCCAGCAGGGACAAGTCAGTCTGGTGCTTATGCACAGGAAAACTGCTATACCGGCCATTTTGTGCCCGGGCAGTATGGTCAGGGCAAAGCTGATGGCCTTGCAGTGGCAAACGGCCAAAGGTAGTGTACACCAGCTTTTGTTACCCGATATGATGGATGCACAGGCATGGCGACGCTTACAGGTGTGGGTGCGCTGGTGTCAGCCGCATAAGGCTCAGCCTGTTTTAAGGCAATTAATCTTGTATAAGGTAATTCATTGGCTCAGATTGAAGGATAATAATTAGAATAATGACAGAAAAATTTCATGCAACCGGGTTAGCTCAATGGCTGCAACATCTGGAAAATGGTGTTGCTGGGGGGCAGATTGAAATGGGGCTGGCACGGGTAGAGGCCGTTCGTAAACGCATGGGCTTACAGCCGCAGTGCCCACTGATTATGGTCGGTGGAACTAATGGCAAAGGTTCGGTATGCTCCTATCTGACTCAGATTTATCATGAAGCGGGCTATCGGGTTGGCACGCTGACCAGTCCGCATTTGTTGCGTTTTAATGAGCGTATTGCCATTAATGGGCAGGCAGTTGCTGACGAGCTGATTGTCGCTGCGTTTGAACGCATTGAGGCGGCAAGGGCAGATACGGTATTGACCTATTTCGAATTCAATACGCTGGCTGCGGTGGATATTTTTGTGCAGCAGCAGGTAGATGTGATGGTGCTGGAAGTAGGGCTGGGTGGCCGGCTGGATGCGGTGAATATATTTGATGCCGATGTTGCGGTGATTACCAGTGTTGATTTGGATCATGAGGCATTTCTGGGCGACACGGTAGAAAAAGTGGCGTTTGAAAAAGCAGGTATTATGCGTTGCGGGAAGCCGGTGATATGTGGCCAGTTGCCGGTACCACACAGTTTGGCGGCACACGCAGATGCAGTAGGAGCGGATTTACTGCTGCTAAAACGTGACTTTGATTACCATAAACTGGAAATGCAGCAGTGGTCGTATCGTTTTCATCCGCAATACAGCAGTTTGTATACAGGTGAACATGCTCGCCATGCGTTACCGATACCAGTATTGCGTGGGAGTTTTCAGCTCAATAATGCAGCCTGTGCGTTAACTGTGCTGGAGTGTTTGTCTGAACGTCTGCCACTGGACATTGGTGCGATCAAGCGAGGTTTGTTGCGAGTGCAACATCTGGGGCGGTTTCAGATATTGCCCGGTCAGCCGCTTACTGTGCTTGATGTGGGGCATAACCCACACGCTGCACGTGCATTACGCAGCAGTTTAATTGCTTTACCCTATGCTGAAAAACGCATGGCTGTATTTAGTATGCTGGCGGATAAGGACATTGATACAGTTCTGGAAATTGTTAAGGATCAGTTTGACTGCTGGCTGATTGCACCGCTGGCATTACCGCGCGGCATGACCATAGAGGCATTACAGCAGAAGTTTAGCCAGCATAATATTGTTGCTGTGACTGCTTATCTCTCTGTTCAGGATGCATACGGGGCAGCTTTATCACAAGCGGGTAAGAATGATAGAATTGTGGTATTTGGTTCGTTTCATACCGTAGCAGAGGTGATGGACGTACCACAGTGGTAAAATTTGAAATAGAAACGAATGGGATAGAGGAGGTGATAATTCATGAATGCACAGGAAAACTATGAACAGCTGAAACGGCGTAATCGCCGTCGTTTGGTAGGTGCATTAATCATGGTGGTCATTGCCGCCATTTTGCTGGTTATTATGCTGAACCGCCGTACACCACAGCCAGTACCGGCTCCGCAACTGGATATTCAGGCGGCTTCTGCAGTAGTGCTGGAACCGGTAGACAATGCGCCTACCTCTGCGTTAACAGTGCCTGCTGCTGGGGTAAACACTATGCCAGCAGCTTCGGCTGTGTCTGAACATGAATCTGACAGCATTATATCCAGTCCAGTACCATTATCGCAGGCGACTGTACAGCATTCGAAACCTGCTGCGACAGTAACACCAAACGAAGTCCCAGTCAGAACACCTGCTCAGGCTACGCAGCAGCAGGATGGTATTATTTCTGCAAATACCAGACCATCTGTGCATCCATCCAAACCAGCAGCCGAAAGGGCGGTGACCAGCGAGCCCGCTGACAAAAAAGTCATAGAAATGAATCGGCAGCATAATACACAGACAGTACCAGCCTCCAGAACCAAAGCGGCCATAGCCAAGCCAGCAGGAACAATAGAGAAAAATGCACCGGTACAAGTGCCTGCAGCCACAAACAGCCAAGCCCATGCTGGAGCAGCGGCGAAGCCGGCCAGAAAAACATCCACTGCCACTACAAGCGGAAAAAACAGTGAAGCTGTGAGCACTGCTGGAACGGCAACAGTACCCAAAACCATAAATAACACGTCTGCTACGGCAAAACCGATTACTCCTGCCAAGCCCGCCAAAAATACAACAGGTGCAATAAACAGCACCGCAGAAGGCAGGCTGACACCGCAGCAAATTCTGGAAAATAAAGCTGCCGCTCATGTGATTAAAAAGCCTGTATCCAATCAGAACCACACTAGTGCTGCGACTACCAGCAACAGTAAAGTAGCTGTGGAACGCACAGTGATTCAGATTGGTGCCTATACCACAGAGGCACAGGCTAATCTGGTACAGCAAAGGCTGGCTATTGCCGGTGTGCCCACCAGTATAAGCGCCAGTCAGACCAGTAAGGGTACACTATATCGGGTGCGTAGCCGTGTTTATAATAGCCGCAATCAGGCCATGCAGAATCTGGATAAGGTGCGTGCAGTGGGATTGGATGGGCTGGTAATTGGTTTATAGGAAGTTGATGCTGGCATGACCCTGTTTGATGTATTGGCTCTAGGCCTGATTCTGTTAACTACGCTGGTTGCTATGATGCGTGGACTGGTAGGTGAAATAGCTTCATTACTATGCTGGGTTGTAGCATTTATCGGGGCGAAAGTACTGGCCGTGCCAGTGGCCAATATGGTCTTTAGCAGCATGCAGCCGCGAGCTCTGGCCGTTTCTTTGTCTTTTGTACTGGTATTCGGGGTTTTATGGATCGTGCAACGTCTGTTGCGCACGCTGGTTACTTCAGTATTGCAAACAATGGGGCTGGGTGGGGTTAACCGTATTCTTGGTGCCTGTTTCGGAGCCGTTAAGGGCATTATTATTGTTACTTTGGTGGTGTTGATATGTGCTTTTACCGATTTACCGAAATCCCACATGTGGCGTAATTCAGTTACAGTCGGCATGTTTGAGCAGCTGGCGATGCTGGCGGTGCCGTACTTGCCGTCTTTTTTTGTTGATAAGCTGAATTCGCCATTGGTATAACAGTATGAATAAAGGTAACGAGATACAACGCGCGTTTTTAATTATAAAAACGCGCGTATTTATTTGTTTTGAATGGAGAGAATAATGTGTGGTGTATTGGGTATAGTTGCACATGAACCCGTAAATCAGCTTTTGTATGATGGCTTACAAATGCTACAGCACCGTGGACAGGATGCTGCCGGAATTGTTACTGCTGAAGGCACAATGTTTCATATGCATAAAGGCCGTGGCATGGTGCGTGATGTATTCCGTACCCGCAATATGCGAGAGCTGGTTGGTAACATTGGTATTGCACATGTTCGCTATCCGACTGCTGGCAATGCCAATTCCAGTGCCGAGGCGCAGCCATTTTATGTTAATTCGCCTTTTGGTATTGTGCTGGCACACAATGGTAATTTAACCAATACCGAAGAGTTATTCAAGAATGTCTGCTTTACTGATTTGCGCCATGTCAATACCCGTTCTGATTCGGAAGTATTGCTCAATGTGCTGGCTCGCGAGCTGGAAAATCAGGTGGGCAATCGTACTGCTCTGACATTGACAGATATTTTTGCTGCTGTGGCCACCCTGCACAAACGTGTGCATGGAGCCTATGGCGTAGTGGCACTGATTGCTGGCTATGGTTTGCTGGCTTTTCGTGATCCATTCGGGATTCGGCCTCTGTGTCTGGGCAAAAGGGTGGAGGACGGACATACTGATTATGTGGTGGCTTCTGAATCAGTGGTGTTTCCGAGTCTGGATTTTGAACTGGTGCGTGACGTGGCACCCGGGGAAGCTATTTTTATCAGTAATGAAGGGCAACTATTTTCACAGCAGTGTGCTCAGGAACCACATCTGATGCCGTGTTTGTTTGAATATGTATACTTTGCCCGCCCGGATTCAGTGATTGACGGGGTATCTGTGTATCAGGCGCGGCTGAATATGGGCGTTACGCTGGCGGAGAAGGTAAAACGGACGCTGGATTTACAGGATATCGATGTGGTTATGCCTGTACCGGATACCAGTCGCCCCAGTGCGATGGAGCTGGCACAGCATCTGAATAAACCCTTTCGTGAAGGATTATTTAAAAACCGTTATATTGGCCGGACATTTATCATGCCCGGACAGGCAGTGCGCAAAAAATCGGTACGGCAGAAGCTTAATCCAATGAATTATGAATTTAGCGGTAAAAAAGTTCTATTGGTGGATGATTCGATTGTGCGCGGTACCACCAGCCGGGAAATCGTGGAGATGGTGCGTGAGGCGGGGGCAACAAAGGTTTACTTTGCATCTGCGGCACCGGCGGTATTGTTCCCCAATGTTTATGGTATTGATATGCCTACCCGTGAAGAGTTGATTTCCTATCGCCGCAATGCAGAGCAGGTGGCTGCTGAAATCGGTGCAGACGCAGTGGTGTTTCAGGATTTAAGCGATTTACAGGCTGTGGTATTAAAACTGAATCCGCAGATTGAGGGCTTTGACAGCTCGTGTTTTGATGGATGCTATATCACTGCTGATGTGGATGAAGCTTATCTGCAACGCTTGTCTGCAGATAAAAATACACTCGACACTTCTTTTGCGGTACCCAGCCTGATTGAACACAGTGTTAGTGTGCACGAAGATGAAGACGAAGAAGAATAAGCTGGCACCAGTATCTGAATCCTGTTTGAGATATAACTACTGTCCGATTATGTAGCCTACTGCAATCTGTCTGCTTAGCCACAGTAATATTTGTGTTATTTGGCTGATTGATTTAATTGCTCATAAATTAAATTGCCATCATCAATATGATGAGAAAATAAACAACAGGTAGACAATAGAAAAGCAGCCATGGGGGCTGCTTTATTTATGGAAGCCTGATATAACTATTTTGGCTTATCCAATTATGGCTCAGTAATCAATAATCACTTTCATGGCCTTTTTATCTGCGGCATGCTTGAATACATCATAAGCTTTTTCCAGTTCATTAAAGTGGAAATGATGGGTAGCCAGTTTTTCCATGGGCAGTTTGCCAGAACAGCAGGTTTTCAGCAGCATACCGGTAGTATTGGCATTAACCAGACCGGTGGTAATGGTAAGGTTTTTAATCCACAGTTTTTCCAGCTCGAAATTAACTGATTGCCCGTGTACACCAACATTGGCCAGATGCCCGCCTTCTTTCACCACGCGCTGGCAGATATCCCAGGTAGCGCCAAGCCCTACAGCTTCCATGGCGCAGTCTACCCCACGGCCATTGGTGAACTCCAGCACACGCGCCACTGCATCTTCTCTGGCGGAATTGATAATCTGGGTGGCACCAAGTTCTCTGGCCATATGCAGACGATTATCGTCCATATCAATCATGATAATCTGGCTGGGTGAATACAACTGTGCGGTTAATAAACAACTCATTCCTACCGGGCCGGCACCGACAATGGCGACTGTGTCACCGGGTTTGACATCACCATATTGCACGCCGATTTCATGCGCTGTGGGCAGGGCATCAGATAACAGCACAGCCACGTCTTCGTTTAAATCTGCCGGTAATCGGTAAAGAGAGTTATCAGCAAATGGCGTACGTACATATTCAGCCTGTGTACCATCAATCATATAGCCCATAATCCAGCCACCACCATTTTGACAATGTGCATAGAGTTGTTTCTGACAGTTTTCACAAACACCACAGCGGCTAACACAGGAAATAATGACTTTATCGCCTTTTTTGAAATTTTTAACGCCACTGCCAATTTCTTCAATAATGCCAATACCTTCATGCCCCAGAATGCGGCCATTAAATTTTCCCTCTTTCTGGGTTACAGTTTGCTCAATTTCTGGATTTTTGCCTTTCCAAATGCCCAGATCAGTGCCACAGATGGTGGTTTTGATTAAGCGGATGACTGCATCAGTGGATTCGATAATTGTCGGTTTGGCGCGCTCTTCGAATCGTATATCGCCAGCACCGTAGTAAACCATTGCTTTCATACTCTTTACTCCTTTAATTATTAAAAAAATCATCTTGATATCTATAGTAACAGAATTACCAGGCTCTTTACCGATTGTAGTGTAAAGATATCAATATAATAATTTTCCTGTTGATTGTTGGCGCCATGCTGAGCGAAAGGTTGATCAGATTGGTAGTTTGGCTCGAATCTTAGCCGTTTACAGTGATAGCTATCTACATTTGTCGTAATAAAGTATTTGCAGATGTGTTAAAACGGCTGTTATCTGGAGAAATGCACTGCTGTGGCCAGTTTGGCCACAAAAAATATCCGTGGGTTTGCCACGGATATTTTTTATTCAGCAATTAAATTATTTTGTCTGATACCGGTTTGCCGTCCAAACCTTCCATCATGTCAGATAATTCATCGGCGTGATCTTCTTCTTCAGCCAGAATATGCTCCAGCATCCGTTTGGTAGTGGTGTCATAATCACCAACATACATAATTGTCTGCCGGTACAGGTCAATGACAATGCGTTCTGCAATCAAGTCTGATTCCACCATATCACGCAAGGTTTCGCCTTCGATGTATTCGGTAGGTGAGCGCTGAATAAAAACATCAGGATTCAGATCCGGTTCACCGCCCAGCTGGGTAATGCGCTCAGCCAGCATGGCCGCATGTTTCTGTTCCTGCTGGGCATGTTCCATAAATTCTTCTTTTACTGCATCCATAAACAGACCGCTAGCCATATAGTAATGGCGCAAATAACGCAGCACACATACCCATTCTGAGGCTAAAGCGATATTAAGCAATTCAATTACCCGCTCAACATCCAGTTCATAGGTTGATGTTACCGCCCCGTCCTGATAACTTTTGCGCGCGTTGGCCCGCAATTCTTCGGTAGTGCTGAATTTAATATCACGTTTTAGTGGTTTGCGTTTGTTCATGTTTATCTCCTTGTTTATACGAGTAGCTCTCGGTTTGTTGTCCAATGTTCCGTTTGTAAGGTAGCTGATTACATAAGTTGTTGTCTATGCAATTATTTTTAATATAGGTAATAGTTAGATGAATATAATTGCATAATGTATATTTATGCGTTTTTAATTTTAATATTTAATATTTAAGGTGAAATAAAATTAATTATTATCAAATAATTATTATTGCTATAAGTAAAGTATAGCACCAAATTATTACTTTATTTGCCTGTATATTTTAATTTTCAGTGATAAATTTATTGCAATAGCTTGCAGAATTGCAGATGCAGCCAAGTTGATATCACCCGCCAGAATAAAACGGTAACGGACTTTTTTCAGGTGTAATTTTATCATTTAGTAGTACGAATAATACTACGGGATATTGGATACAATGAATTAAATTTTGTTTGATTAAAAATATAAACTAGTAAATCAGATGTTTGGCTAAGGTATTATGCTCAAATTTAAGAACACAGGCAGAAGAGTCTGATTATGGTTTCTTAAACTGCTTAAAAATAACGATGCCAATGAAATATGAATTTTTATTATTAATTAAATTAGATAAAGAAAGACAGCCAGTTATGGAACATTCAGCCCTGATACTCAATTTGATAGTCAGTGCTGTTTATTTTGCTTGAATAGCCTGTGGTGGCGGTGATGTATTTATGTAGTAGTACTATGGGCATAGTTAGTTTATTACATGCTTCATGTTACCGAGTGACAAACAATAAATACTCATTTCGCGCCACCAATACAGGTCATTCTTTTTTCGTTGGTATATTCTCTTAGTGATTATTTAAATTCTGTTGAGCATCCGGTTTATCATAAACACCAAAGTGGTCAACAATTGTACTGCTGGCTTTATTCAGCCCTAAAACTTCTACTTGTGCGCCTGCTCGGCGGAATTTAAGCACAACCTTATCTAAGGCTGCTACCGCGGTTATATCCCAGAAATGTGCTTGGGTAAGATCAATTGTTACCTTTTGTACAACTTCTTTAAAATCAAATGAACTGATGAATTTTGCGGATGATGCAAAGAATACTTGTCCATACACTGTATAAATACGTTGCTCCCTGCAGGGGTGCTCAGTCTTGATTTGAAGGTAATGGGCAACTTTATTGGCATAGAACAATGATGCCAGTAATACTCCCACAAATACGCCGTAAGCAAGATTATGAGTAAATACAACCACAACCACGGTAGAGAGCATAACAATATTGGTTGAAAGTGGATACGATTTAAGATTCTTGATTGAGTCCCAGTTAAAGGTGCCAATTGAAACCATGATCATAACAGCAACTAACGCTGCCATGGGTATCTGGCTCACCCAGTCTTGTAAAAACACCACTAACAATAAAAGTACAGTTCCGGCGATAAGTGAGGATAAACGCGTCCGCCCGCCCGACTTCATATTAACCATTGATTGACCAATCATCGCGCAACCGGCCATACCACCAAAGAAACCTGTGACGATATTGGCGATACCTTGCCCCTTACACTCTCGGTTTTTATCACTGGGCGTATCGGTAATATCATCCACAATGGTCGCGGTCATCATCGACTCTAATAAGCCAACAATCGCCAATGAAATAGAGTAAGGTAGAATAATCAATAGTGTATCGAGATTAAAAGGAACATTCGGGAGTAAAAAAGTAGGTAAGCTTGTGGGTAGTGTACCCATATCACCAACCGTTCGTATATCCATTCCAAAATACATATAGATACCTGTCAGGATAAGAATACACAGTAGTGGCGAAGGGAAAATTTTTCCAACTTTAGGGATATAAGGAAAGAGATAAATAATACCAAGCCCAGTGATAGTCATCGCATAGACATGCCATGTTACATTAGTGAGTTCGGGAAGTTGGGCTAAAAAAATCAGGATAGCTAATGCATTGACAAAACCGGTTACCACAGAGCGGGAAACAAAGCGCATTAAGTTTCCTAATTTAAGAAAACCCGCAATAATTTGAAAAATACCACATAAGATGGTCGCGGCCAGTAGATACTCAAGTCCATGCGCTTTAACCAGACCAGCAATTAATAACGCCATTGCACCGGTAGCAGCAGAAATCATACCGGGGCGACCGCCTGTAAAAGCAGTAATAACCGCTATACAAAAAGCTGCATAGAGTCCCGTCTTGGGGTCAACACCGGCAATGATTGAAAAAGCAATTGCTTCAGGAATAAGGGCAAGTGCAACGACGAGCCCGGATAGCGCATCGTTTCTGATATTTGAAAACCATTCTTTACGTAAGGATTGCATTGAATTTAATCACCACTGAAAAAACAAAAGAGAATTACAGCGTGAAGCAATGCATTTATAACGTTATCAAAATTTGATAGGAAAAAACACGATTTCTGTGCATCACGCGAGTAATTGTAATTATTTTTGATAGAAACAACTCGCTATAAACTACACAGCTATACTCCGAAATTAAATTTATTTAATTATACTAATAAAATTTTAACAATTAGACAAGGTTAATATCCTGATTATGGTTAATGGTATAACCATAGCTGATATTCAATCGGGCAGTTTATGTCAAAATGGTTATATTGAGCGATTTAAGCGTTCGTATTGCCCAGTAGTGTTGAATTTATATCTTTTTTAATCAGCTAGAGCAAGCAAGGAAAGTAATCGAAGAATGGCTAACGGTTTATGGTACCGAAAAACTTTATGAGACATTCAGCAATGTGACACCAAATGGATATAAAACCCTGAAACACGCAGCGTAATTTTTTGCGTAAGTTGTGTACTAAGAATGGGATAGTTATAAACTGAATTCCGGTTATCCCGGAATTCAGTTATATAATCAAACAGCTAATAATTTATGCCATTATTAAAAACGAATGTTTAAATTCGCTTTGGCAGAATTACTATGCCAATGACTACCATTTTCATACTGATATTGTATACCAGCATTGATATTTCGGCCGATTTGTATATTACTACCTACCGCTGCATTCCAGCGTGTTTTGGCCGAAGACCATCTGCCCGCTTTTTCATTGCTATGCATACCTGCAAAACCGCCACGGGTAGCATAATCCCTATCCTGAAAATCATGCTCAACCCCTACTAAACCAAAGATACTATACAATGTATCTTTGATATTAAAGCGGTATTGGGTTAATAAATTAGCTGTACCTGCTATTATCCCTTTATCCAGTTTTCTGGCGTGCAAACCAAATCCGTGCGCGCCATCCTCTGTAAAGCTGTTTTGTTGCAGATAGTCATATCTCATTCCCAGTTGTGGCGTGAGCGTCAGTCTGTTGAGGTTAAATGGCTTGCCGCCGTTAACTGCCAGTTGCCATAAATTCCCTTTGACTTTGGCACCGCTCTGCTCAACTTTTTCTCCTAACCATATCTGATGATTAACATCGTTGGAGAAACGGTTATAGCCCAAACTACCGGTAAGGAATGCACCTTTCCATGCATCCGGTGCATAGAACGAACCAATCATCAAACCATTGCTTTTGATATCAGCACTAGCATCAGGTTCATTCCAGCTCGAATTCTGGAAAGAATAGGCTATAGCTCCGGATAAACCACTACCGAAGTTTTTGCTGGCGCCCAATATACCACTATTGGTATTTTGTTTACCTTTGATTCCGGATGGATTCCAACGGTTTTTAGAATGGTTAAATTCAACAATCGCTTCAACTTTATCTGAAGTGTTCTGAACAGATGACATAAAATCATTATTCAGCTTGCCCATTGCCAATGTATTCACCACATTAGCATTGCTATATACCGCTCCCGATAAAGAATATAGCGACCGCTTCAGGCTTTGCGCTGATTGTACATTCTGGATACTAACAGCACCTTCCACTAAATCCTGCTTTTGCGTATCCTGTAGCTCAGACATCTGCAAGCTATCCAGTTGGGTAAAGGTTTTATCTACCGCATCGGCTGCCGATTGAATCGCCTGATCTGCTGCACTGCGTGTTAAAAGATGATTGGCTAAAACAGCTGTACGCGCAGGAATCCGGGTAATATCAAAGTTAACATTATGGCCATCATAAACGGTTTTGCCATCTAATAATATATTGGCGGATAACTCTGTTTTATCAAATTCACCATTGCGTTGCTGAGCATTTATTACTTTAACTTTTGTTCCTGTCTTTGGGACAAAGCCAGATTTAAGTGCATCAAAATACAAGCGTCCGGCCAGATCTGCTGTACCATTGATGGTGGTTTTGCTACCTAGATTGGTTTGGAAGGTGGCGTCTGCTGTCTGAGTAAAATTGCCATTAATGGTGGCATCACGGCTTATGAAGGTACCTTCATTCTTAACAGCTCCAGTGCTACCCTTAACCTGGTAGGTACCGCTATCAGCAATGTGCGCTTTTGATCGATTGCTGCCATCTAAAGCCAGCATACCTGAATTAATCTTGGTTTCACCCTGATAAGTATGCAGGCCCTGTAATATCAGCGTACCGTTACCATTTTTAATTAATCCGCCTTTTCCGCTAATATCATTACTGAATATATATTGCCCGTCAGTCACATTGGCAGAGAAATCACCAAAAGCAAATTGTGCCGGACCATTAACTGCTTTACCGATATTTAACAATCCCCAGCCATAAACAGAATCCACACCTTTGGCGCCAAGGTCGGTAGCAGTGGTGAGTAAGGTGGTACGTAAATTGTCATTGGTCATCCATGGGTATTTTTGTTTCACCAATACGGCAGCACCTGTAACCTGAGGCGTTGCGATTGAGGTACCTTCCGCATATGAAAGTGGTAACGAATTTATATCCTCACCAGGCTGTGCCTCTGAATTGGCCATTTTAGCCAGCCAATAAGCAGCCATACACCAATCTTTGGCGTCGCCACAACGATTAGAACGTGTATTGATGTTATTATCCGGATTTACCCCAGCTACTGCAATCCAGCCTTTTTGTAATTCAGGTTCAATCAATGGCAATAGCGATTGAATAGAGGGCTGCTTCTCACCATTATTAGCTGTACCCCAGATAAAAAGCATATCATCTTGTACCAGAGAAATAACCTGACCTATATAAGATCTTTCTTTAGCGGTAGCATTTTTAGGATTTAAATATTTATTAGCATAATAATTAATATATTCTTGCTGATTATCTGCATAATTGGTGGCGTAGCTATTATTAACAATTTTTACTCCTTGTTCATTAAGAGCATGGAATGCTCTTAATGTTGCATCTACATTTAGTAGAACTGGACTAGGCTCTGATGATGCGCCAGCAGCATATAAATCTGCATTAGGAGCTATTCCCAATACCTTATCTTGGACATTTTTACCCGCAAGGATTAATGCTACTTTATCTCCATGAGTGCCATTATCTGGAAGTGGGTGCTCAGTACCAAACTCACCCAGATATACGGTATTTTTGGGCAAAGCCGGATGTTGTGGGTGCAGTGGTAGATCGACTATTCCCACTTTTACCCCACTACCATCAAGCCCCTGATCACGTGCATCTTTTAAATTTAAACGATTAGCCTGTTGATTATCACCACTATATTTATTCTTACTTAATGGTACTTGTTCGGCACGTTCGGAACTATCAAACTTGGAAGGATTATCCGAAGGTATATGTTTAGAAGGTTTGTCAGGTTTAGAAGGTTTGTCAGGTTTAGAAGGTTCGTCAGGTTTAGAAGGTTCGTCAGGTTTAGAAGGTTCGTCAGGTTTAGAAGGTTCGTCAGGTTTAGAAGGTTCGTCAGGTTTAGAAGGTTCGTCAGGTTTAGAAGGTTCGTCAGGTTTAGAAGGTTCG
>NZ_JAAEDQ010000010.1:0-104169 GCF_013344965.1 Snodgrassella sp. ESL0253 | reverse complement strand
GTCAGGTTTAGAAGGTTCGTCAGGTTTAGAAGGTTCGTCAGGTTTAGAAGGTTCGTCAGGTTTAGAAGGTTCGTCAGGTTTAGAAGGTTCGTCAGGTTTAGAAGGTTCGTCAGGTTTAGAAGGTTCGTCGGGTTTAGAAGGTTCGTCGGGTTTAGAAGGCTCGTCGGGTTTAGAAGGCTCGTCGGGTTTAGAAGGCTCGTCGGGTTTAGAAGGTTCGTCAGGTTTAGAAGGCTTTACTGGCAGAGGTAATTCTGGTTTTGGTGATGGTATAGATGGTGTACCTTCGGCATCACTTCCTCCTAATTTGCCACCCGTGTTTGTAGCATGCACATGTAAATGACCCCTATGTTCATTACAGGCAGTCAATGCTATTGAAACGGCAATAACTAATGATTTAAGCATCAACTTAGAATATTTCATACTAATTATATCCTTGATTTCAAATAATTATTTGAAATTAATAAAAAATCTTTAAATAAAATATCATATTTTAATGAATTGTAACTTTTAAGTTTTTTCTATAATTTTCTTCCTTTTAGGTATTCATATGTTATTAATGTTAACATATATATTCTTTTATTTACAAATTAGGCAAAATTTTATTAATTAATAATAAAAATAATACAAACAGCAATATAAAAAATAAAGTTATAGGATGAAATCGGCATGAAATTACAATTGTGATAATTATGATCAATTTCTGCCCCAGTTAATTAAGCTGATTCGATTCAGGATTAATAGCAGCTTGCTCTTGCGTTAATTGGCGCTACTACCAAGGATATTTGTTTTATCAAGCTATGCGTTTGTTTCATTCTTCACTAAGGTATTTTGCTGAACAGGATAGGGGGTGTTCCTGAGCTGTCAGGAAAATGCGCAGCTTTTCGGGCATTCAGCGAAATTTGGCTATGGTAGTGGGTACAAGCTGGTTTTGTTGCTGATATTGCTGTACTTTTGTCAGCCAGGTGTTGATGCGCGCCTGAATAGCGGCCTCGCGGCAGCATCGCGTACGGAGTTGCTGCCGTATTTGTCCATGCGTTTGAGCATGGCTTTGCAGGTACACGGACAGGTGCGGCCATTGCTGCCACTGAGTGGCGCTGGTATAGCCGGAATAAATCAGGCTGTTGAGATGCTGGCATAAAAGCAGGGTTAATGGATGTTTGTCCAGGTGGCTGTTTACTTCGGCATAGGCCTGTGTAGTTTGCACGGTGTAACGGTGGACGGCTTCTTTTACCGCTGGCCGACGGCTGTATGCTTGCTTGAACTGTTGTGACAGGATATTGAGGTTGTGCCCGCTGGCCAGTTCTGCGCTGCTATCATTAATTACTTGGATGGTGAGATAGCAATATGCTGGCAATTGTTGTGTGCGCTAGTGTTCGATATCTTTCTGGCTGAGCAGATGATGTTGCCAGCTTGGCAGGCAATGGGGTGTACAAGCTGGGACAGCAGTGGGGCATTGATATCGGGCTTGGCGCTGAGAAAAGTGGTGATGAAATTGGGTACAGGTACGCAGATGCGCCGGATTTGTTTGGGCAGGGCTTTGATGAGTAGTTGCAGTTTTTCGCGAGTCATGCCGCACGAGACATCTAAGCCGTGTCGTGCTGATGTAGTTGGCAGGGGACTGCTACGTTAACACCATTAAGCAGATAATAAAGTTCAATGAGATTAGGATTGGCTATGTTAAATCGTTAATTTTTTAAGCTGATATGGTGCTATCGGTTATCAATTCCAGCCTGACTGATTAGGGAAATCAGCGGATTTTTTGATATATGGTTTTTAGAATTGGTACAAAAAAAGAACCCGCCATTAAAATTTATAAGTCTGAATAGGAGAGAAAATCGACATATCCAATGGCGGGGCAGGAAAATAAATAGCTTAGATACTCAATTAATAATATTAACAAATAATTTTATTTTTTTATACAAATATTTTAATAATTTAACCTAAAATGCATCTTCTTTTTAATATATATTTGATTTTTTTAATATTTATACTTGTGTAATCAGAATATAGGGGGTATAACAATAAAATACTGCATACAGATTAGTAACTTCAGATAATTTTTTTTGTCTGTTTCGTAAGTTTAAATTTAGGAGACAGAAACTGATAGGCGTGTAGACATGATGACAGTGATGCTGCTATGAATTAAAAGTGGTGAGCTGAATAAATTGAATAAGGCAGGTGAAGGAATTTACTATCCAGGGCTTAGGCAGTATTTGGAGTATTTTATGTATATATTATGTCTGTGTGCTGCCTGAGCAGTCTTCTTGCTGCAAAGTGACAAGATTGGATAGGTGATGACTGATTTTTACACTCAAAATATTAATGAGTGATTATTAACATAATATGCTGACTATAAATTAAAAGCTAAGTTTTGATGCTATTTCATGGTTTTAACATATGTTAATATTTTAAAACAAATTATGCATTTTAATTTATTTTGGCTATACTAGATAAGTATATTTTATTTTTTGTTTGGAATTGTGATTTTATGGCTATTTTGGCTGGAACGAAGACGATTAAGAAAGTAGCCAGAGAACACAGAAAAAGTATTTTGGCATTCAGTACCGGTAAGAATGCGGTTGCTGCTTATCTGGCCATTAAGGATAGTTTTACCCATGTTTATCCTTATTATTTGTATCTGGTGCCAGAGCTGGAGTTTGTGGAAGAACAGCTTGATTTGTATGAGCGGCAGTTTGGTTTCAGGATTACCCGTTTGCCGCACCCTGCGCTGTATCAGATGCTCAAAGCGCATGTTTTTCAGCCATTATGTAATGTAGCGGTGATTGATGAAGCGAAACTGGTGGATTTTGATTATGCCGATATTCGTAAGGTAATGTGTGGGATGTTTGATTTACCGCTGAATACACCGGTAGCGAATGGCACGAGGGTGGAAAAAAATCCGAAGCAGCGAGTGAGTATGTTGCGGCACGGTTCGATTGTGAAGAGTCAATGTCAATATTATCCGGTATGGGACTGGAAAAAGTCTGATTTGCTACATTGTTTTACGCAGCATAATGTCAGGCTTGGAAGTGATTACAAGGTATTTGGCTGTTCTTTTGATAGCCTGGATTTGCGTTTCCTGTTGCCTATCAGGCAGTTTTATCCGCGTGATTATCAGAAGATTCTGGAGTTTTTTCCACTGTGTGAACTGGAAATTTATCGTTGGGAGTGTGCTCATGGAAAAGGATAAAAGCGTTGTGGAGACTGAAATGTCTGCGCAGCCTGATTTGGACAGCAATGTACGGAATGTTTCTGAACCGGGGTCTTTCTTGGAATGTTCTGCGCGTGCTGGCAGCAGTGCGGATACGGAGGCACTAATGCAGCTTGGGGAACTGAAGCAGGGATTTGAGCGAGCCAGACAGATGCCCAGACAGCTACGTCAGCGGGTAATGGATAGTGAATATTGGTGTACAGTCTGTTTTCAGACACATGAGCAGCTGATGGCTTTTCTTAATGCGGTGGCCATACTTCCTTATGAAAACAAGTATATTGACGGGCAGTTGATGGCGCAGAAACTGGGGATTGAGTTGCCGCCGGCAGAGGTGAGATTTCGATTGTCTAATTATGTGGATAAGGATTTTCAGAAGCTGGTCGATAATTAAGAGGCTGGCCTGTAGTGGCAGACTGAATAAAATGACCGCCCTGTTCTGGTGAACGGGGCGGTTATTTTATGTGGATTTTACAGGGCTGTGCGTTTGTCCCATTCTTTGCTCAGGCGTTTGGCGGAAACGGGATAAGGGGTTTTGAGTTCCTGTGCAAACAGGGAAACGCGCAGCTCTTCGAGCATCCAGCGAAATTCGGCTATGGCAGTGGGTACAGGCTGGTTTTGTTGCTGATATTGCTGTACTTTTGTTTGCCATGTGTCGGTGAGTACCTGAATATCAGCCTCGCGGGCTGCATCACGTGCGGGGTTGCTGCCGTATTTGTCCATACGTTTGAGCATGGCTTGCAGGTACACGGGTAGGCGTGGCCATTGCTGCCAAGGGATGGCACTGGCAAAGCCGGGATAAATCAGGCTGTTGAGGTGTTGGCGCAAAAGCTGGGTTAATGGGTGTTTCCCTAGATGACTGTTGACTTCGGCATAGGCCTGTGCGGTTTGCAGGGCATATTGGTTGACGGCTTCTTTTACCGCTGGCAGACGGCTGCGCGCTCGCTTGAGCTGCTCCTTAAAGGATTTTTCGTCACGTGGCAGTTCATCTTCGCCTATCAGGGCACGGTCAAGAACAGCATGAGTAAGGTCTTCACGCAGGTTGTCAGTGCCAAGGTGTTTGAGCAGCATGGCGATTTGGGTGAAATCTGGCAGGCCTTTGTTGAGGTCTTTAACCTGTTCTTTCAGGTGCAGGCTCATGAGGGCGAGTACGCCGCTGCGATGTGCCTGTTCGGCGGCAGCCGCGGTATCAAACAGGCGTAAGGCGATGCTGCCGTTTTTTTGCTGTTGCAGGCCAAGATAGCCGGTGAGTTGTTGCTCGGCGCGGGCAAATTTGATGCTTTCTGGCAGTTTGCCGATATCCCAGCTGGTGATGTTGTCGCGTTCAAATTCGTTGCTGTTGTCGCGGAAGGTTACCGCAGCCGCTTGTCCGAGCTGTTGTTGCAGTACATTGAGGTCGCGCCCGCTGGCCAGCTCTGCGCCGCTGTCATCTATTACTTGAATGTTGAAATAACAATGCGCTGGTAATTGTTGTGTGCGCCAGTATTCGATGTCTATCTGGCTGAGCAGGCGCATGTCGCCAGCTTGTCGGGCAATGGCGTGTGCTAACTGGGGCAGCAGCGGGGCATTGATGTCGGGATTGCTGCTGAGAAAGGCGGTGATGAAGTCGGGTACGGGTACGCAGATGCGCCGGATTTGTTTGGGCAGGGCTTTGATGAGTAATTGCAGTTTTTCGCGAATCATGCCGGGCACGAGCCACTCAAGCCGAGCGGCACTGATACGGTTGAGCAGAGGCAAAGGGACAGCTACGGTAACGCCATCCAGCGGGTGATGGGGTTCGAAACGGTAGCTGAGGGCACAGCGGCCGTCTTTGGTGTCGAGGTATTCGGGAAACTGACTTTCGGTGACGTTGCTGGCTGCATGTTGCATCAGGTCGTCACGGCTCAGATACAGCAGCTTGGGATTTTCGGCTTCAGCCTGTTTGCGCCATGTTTCAAAGGTACGGATATCGGCCAGTGGCAGGTGGCGATCTTTGCTTTCTACACTGGCTGGCAGACGCTGGTCGTAGAAGCTGAACAGGGCTTCTTCGTCTACCAGTACATCCTGCCGGCGAGATTTGTGTTCCAGCTCGGTGATTTCTTCTATCAGTTTCTGGTTATGCTGGAAAAAAGCTGCTTTGAGGCTGCATTCCTGTGCTACCAGTGCGCCGCGGATGAAGATTTCACGGGCTTCTTTTGGGTTGATGTGCCCATAGGTGACTGGTCGGCGGGGCATAACAGTGAGGCCGTACAGGGTAATGCGTTCGCTGGCCACAACTTCGCCGCGTTTCTGTTCCCAGTGTGGTTCGAAGTAGTGA
Source organism: Snodgrassella sp. ESL0253 (assembly GCF_013344965.1). Taxonomy (NCBI): domain Bacteria; kingdom Pseudomonadati; phylum Pseudomonadota; class Betaproteobacteria; order Neisseriales; family Neisseriaceae; genus Snodgrassella; species Snodgrassella sp. ESL0253. The sequence goes on along the minus strand of NZ_JAAEDQ010000010.1, from coordinate 98,665 downwards.
TGGCGCAAAAGATGAGGGACTTCGCTTTCAATCCATTCCGGTTCGATTTTGCCAACATCGCGCGCATACAGTCGGGTAGTTTCGGTAAGCTCGGCAGCAATCACCCATTTAGGCTTGCTTTTAAACAATGCAGAGGCGGGAAACAGATGAAAATGGATGCCACGTGCTCCGGTGTAGTCGTGTCCTTCGGGGCTTTTCAGGCCAACATTGGTTATCAGTCCGGTGAGCAGAGCGCGGTGAATCTGTTCGTAGCTGGCTTCTTTGGCCTGTTGCCGGTTCTGGCGCTGCTGGCGGCGGGCAATTTGCTGCTGTTTGAGTCTGGCGGATAAATCCTGATCGTCGCTATTGCTGCCTGCTGGCTGGGTGGTGGTGTTGTCGGGAATTTGCCGGTAGGCGCTGGCTTTATCGGTAAGCCCCATATCGATGGCAATCTGTGCCAGTTGGTGATGCAGTTCACGCCACTCGCGCATGCGCAGGTGAGAGAGGAAGTATTGATGACACCACTGTATCATCTGCCGGTTGGATAAACCTTTATCGCGTTCACGCTGATAAGAATCCCAGATGTTGAGGTAGGCAAGAAAGTCAGATTGCTTGTCGTTGAAGCGTTCGTGCGCTTTGGCTGCAGCCTCGCGCACTTCCAGTGGTCGTTCGCGCGGATCCTGAATCGACAGGGCTGCTACGATTACCAGCATTTCGGCAACGCATTGCAGGCGTTTGCCGGCCAGCAGCATGCGGCTGATGCGTGGATCCAGCGGCAGGCGCGCCATTTGTTCGCCCAGTTTGCTGAGCTGGTTGTGCTCGTCTACCGCACCAAGTTCGAGCAGAATTTGATAGCCATCGTTGATGTAGCGCTGTTCGGGAGCCTGTAGAAAGGGAAAGGCGTTCACATCGCCCAGTTTGAGGCTAATCATGCGCAGGATAACGGCGGCAAGATTGCTGCGGATGATTTCCGGGTCGGTAAAGGCAGGGCGCTGGTTGAAATCCTGTTCGCTATACAGGCGGATACAGATACCAGCGGCAACACGGCCGCAACGGCCGGCACGCTGGCGTGCAGCGGCTTGGCTGATGGGCTCGATATGCAATTGCTCTACTTTGGCGCGGGCAGAATAGCGTTTTACCCGAGCCAGACCGGTATCGATAACATAGCGGATGCCGGGTACGGTAAGGGAGGTTTCAGCAACGTTGGTGGCCAGTACGATGCGCCGCTGGTGGCCACTCGGATGAAAGATTTTATGCTGTTCGGCAGCAGACAGGCGCGCGAACAGGGGCAGGATTTCGTCGTTACGGCGCAGCGGTGATTGCTGTAATGCATGTGCAGCTTCGCGGATTTCACGTTCGCCGGGCAGGAAAATCAGGATGTCACCATTGCCTTCACGTGCCAGTTCGTCGGCAGCATCGACGATGGCGTCGTTGATTTCTATTTCGGCTTCGTCTGCGTCGGTGCTGTGCAGGGGGCGATAACGAATTGCTACCGGATAGGTGCGGCCGGATACTTCGATGACAGGAGCGGGTATGCCGTGCAGGGTGAAGTGCTGGCTGAAGCGTTCGGCATCGATGGTGGCAGAGGTAATGATGACTTTCAGGTCGGGACGCCGTGGTAAAAGCTGTTTGAGATAACCCAGCAAAAAGTCGATGTTCAGGCTGCGTTCATGCGCTTCGTCGATGATGATGGTGTCGTAGGCGCTGAGAAAGCGATCGGTCTGGCTTTCGGCCAGCAGGATACCGTCGGTCATCAGCTTGATATAGCTTTCGGGTGCGGTTTTGTCGTTAAAGCGTACTTTATAGCCTACGTTCTGGCCAATCTGGCTATGCAGTTCTTCGGCGATACGTTCGGCTACAGAGCGTGCTGCCAGCCGTCGTGGCTGGGTGTGGCCAATCAGTCCGGCCACGCCGCGCCCAAGTTCGAGGCAGATTTTCGGCAACTGGGTGGTTTTACCTGATCCGGTTTCGCCGCAGACGATAACTATCTGATGCTGGCTGATGGCCTGTTTGATTTCTGCGCGTTTTTCATGTACGGGCAGGGTATTGTCGTATTCGGGTATGGGTAGTTTGGCCAGTCGTTGCAGATAGGCCTGATGGGAGCGCTGGTAACGGCTGTTTACTTTTTCTTCACCGCCGTAACGGGCAGGATTTTTACAGGCTCGTTGCAGGTAAAAGCGGTCTTTGCTCAGGATTTGATTAAGTTCGTATGCAGGCATGGCACAGATATTGCCGAAAAATGATTGGATATGCTTATTATAACAAATCTGCTTAAAATGCTTTTTGATGGCATTTTATGGCGGGTTTTTGTGTCTAATCAGGCAATTTGGGATACAAACTGGCGGATAAGTAACTGCGCAGTTTTCTGTTTTATAGGCACAATAGCTGCTGTAGCAAAGAAAATAGCTTGATGCTCTGTTAGCTAATGATATTGTGCTGCGGTGTTCTGGTGTATTAGAACACCTCTGTGTGAATTTTTGGGTTGTACTGTGCTGGAAACAGGCGGAATTTTCAGTTATGCGGGTGTTGCTGGCGCCAGATTTTCAGGCCAATCATGATGAATACACCAAACAGAAATGTGCATACGAGCCCTAGAAAAATCAACATTATACGTGCCATAGACATGCGTACTGCGGCATCGTCTCCCATAAACAGCCAGATAAACCATGAGGCCAGTATGACAAACAGAACAACGATGGCGGTAATCAGTGAGGTCTGTTTACGTGGGAGGGAAGGATTATTGTTCTGCATGATATGACCTGCTAGAGATGGTGGATAACGAGTGGTTTACTTTTGTGGCTGACAACTTCAGTATCCAGATTAAATATGGTTTGGATATTGTCTATGGTAATTATGTCGTCTGGTGTGCCTTGCATGACAATCTGCCCGTTTTTGAGGGCAACAATATGGTCGGCATAGGCTGCGGCCATGTTGATATCATGGACAACCATGATGGTCGTCAATCCCTGTTCGGTGGTAAGCTGGCGCAGCAGGCGCATCAGCTCGCGGGCATGATACATGTCCAGATTGTTGAGCGGTTCGTCTAGAATAACATGTTTGGTTTGCTGGCAGAAAGTCATGGCTACGAGTGCGCGCTGGCGCTGGCCGCCGGATAGTGCACTCAGATAACGCTGTTGCAGCGGTTCCAGTTCAAAACGCTGCAATGCCTGATCAACAATTTGCTGGTCTTCGGAAGTAACCCGCCCCTGATTGTGTGGATAGCGGCCAAACAGCAATAAATCGCGTACGGTAATTCTACTCTGTATGTTGTTCTCTTGCGATAATATCGCCAGTTTTTTGGCGATGGCGGTAGATTTGCTGTGGCTGACATCAAGTTCGTCAATATGGATGCTGCCCTGTTGCAGCGGCAGCAGACGCGCAATCAGGGAAAACAGAGTGGATTTACCTGCGCCATTGGGGCCAATCAGTGCGGTAATGCTTTTATCAGGTATGTCGAGATTGATATCGCGCAGGATTGCTGTGCCGTTGATGTTGTGGTTAACATTTTTTATGGTAATCATATTGCTGTCAGGTTCAATCAGTAGGCAGAAAAACAGTTAATATAAATAAGCATGTGTCTGAAACAGTTTAGCGTTTACGCTTTAATACCAGCCACAGAAAGACGATGCCGCCGCAAAATTCAATGACGACACTCAGTACTCCCTGCATGCCGAGTAAATGTTCAAATAATAGCTGGCCACTAATCAGTACCAGTGCGGCTACCAGAAATGCGGCTGGAATTCGCAGCTGATGCTTCATATTGGGTACACAGGCATTCACCAGTGCACATATCAGTAAACCAAAAAAGCTCACGGGCCCCACCAGTGCGGTGGAAACCGAAACCAGCAGGGCAATCCACAGCAGGATGCTGCGGCTCAGACGTGCATAGTTTATACCCAGTGCAATGGAGGCATTGCGCCCGAGCATAAGGACATCTAGCTGATAGCGCATTCGCCAGATCCAGACAGTGCTGACCAGCATTACGCTGATGCCGATTATCAGCATGCTGATGTTTACGGAGGTAAATTGGGCAAAATAGCGGGTCTGCGCAACGGCAAATTGGGTGGGGTCAATCAGGCGTTGTAACAGGCTGTTGAAGCTGCGAAACATGACGCCAAAAATCATGCCGGTGAGTATCAGTCGTGCCAAGTCGCCGTTGCTGTTTTTGGTTAGTGTACGAAACAATAGTAAGGACGCCATCATCATTAATGGCGCTTCGATAACAAATTTACTCAGTGCGCCGATGCTGGTGTAGCCCACTGCGCCAAATACAAACAGGGTAACGGTTTGCAGTAGCAGATAAAGTGAATCGTAGCCAAGTAATCCCGGGGTGAGAATGGGATTATGGCTCAGGGTCTGGAAAAGCAGAGTGGATACGCCAACCGCATAGGCGACAGTAAGCAGCATGAGCAGTTTTTTGCCGCGCAGTTGCAGAACAAAATCCCAGCCGCCCTTGACTCCGTAGGTCATAAACAGGATGCTGGTAATGATTAACAGAATACTGAGCACGCCGAGAAAACGTGTACCGGCATGGTGTGAAGGCATGGTTGGGTTAAGCTGCATGTACGGAAGGCTTTCTAAACAGCAGGTACAGGAAAATCATGGTTCCGAGAATACCGAAAATCAGGGATACCGGTATTTCATAGGGCGGGTCAATGGTGCGACCGATAATGTCACATACCAGCAAGGCATTGGCACCCAAGAGTGCAACTGCGGGCAGATTTTGCCGTAAACGGTCACCTGCCAGTCGGGAAACAATATTGGGTACCACCAGCCCGATAAATGGAATCTGGCCAACAGTTACCACCACAATGGCGGTAATTGTGGCCACCGTAATCAGGGAAATCCACATCATTCGGGCGTAGTTGATACCCAGACTGGTGCTGATATTCTGTCCCAGTCCGGCAATGGTGAGCCGGTCGGCGAGAAAATAGATAAGCAGTGACATTAAACCGGTGAGCCACAACAATTCATAGCGCCCTGCCAGCACGGCAGAGAAATCACCGGCAAACCACACAGCCAATAATTGTAAGGTGTTGGTTTCCACACCAATGAAATTCACCATTGCTTCAATGATGCTGCCGTAAATAATGCCGATTAACGGAATCATCATTTGCCGGTGAGGGGGCAGTCGGCGAAACAGAAGTAAAAACAGGGTCATGCCCAGTAATGCGGCAATACTGGCACAGCTCATTTTGGCTAGCTGGCTAGCCTGTGGCAACCAGATAGATACCAGTAATACGCCAAGTGCTGCACTTTGGGTGGCACCGACCATATTGGGTTCGAGGAAACGGTTACGCAATACAATCTGTAAAACCATGCCGGCTACTGCCAATGTGGCACCGGTGAGGATAATGGCCAGAGAGCGGGGCAGGCGGCTATACAGCAGCAGGGAGCGTGTATCGCTGCTACTAAATAAATCACCCCAATGAAAAGTGGCTGCGCCAATGCTAATACTGATAATCAGTAACAATGGCAGCAGCAACAGATTGATTGTATTAATCTGGAAAGAACGAAACATAAGGCACAAAAGGATACAGACAGCAGGTTTGCGCTATTGCCGCGAATTTTTGCGCGACAAAGCGAAACCTGATGGCTGTGGATGGATAATGCGCAGCTTAGTGAGCGAAAGCAGCCTTGATATTGGTTAGGTCAGTTTTCATTTGTTGCACACCGCCGGCAGCCAGATAGGAAGCACTGCTCAGATAAATAACATGGTTTTCTTTCCATGCTTTGGACTGGCGTACCAAATCGTTGTTAAGTACTGCCTGAGCCGTTTTACCTTCTTCACCAATGGCTGCTGTGCGGTCGATAACGAATAACCAGTCTGGATTGATTTTCTGTACATATTCAAAAGATACAGACTGGCCGTGCGGTGCTTCCGGAATACTGGTATCTGCTGCCGGTACGCCTACCTGAGTATGTATCCAGCCAAAGCGTGAAGAAGATCCAAAGGCAGAAAGTTTACCAGCGTTTACCATCAGAATCAGGCCAGTCCCTTTTCCTTTGACAGCCTGCTGTGTTTCAGTCAGCAGGTTCTGGATATCATCATGCAGTTTTTTGGCTTCTGTTTCTTTCTTGAATAGCTTGCCATAGCTATCAAGCATTTTCAGTCCATCACCAATCAAATCCTGCCCGCTGTCAGACATATCCATGGTAGGAGCCAGCGCAGCCAGCTCATCATATTTAGGTGCAGTACGGCCTGAGATGATAATCAACTGCGGTTTCAGGGCATGGAGGGCTTCCATGTCCGGTTCAAACAGCGTGCCGACGTTATTGACCGTTTCCAGAGTCTGCTGCAAATACGGTACCAGTACTTTTTTCGGTGCGCCTGCAACAGGCACTTTTAATGCCTGTAAATCGTCCAGCGTAGCCATATCAAATACCACGACTTTGGATGGGTTTTCCGGCACTGCCATTTCACCACGGGCGGTATTTACGCTAACCGTTGCGCCACTGACAGCAGCAGAAGCAGCAGTGCTACTGGCAGTGCTATTTTCATTACTTTTTTGACCGCAGGCGGAAAGTAAAGACAGTGCCAGTACGTACAGAGCAAGAGGTTTCCAGCAAGATTTAATCATTTTTAGAATTTCCTATCATTATCGTTTGCAATTATTATACTGCCTGAGCAGAAGTAAGGTCACTTTTCTGGCGCACAGCGCTTATTTTTCGATAAATTTGTGCCGTGCCTCATGATAGCTTTCTTCATTTTCTCCCTGACGCCAGTAGGGAACAGCATAGTGGCGCTGGGATGGTAATTGCCATTGTGTGCGCAGTAATTCACGTAGTGGTTTAACCAGTGCTGCTTCGCCCGCAACCCAGGCAAAATCATCACAGGCAAGAGGGGTAAAAGTACTTACAAGTTTCACCAGTGCCGGAATCTGGCTTAAATCACCGTAAAAGGTATGCAGACGTATTCCGGCGGGCAGGGAAAGGGTAGCCGGTAAATCCTCTGCTTGGGGCAGCAACAGCACAACATCGCCACTTGCATACGGCTGTATACCGGCAAGCAGTGATTCAATGGCTGGCAGGGCAGTGATGTCGCCGGCAAACAAATAACGGGCAGCCGTTTTCAGCATCGGATTCGGGCCGCCGGGGGAGGAAATACCGAGTACATCGCCCAGCTGAGCCTGTTCGGCAAATGCGGAAGCGGGGCCACTGTCGCCATGTTTTACAAAATCAATACTAATTGTGCATGCCTTAGCATCATAATCACGGATAGTATAGGTGCGCACAATCGGTTTGTTATCCGGTTCGGCCCAGTTAAAGCCATGGCCTGAAAATTGGGGCAGTTGTGGTGTTGTCTGCCCGGGGGGCGCCAGAAAAATTTTGATGTGAGCACCGTTAAACTGGTGTGGATACTCGGCCAGTTCTGCACTGTGCAAAACCAGCCGGCGCAGATTAGGGCTTAAATCGATAATCTTGTGTACGCGTACCAGATAAGCGTGATGTGGTGAACGTTTATTCATTATTATTGCCGGTTTATGGGGTAAAAAAGTGTCAGTTGCAGGCTTTTTCCAAACATACTGCCATGATTTTCATAAGGGAAATGGTCATGTCTGATGCTTAAATCAGTGTATTGCTGTAATTCGTTAATCAGTTTTTCAGTCATGCTGCCCTGTCTGGCAGTGAGCTCATTGCGTATTTTGATACGCGCTGCTATCTGAGGATTTTTAGGCATTTTATCTACCTTAAGCTTACTGTTTAAAATCCACAAACTGCTGGTAGACAAGGCAACCTTGCGCTTGAGCATGTCTGCTGCTTCCTGTTGAAGCAAATCTCCGTGTAACCATACAGACGGATCAGCAGCGATATAGTGCTGAAAAAGATTAGGCCGGGTAAGCAGGGTATGCAACACCATCAGCCCACCATATGAATGTCCCCATAGTGTTTGTGCATTTATATCAACCGGCGCTATCTGCTGTACTGCCGGCATAATTTGATTCTGGATTAAATCGAGAAATATATCAGCACCACCATTTATTCTGCTTGAATCCAGCGGGTCGGTATTGTCATCATCTGGTGCTATGGTGTAATCATAGGCGCGAGCCTGTGCGTCAAAGCGTTTATCGGTAGAATAGCCAAGCAGTACCAGTATCGGAGGCTGAGCCTGTGTGGCCAATGTTTGCATGTTCGCCGGAGTAAGGGAGTCCAGCACAGCATTGCCATCCAGTGCGTAAAAAACAGGAAAACCACTGGCAGGTGCTTTCTGGTCTGGAATGGCTATATAAACACGATAATGGCGCTGCCCGTCTGCCGAGGTAAGCGGCAGGGTAGTAAAGTGATAACCACTGTGCTGCTGTTGTAGTACAGCAAGATTGGCTGTTTGATGCAGATTGGGCTGTGCTTTGGCTGTGTTGTGCAAGATTAAGGCCGTAAAAAACATTAATAGGAAAATAATAATCTGGCGCATTTTTAATCTTTCCGTCAGTTGACTGGTTCTACAGAACATATGGAGACAACAGGATGACAGTGAAGTAAGATTTTGTTGCTGCATTGCAAAAAATGATGAAATAGGTGTTAAAAAATGGCCAGATCAGATTGTTTCGTTAAAGCATATTGCTAATTAATAAATCATGTTTAACCTATTTGATATGGTTGTTTGGGATTTTAGGTAAATAATAATCATTACTGTTTATTACTATAACTGATTTTCGTTTTCAAGTCATGATAAAACATCATTTTCATTACCCAACAGCTTGCCTGAATGGCAAGCTGTTGGAACAAAATATCAGAAAGAAACTTTCATATTGCCCCAGACTGCACGACCACGTTCATTATAAGTATAGGCTGTACCACGCAGAGTAGAAGCGTAGATGCGTTTATTGAAAATATTCGACATTCCGGCGCGGAGATTAATATTTTTATTAACGGCATAACCGGTGGAAATACCCCAGATACCATAACTGCCGATTTCTTCTCCACTCAGACCAACAGTACCCTGTCCGCCATTACCATGTCCGGCTTCAACCGGATTGACCGGGACAGTGCGGGGTTTCTGACGACCATAATAAGTATAGGTCAGTAAAGTGTCCCATTTTTCAGTTGGAGCCCATGCAAGAGATGAGTTTATTGTATATTTAGGAATAATGGATAGAGGATTACCGGTTTCCTTATTTTGGGAATTAAACATATAAGTGAAATTATTTACCCATTTCCATTGTTTGGAGAACGGCAGCGTCAGATTACCTTCCAGTCCTTCCACCAGTGCCTTGCGGGTATTTGTCCATTCAAAATAGTCGTAGCCACCCGCGCGTGCAGTCACATCAGTACTACCGGTAAAAATAATCTGCCGGCCAGCCTCAATCTTGTTTTTATAATCATTGCGGAAATAAGCCAGAGAAGCCAGATAGCCATCTTTATTAAATTCGAAGCCCAGCTCCTTATTAATACTGGTTTCCGGTTTTAGCTTACTGTTACCAATCAGATAACAGCCACGACCACTGCCTGAAGAAGTGGCACAGCCATTACCTTTGCTGTACAGCATATAACTTTCCGTACTCTGATACAGATTCGGAACCTTGTATGCGCGCGCAATACCACCCTTAATCAGCCAGTTTGGATGGAGTTGCCAGGCCATGTTTACACCGGGGCTAACATTTCCGCCAGTTTTATTACTATGGTCGTAGCGCAGCATCGGCACCAGCTTTAACTGCTCGGTGAGGCTGATATTGTCTTCTACATAGCCAGCCCAGCTGCTTAGCGCAGGCGTATGATTGGCTGCTGCCGGATAAATCGCATTGGGTAAAGGAATGCGGCGCAGGCCATCCGGGTCATCCAGCCTATCGTGCTGATATTCTGCACCCATAGTCAGTACATGCGGCACACCCACAGTAAAAGGAAAGTTTACCTCACCGGCCAGACGTTTAGTGGTCAGGATACTGTCGGCATAAGTAATATCCTGACCGCCCAAATCCTGACAAAGGCCTTCCGGCCCGCCAGACAATGCTTCTGAGCAATGACTATTGGTGGCTTTATCGTATTGTGCTACCAGCTTGCTGTCGCCCCAGTCCCAAACCCCCTCATGCGTCAGCGCAAGACTCTGGCGGTATAATCGGCGCGTTTCCTGACCATATAAGCTTTGAGTGTAATCAGTTTGCACATTGTTCGGGCCATCACCGTTGTAGCGATTGCCCTGCCGGCTATAAGTAGCATCCAGAGTTAATGTCTGCGCAGGTGACAGGCGCCATGCCAAACGTCCGCCCACGTCTTTATTAATCAAACCCTCTTGTCCGGCAGCTACGGATTTACTGCCTTTATCATTTAAACCCTGATTAATATATGGCGAATCGGCATCGGTACGGTTCAGATTCCCATATACCCGAAATCCCAGAACATCTTTAATGATTGGTCCGCTTAAATCAAAGCCTATACGCTGAGTGTCACCTTCCTCTTTGTCTGCCGCTAAATTCATAAAGGCATTAATCGCACCGTGAAACTCATTGCTGACTTTTTTTGTCACTACATTAACTACACCGCCAGCTGCACCGGAACCATAGCGTGCTGCGGCTGGCCCGCGAATCACCTCAATCGACTGGATTTCTGCTGCCGGTACCCAGTTACTGTCACCAATAGTGTCCCGCTCACCGCGCCAGCTCATGCGCGCACTGTTGCGTGCAGTAACAGGCCGTCCATCAATCATAATCAGCGTGTTTTCCGGCCCCATCCCGCGAATATCAATCTGGCGTTTATTGCCATGCTGCCCAGAAGCAGTATTGCCGGTAAGATTCACCCCCGGCATCGTGCGCACCAGCTCGGAAATATCATTTACCGGCACTTTACGTTCAATATCCTTACTATCGAGTTTGGATACACCAAGTGACTGTTTAACCTGCTGCTCGGCTGTTACATAAACATCTTCCAGCCTTGCCGTACCATGCTGTGCATACGCAGTGCTGCCAGCAAAAAACAACGAAAATAAAGCCAGTTTAAAAGAGGGAGATGGGTGTTGAGACATACAAATCAGAATACAAAAGAAAGTTTGTTAACAATATTAATGATAATTATTATTGTTACTATTTTCAATTATAGCTATATATAACTAACTAAAAAATACAAATACATACTTATTCAGTATAATAATTTCCTATGGTTACATAATTAAGTTTAATGTGACAAAAATTGACAGCTTTAACAAAAGCTTCAGCTTGTCCAAAAATTAACAACAGCTTACCTATAAAATAAACTATTTATTCACAAAGAAATTCTGCTGATCAGCCTTTTTCCTGCACATGCAGCTTAGTACTGGCTAAGGTAAAGAGAGAAAAACTGGCAATCCATCGTAGCATGCAGGAGAATAGATAAAATTCAATTAAAACAGATAATAATCATTATGAAGAAAAAAATAACGGTCTATCTCTATCCATGCATTGCCATGTTGTTATTATTTGTAAGCTCACTACCTATCTATGCTGAAATTTTAGCTTCAGATATTCCTGTTTCTGATAACCCGGTAATGGTGTTACCGGTTACTCAAATCTGTGCAGGCGCACCATGGCCAAATATTGTATGGATACACGTACATGATAATGAAGAAACCGCGCGCCAGACCGCCTTGCATGCGCTAAGGCAAATCCAGCAAGGCTGTTTACTGGATTTTCGCCATGGGGGTAACCGAGAAGTCAGCATACAAAATAGTCAGGTAAGCTATCAATTTGATCCAAATAGAATTTTTACTCCAAAGGGACGCCAGGGTGCACTGAAATGTCGTCAGGGCAACTGCACTCTGGCTCAAGAGCAGCTAAGTCAGATTGCCAACAATTTTCTAAACCAGTATCTGATCCATACCCATTTTATCGTTGCAGTACATAACAATCATTTGAATGGCCTGTCGGTGCGTAACTACATGCCTGGTGCTTCAATGGCACAGGCGATGAGTCAGATTGCCATCAACCCAAACAGCGACGCGCACGATTTTTTCTATGTGACCACCCAGCAAGCGTTTAATTTTCTGGCCAGCCGTAACTTCAATGTGGTTTTGCAGAACAATCAATTCGTTCACGACGATGGTTCTTTGTCTGTGTGGGCGGCACAGCAACAGATTGATTACATTAATGTCGAAGCAGGGCGGGGACACATAGCTACCCAGCTGGCCATGCTGGCCGCAGTATGGGCGTATATGCAGCAGTATTATTTGTAATAAAGGTTTCTGATGACAGAGATAAACGATTACTTATTGGTATCATTAAATATATGGATGGAAAATCAGTTTAATCATTGGCAAAACTGTAGGTTATCAATTGGAATTGATAATTTATTATATAAACAGCTAACTAGAATCTTGCTGAAGCCTATGAAGTAAAATAATGCTATTGCAGGATATGGAATAATAAAATAGGGAAATACTCTTTAAATTCAAATATATTTATATAACTCTTCAAATATTCATCATAAATTTAAATGTAATAAAAAATAAACAGATATATAATCTGGATTTATAGTATGTCGATTGCTTATTTTTATGATTATCAGCTGTAACGCTCAGTATGCACATAGGAGTATAAATACTTTGCAAAAAGGGTTTACCTTGCTTGAATTGATGCTTGTTATTGCCATTATCAGTATATTAGCCGGTTTTGGGGTAGCAACATACGCTGAATTTGTCGCCCGCTCTCAGGTTGCTGAAGTGTCTACTCTGGCCGAAAATATGAAAATACAGATTTTTGACAATCTGCAAAGCAATAGCTGTGTTTCTGCTAATACTTTAAACAGCAGTGCTGATGTACAAAACGGTAGATATGGAGTAGCGATAATTGGCGGTGCGCCAGTACACAATTCAGGCACATCGGTTTATTCAGAGACGGGTTGTATGATTACGTATCAGGTTAATAATACTCATGTGTCTCCGTTTATCGCCAATACCAAAATTGTTTTAGAAGTACTGAAAAATGGTTCATTACGTAAAAATCCCACTTCTGACATCCCTGATAGGTATATACCGGAAGCGTTTATGTAAAGCTTTATGTTAATTAGAGGGGTTATCCCTAATTGCGTCTAATCATTAAACCCATATTTATTAAATAAATATAAATATGGTTAATTTTTGTTTGTTTAATGGAAGAATAAATTTTGGCACGCTAATTGCTGCATACATTCTGTAACTCTTGCACAGTTTTTTAAACAAGGAGATTGAAATGAAAGCATTGCAAAAAGGTTTTACATTAATTGAATTGATGATCGTTATTGCGATTATTGGTATTCTGGCTGCTATTGCAGTACCTGCATACTCTGACTACATTGCACGTTCCCAAGCTGCTGAGGCATCTAGCCTTGCAGCTGGCCTGAAAACACAGATTGTTGATAATATGCAAAATAGCGTGTGTAAAACAGGTAATGCCGGTATTGATGAGCAAGTAGGGAAGTATGGTACAGCTAAAATTGGGGGCAACACTGTAACAATGACATCTACTACTTCTGCTATGGGTGAAACAGGTTGTACAATTGAGTATACAGTAAAAAATAGTGGCGTTTCTGCTGCTATTAAAGATAAAAAACTGATATTAGCTGTCTTGAAAAATGGTTCATTAAAGAAAACTACTGGTACTACTATGGATGATAAATACATCCCTAAAGCATATCTGTAATTCTTAATTTGATTTTAATAAAAAGCCACCTTGGGGTGGCTTTTCTATATTAAGAAAAAGTGAATGATACATTGATTGCTCATGTCTGGAGATTGAGAAGCAAAGTTGATGTACTGAATCCCGTTGCTTTTGAACGTGCTGGCTATTAAATTCAACTGAATTAATAGAATTAGAATTTGATCTAGAGTGTTTTAAATATGAATCTTGTAGCACACTTTCCAATATTTACTCGAATCGTAAAATTAATAAAACAGTATCTGCCACTGCGTTTATGGCTTTTGCTTGCATTGTATCTGTTATTAAATAATGGCTTTTTCTGGCTAGCAAATATGCAGGTTCACTCGCAGCGCTATATAATTGTGTTGGAATATGTATGGATTCTGCCATTATTATGCTTGCGCAGACGCTGGTCATTGATATTATTCACCATTGCTTATACAGGTATTTATATTTTTGATATTCTGTATTGGGTTAAGCAGTTTTATCACTATGATAATCTGGCTGAATTTGTTGAATTACTCTATTTTATACCGGAGGCTCCGAAATTATACTGGCAGTTTATTGCGCTATTCGTCTGTAATCTGATTCTAAGTTTATTTTTAATCCTGAAATTTGTTGTACGTCTGGCATCGGTAAAGATGATTGTGCCAATGGCATTGTTGTATTTGGTGTTTTCAGCGTTCTTTTATGATTATCGTGGGGTCGATCTTTCTGATCGTTATCAGACTGTAGGTTGGTGGGGGAGTTATTATGAGGTCATTCAAAATCGCAGATTTAACATGGAATTTTTCTGGCTAGGAACAGTAAAGCCGGACTTTTATGATTGGCCGCATGGTGGTGTACTGCAAAAGCAGATTGATATGCAGCATCCACCGAAAAAAATATTATTTGTTTTAAATGAATCATGGGGGGTATTCACTCCTGATCATGGTTCGATAAATGTTTCTGTAGTGGCACCTCTGTTGGATGTTGCAAATGTACAATTAGTTGCTCAAGGCGAAAATCCAGCTTTGCATAGTACAATTATGGGTGAAATCCGTGAATTATGTGATTTAAAAGCCAAAAGCTCCAATTTTTCACTTGGGCCATGGGATAAATTTAAGCAGTGCGTACCAAATAAATTGCAACAACAAGGCTATAATATACAGTCTTTCCATGCTTCATTTGCAAAGATGTATAATCGTAAAGACTGGTATCCTTACATGGGCTTGAACCATACACATTTTTATCCAAAACTCAGTAATATTCAGCGTTGCTTCTCTTTTGCTGGAGCCTGTGATTTTAATGTGGTACATGATGTTTCTGCAGCGAATAAATCTGCAACAGATAAATCATTTGTTTACTGGTTAACTTTAAATTCTCATCATCCGTATGATAAGCGGGATATTCTCAGTTATGCTTACGATTGTAAGCAACCACTGTTTGAAGGTAGACAGGAAGCGTGTCGCAATCTGAATTTACAACACCAGTTCTTTAGAGCTTTAGCTGATGAAATCAAGGCCGGAGGTTTTAAAGATACGGAAATTGTGATTGTGGGGGATCATAGTCCACCGATTATGCTGGATAAATATAAAGATAGTTTTAAACCAGATTCTGTCCCATTTATTCATGTACGCGTGCATTAATTAAATCGATTGTAAACAAGAATAGAAAAAGCCGAATAAATTTATTTATTCGGCTTTTTAGCTTGAATAAGAATCATTAAATAGCTTGTACTTTCTGGAAATTCTTATATTTTTAATATGATAGTGTATTGATAATCTTAAAGGCTTATTTTTACTGTAATACGGAAAAATAATGATCAATTGATTTTATGTATATTGTTTATTTAAAGAATATTGCGTGATTATACCCAGTTATTGTGGTATAAAATTACTTCAAACGCTTAAAGATAAAGCTGTTTACTCTTAATTAATATTTTGGCAATATTTTGCTTATACTAATGGCTATTTTGATTAATAATAAAGCTATACATTATCAATTAGTTGTCTATTAAAGTATTTTTAAGTTTACTATTATTCAATTTTTTATATATTGCCTGTGCCATTCGTTGGCTTGCTCCCTGATGTTGCTGAATAAAAATTTCTGCACTATCCGACATGCGTTGCCTTTGTTGCGGATTGGCAAGTAAAGCCAGGGTTGTGGTTGCCCACTCATCGGCTGACTGAATTTGCTGTGCAGCACCGGCTGCAACTGCTTTGGGGGCGGCATCGGCAAAGTTATAGGTAGATGGGCCAAACAGGGTAGGGAGTTTGCAGGCAATGGGTTCAACAATGTTATGGCAGCCACTATCAACCAGACTGCCGCCTACAAAAGCAATATCGGCACACAGGTAGTAGGCAAAGAGTTCGCCGATACTGTCGCCAATCCATATTTGCGTTTTTTCTGCAATATCCTGATTATCACTGCGTTTCTGGGTAATAAAATTCAATTTTTCGGCATATTCGCAAGCTGGCTGAAAACGTTCTGTGTGGCGGGGGATGATTACCAGCAAAGTATTGCCAAACTTTTGTTTCGCCCATGCGTCCAGCAGTAATTGTACTTCGTCTGTACCGTGGTAAAAACGAGTGCTGGCGCAAACTACTACTGGCCGGTTGCCAATGCGCTGTTTAAATGTCTGTGCCAATGCATACATGTCTGCTGGCGGCGATATATCGTATTTGGTATTGCCGCAGACCTGTATATTGGCGGCACCAATTTTATTTAACCGCCGGGCATCGGCATCGGTTTGTGCATAGCAACCGGTCAGCGTAGCCAGTGGTGGTGCAACCAGTGAGCGCACTTTCAGATAACCGTGCAGAGATTTTTCTGATAAACGTGCATTGGCCATAAACAGGGGGATATGATTCCGGGCACAGACACTGATCAGATTAGGCCAGATTTCTGTTTCCATTAAAACACCGAATAAAGGCTGGTGTTCGCGGAGAAACTGGCTGACCCATGATTTTTTATCGTAGGGCAGATAGCGGCATTGTGCTTCAGGGAAAAAATGTTGTGCGGTAGCCCGGCCGGTAGGCGTAGTTTGGGTCATTAACAGCGGCGTATCTGGAAAAAAACCTTGCAGGGCGCGGATAAATTGTAACGAAGCGCGGGTTTCACCCACAGAAACCACGTGAATCCAGATTGCACGTTTTACCGGGTTTGGATAGGGCTTGCCAAAACGTTCAGGCCAGTTGAGTGCATAAGCTGGTGCCAGCTTGGCTCGCCGGCGCAGATATCTGCGTAAAAAAGGTGGGGCGAGCAGCCATAAAAATTGATATAAAAGGTTCAGGAACATATGCATTAACTGTAGAAGCCTGTTTCACGGCGATTATAAATTAAAAATTCGGCTTGATTAGTGGTAATCATTGTCGGGAAGTATAACCAGCAGCGTAGATATATTGGTGAGTGGGCTGCTTATCAAGATGCTGGCTTGTCTGTTTGTGTTTACGCTTCTGCCATATCCAGTGCCTGACGGATATTCACTTCAACAATGCGCGACACCCCTTTTTCCTGCATGGTTACGCCTACCAGTTGCTCAGCCATTTCCATGGTTAGGCGGTTATGCGAAATATAGACAAACTGGGTTTGTGCCGACATTTGTTGTACCAGGCTACAGAAGCGGCTGGTATTGGCATCATCCAGCGGTGCATCTACCTCATCCAGCAGACAGAATGGTGCCGGATTAAGGCTGAACAGGGCAAACACCAGACTCATGGCGGTTAGAGCTTTCTCACCACCGGAAAGCAGATGAATGGTGCTGTTTTTCTTGCCGGGCGGGCGTGCCATGATGGATACGCCAGCGCTGAGTAAATCATCGCCCACCATATCCAGCCGCGCTTCACCACCGCCAAACAGGGTAGGGAAATAGCTTTGTACTTTTTCGTTTACTGCATCAAAAGTGGTTTTAAAGCGGGTTTTGGTTTCTTCATCAATGGTACTGATGGCCTCTTCCAGCAGGGCAATGGCTGCCTGTACATCAGTTGTTTGTTTCTGATAATACTCGGCGCGCTCGTGCGCTTCTTCCAGTTCCTGTAATGCAGCCAGATTAACTGCACCCAGTGCGTTGATTTTCTGTGCCAGTGCGGCGATTTGTTGGCTTAGCTCCGGTGCTGCCTGAGCTGACTGGGTAAACTGCTCAGCCAATGCATCCAGATTGGCATTATTCTGCTGGAGAGTTTCATGAAAGCGTCTGGCATTGAGCAAGGCTTCCTGTTGCTGTAATAGGGCTGTCTGGGTATCAGCCTGTAACTGCGGTAAGCGGCTATTGAGGGTATGCTGTTGCTGCTGCGCCTGTTGTAGTTGCTGTTGAAGCTGCTGTAGCTGTTGCTGTGCGGCTGCACACAGCTCACTGGCCACATCAATCTGCGCATTCAGCTCTTCGGTTTGCAGGGTCTGCTCATCGTCCATTTCCTGCTCAGCAATACCCAGAGCCAGCTCACTCTGGCGTTCCTGCCAGCGTTCGGTGTCGCGGGCAATGCGCTGGCGTTCCTGAGTGGAATTCTGGATGCACTGTTGCAGACGCACAATGGCCATTTCCACCAGCCCCTGTTGCCGTCGTGCTTCCAGTAAGGCCAGCTGGCTTTGTTTTAATGTCTGCTGCTGATTTTGCTGGCTGGCAGTGTGATCCTGTAACTGCGGGCGCAACTGCTCAATAGCCAGAGTCAGATTTTCTGCATCGGCTTGAGTCTGTTGCTGCACCTGCTGCTGTTGGGTCATTTCGCTGCTTATCTGCGCGCTTTCCTGCTGAATATGCTCACGCCGTAACTGCCCCTGACTGGTGCGTGCCAATAATTCAGTGGCTTGAGCTGAGGCGGTTTGCCAGTGCTGTTGCTGCTGTTTCAGCTGCTGCTGGCATTGATTTAGCTGGGCTTCAGTATTTTCCAGATTACGCTGTGCCAGTTGCATCGCTTCTGCTGCCTGTTGTAATGGTTTTTCCAGCGCAGCCAGTGCCTGCTGCTGCTCACACAGTTGCTGCTGCTGTTGCAGCAGGCTGATGCCATTATCTTCGGTATATAAAGTGACACTAACCGCATCAACACAGTGACCTTCCGGTGTGATAATTAGCTGATGTGGCTGTAAGTCAGTTTGCAGGAGCAGGGCAGCTTCGAGTGTTTCAGCACACCATACCTGCCCAAGCCAATAATGTATGGCCTGAGTAAAAGGTGCCTGTACTTCTATATGCTGCAACAGGGCATTAGGAGCAAGGGGCTGTTTTTCTGCATCATCAGCCTGATTCACCCATACTGTTGTCTGTTCGGGCTGGATATCGGCCAGCATTAACTGTTCTGTATACTGTGCCTGTAGTTTATAGCCGAGAACCACGCTGGTGGCGTGCTGCCATGCTGGTGCAACCTGCATATGCTGCCATAGCAATGGGATATCCGTATCAGTAACGCCTGCTACGCTGCTGCGCTCAGCCTGCGGGAGCATAGCAGTCAATGTTTCTACCTGTGCGCTTAGTGTGAGCTGCTGTTTGTCCAGTTGCCGGTGCTGCTGCTGTGCCAGAATAAGTGCTTGCTGTGCGCTTTCACGCTGCTGTTCATATTGCAGCAGGTTTTCTTCTAGTGTGGACACGACCTGCTCCAGCTCCGCCACAGTTTCCTGCGCATGTTGCAGTTCTTCGTTTTGCGGTAAGGCTAGTTGTGCCAGTTCTTCTTCCAGACGCTGCTGGCGTTGCTGCAACTGGGTGATGCTGCCAGCTGCATGCTGTTGCTGCTGTTGCTTAATCGCCAGCTCACGCTCCAGCCGCGCCAGCTCATTTTGTTGATTCTGGCGGGTGCGTTCACCTAGATGTGCCAGTTCTTCCAGCTCAGGCATACGCGCTTCATGCTCCGCTGCCTGTAGTGCCCATTCTTCGCGCTGTAGCTGCTGTTCTTCCAGTTGCATAGTAGCTGTTTCGAGCTGTTCCTGCTGCTGCTGGTCTTCATTATACAGTCGTTGCAGTTCGGCTTGAGCCTGTGCCTGCTCACGTGCAATGCGCTGCTGCCAGTCACGCCGGTGGCGAATTTGTTCTTCCAGTCGTGCCCATTGTTCACGCAGACTGGCGCGCTGCATTTCTGCTTCGCGTACCTGCTGCTGTTGTTGCTGCTCCTGCTGGCGTAATTGTTGCAGCGTTTCTTCCAGTGCCTCTAATTGCTGCTGGAGCGTTTCCTGTGCATTGCCATGCTGCTGATACAGAAGCGTAGCACTGTCGGCCTGATGTAGTGCCTGTTGCCACTGGCTGTAATCAAATAAATCCTGTTTATCAGCTATCTGGGCTTTCAGCTCCTGATAGCGCCGGGCAGTATTAGCCTGCCGCTGTAATTTTTCTACCTGACGATCCAGCTCACTTTGTAAATCGGCCAGTCGTTGTAAATGTTCGCGCGTATCGGCCAGCCGGTTTTCAGTTTCACGCCGGCGTTCCTTGTATTTGGATACACCGGCGGCTTCTTCAATATGAGCGCGCAGTTCTTCCGGCCGTGCTTCAATAATGCGCGAAATCATGCCCTGCTCAATCACCGCATAGCCACGGGCGCCTACACCAGTACCAAGAAACAGGTCGGTAATATCGCGACGGCGCACGACCTGATTATTAATGTAGTAAGTGGAATCACCCTGACGAGTAAGCTGGCGTTTTATCGCCACTTCGGCATATTGTCCCCATGCGCCCTGAAGCTGGCCGTCACTGTTATCAAACACCAGTTCCACACTGGCGCGCGGAGCCGGGCGGCGGGTATTGGCGCCATTGAAAATCACATCCTGCATACTTTCACCGCGCAGTTGTCTGGCCGAAGCTTCACCCAGCACCCAGCGTACCGCATCTATCACATTGCTTTTACCACAGCCATTCGGCCCGATGACAGCAACCAGCCTGCCCGGTACTGCAATCGTAGTGGGGTCAACAAATGATTTAAAGCCGGAAAGCTTGATGTGGGTGAGACGCATAGCAACAATAAACGCAGGCAAAAGTGCCAAAAAGCGACTATTTTAGCCGGTTTTAAACAAAAAGACAGTTTTAGTTACAAGGTATAACAGCTTATCACACTTCAATACGGCTAATAACGAGCGGCCTTAATCACTGCTGCGGGCACAGCCGTGTTTATTCAGCCCGTCAATAATGGCACAGTGAGGTGAGGCATTGCCACCGCAGCAGTTATACCAGTTTTCCAGCGTATCCTTCATACTGCTCAAATCAGTGATTTTCTGGTTCAGGCGCTGGATATGCTCGCCAACCAGTACCTTGACATCCGCACTGGCACGTTGGGGATTATTGCGTAACGCCAGTAGCTCGGCAATTTGTGCCAGTGAAAAATCCACTTCACGCGCATGTTTAATAAAACACAAAGTAGCAATATCTGCTTCGCTGTAACTGCGGTAACCATTGCGCTGACGCAGCGGCCGGACTAAACCGGCGGCCTCATAATCCCGGATTGTTTTACTGGATAAACCGGATAATTTTTCTGCTGTACTAATATTCATAGCGCATTAAGAAAATACTGTAAATCCGAATTAAAATTTGACTTTATCACAGCGTTAAGGTTTAAGCTTTATTTTGTAGATTTTTGATTCAATCCAAACCATAAGGAGGCAAAAATGCAAATGGTTCAGTTCAAAATTGACGGCATGAGCTGCGAAGGCTGTGCTAAAAGTGTCACAGCAGCACTACAGGGCAGCCCGGGCGTAGAAACAGTGGCGGTTAATTTTGCCACCAGCATTGCCGATATTGGCTTTGATGACAGCCTTACCAATGTAGAGACCCTTAAAGCCGCTGTAGAAGCAGCCGGCTTTGATGTAGTTTAGCCATCAGGCAAGTACGGTGCACAGGCCAAGGACAGACAATGAACGAAAATCAGCATACAACCGCTAACACAACCGCTAACACAACCGCAACAGCGCGCTTTGCCATTGAAGGCATGGACTGTCAGGCCTGTGCTAACCGCATTGAAAAAGTATTGCGCCGGCAACAGGGCATTATTGCCGCCGATGTTAATTTCGCCAGCGATGAATTACAAACCCGTTTTGACAGCAAACTTCTAAATGCAAACGATATCGTGCAGATGGTGGCTAAAACCGGTTTTAAGGCTACACCAGCCAGCAGTACCAATATCGAAGCACTGGCCGATGCCCGGTCTGGTGAGCATGCCGGCATATCATGGCGGTTAGTAATAATCTGGCTAATTGCTATTCCATTTATCATTGGCATGCTGGGCATGTTACTGGGGCAGCAGTGGATGCTGCCACCATTATGGCAGTTTATACTGGCATCCATTATCCAGCTTGGCTTCGCATGGCCATTTTACAATAGCGCCATCAAATCCCTACAGGGCGGCGTAGCCAATATGGACGTACTTGTGTCTCTGGGCACAATAGCCATCTGGCTTTACTCCAGCGTAATGCTGTTTAACCAGCATAATCATGCACACCAGTATATTTATTTTGAAGCCAGCGTAATGGTAATTGCCTTTGTGTCGCTGGGTAAATATCTCGAACAGCGCACCAAAAAACAAAGTCTCAACAGCATGAGCATGCTGCTGCAACTTACCCCAAAAATGGTACGCAAACAAACGGCTAATGGCTGGCAGCAAGTACCACTGAGCCAGATACAGGCGGGCGATATCCTGCAAACCAACACCGGCAATCGCATTGCAGCCGATGGCATCGTATCCAGTGGCCAAGCGTGGTGTGACGAAAGCTATCTCACCGGCGAATCCAAACCATTATTAAAACAGACTGGTGATAAAGTTCTGGCCGGCGCGCTGCTTAGTAACGGCAGCATTACCTATCAGGCACAAACCCTCGGCAGCCAAACCCTGCTGGGCGATATGATGCAGGCACTGGCACAGGCGCAGGGCAGCAAAGCACCAATAGCGCGGCTGGCCGACAAAGTATCCATGGTATTTGTGCCCACAGTGGTTGCCATCGCCGTATTAACCTTTATCCTCAACTACTGGCTTAGCAGCGATTTTAACCAAGCAATAACCCGTGGCGTAGCCGTACTGGTTATTGCCTGTCCATGTGCATTGGGGCTGGCCACACCCGCAGCCATGATGGTGGGCATGGGACGCTCAGCACGTTATGGCGTATGGTTTAAAGATGCCGCTTCACTTGAGCGCAGCAGTCAGGTAACTACCGTTGTACTGGATAAAACCGGCACCCTTACCAATGGCAAACCACAAATTATTGCACAATGGCGTGCTCCCGACAGTAACTTGAATAGCCAGAAAATTCTGCAACTGGCCGCTGCCGTAGAACAGCTTACTACCCACCCACTGGCACAGGCCATCATACAGGCAGCGCAACAGCAGCAACTGCCTGCATTAACCGCCAGTAACAGCCATAGCGATATCGGGCAGGGAACACAGGCACAGATAGCTGGTTACGGCAATATCAAAGTGGGCAATCCGGCCTATTGCGGTTTCAGCATCCCGCAGGAGCTGATGGAACAGGAAGTCTGGCAGATTGCCAGCATCGTAGTCGTGGCCATCAATGAAAAAATAGCCGGTGCATTTGCCATAGCTGATGCACTAAAAGAAGATAGCGTCAGCGCTATTCAGCGTCTACAGCGACAGCATATCGACATCCAAATCATGAGTGGTGACCAGCACAGCGTAGTCGAACACATCGCCAAACAACTGGGCATCAGCCATTATCAGGCACAAATGAATCCGCGCGCTAAAGCAGAAGCAGTACACCTGCTGATGCAGCAAGGCAAAGTAGTTGCCATGGTTGGCGATGGCATTAACGACGCGCCAGCACTGGCCGCAGCCGATGTTAGCTTTGCCATGTATGGCGGCGCAGATGTCGCCACCAATACCGCTTCTGCCACCCTGATGCGCCATTCCGTAACCCAAGTAGCCGATGCCCTTGCCTTAGCCCATGCCACCGTACGCGTGGTTAAACAAAACCTGTTTTTTGCTTTTTTCTACAATATTCTTGGTATCCCGCTGGCCGCCATTGGCTGGCTTAGCCCGGTTATCGCCGGCGCAGCTATGGCGATGAGCTCCATCTCAGTATTACTCAATGCTTTGCGATTGCGTAAAAGCAGATTGATTTGACCATACACATTTCTTTCTGGCTGCTGGCAGACAGGCATATAGTCTGCCAGCAGCCAGTTATCTATAAAATCGCCAAAGCGCTATCTATAAAACAAGCCAGATTTTAACCAGATAAATTTTTACTAGTATGTCCGATACAAAGATTTAGCCAAAAAAGTAAATTCTAATAAATGTTTTTATGTGTAAGAAAATATAATATAATTTATATTAAATTAGCGTTAAATTTATAGAAGCTATATTAAATCAACCTGACATATTGATGGCCAAAGTGAACGTTTAATTTAGAAGAGGAAAGACATGAGTACATACGGGCTTAAACTTACAACACGTATCGGATTGTTTCTTACAGCTTATACACCGATGTTTCTATGCCTTTCAATCTGGCAATTTTGCGAATATAGCAACTATCTGAGCTGGACTAGCTGGAATGCAGACTATATCACTCATACTTATCTGCACTATTTTGGCTTAGCTACCATTCTGCTATTTCTTGCGGTGATTGGTAGCCTTAATACTTATTCTTATCTGAAAAAACTAAGCTATAAAAAAGAGTATTTCCAGAATAAAGTAACAATTTTGCAGATAAAAAAAACAATCATGGTTGATCCCTCAATATTAATCGTTATTTTTGGTTTTTATTGTGAAATTTTTAACAATACAAAATCAAAGCTACCATTTGTTCTTTTTTTTGCATTGCTATTGATACTTATATTTTATTACTGGCCATTGCTCAAAAAAGCCAAGAAAGATATCCAAACAGATGCAGAAGTTAAATTAGATAGAAAGCATACACCGTGGATAATTCGGATATGGCAAAAAAAACCGGATAAAGAAAATGAAAAAAAATCAGAATTTGAGCAAAAAATGGACAGTTGGGGGTTTGTATATCTAATATCATATGCTGTATTTACACTACTATTTGAATCGTCTTTAAATGCAAAATACATGTTTATGTATGTAATTGGTATGCTGGGATTGATGCTGGTTTATTGTCATAGCAAAATGCTGTTAATCAATCCTGTACTTTTTTTTAAATATAATCTTTTTCAGATCAAATATATAGATAGTAGGACTAGTATAGAAGGCACTCGTTTACTAATAACTACTAAAACTAATCTGAAAGAAAAAGACATTGCATATATAGAAGATATCAGTAGTGAAATAGCCTATATTCCGTCGGGTAGCGGATTTGATAACTGGCATGATTCAGATATGCATAAATAAATAGTAGATTTCTTAATGATAAATTGCTGCATAACCTTTTACGCATAAGAAGCATACAATTGAAAACAAATTAATACGAATCCATTAGCTGTATAAATCACCAGTATTCAGTATGGTAGCATTGTCAGCTTATTGACACATCCATAATTAAACCGCAAAATATCTTTGCGGCGTTCAATAGCGCGGCCAGTTTTGACAGACTGTTTTAGTATGACGGACAACACCGCCAATATTTTATTGCGCGGCTTTATTGTCTGATTCCTGCTCCATTGGTACGTCTTCTATGGTGGACAATGGTGGGGAGGTCTTGTACCTGCTGGTTCATACTAGCCAGTCTGTCAACCCTGCCATTTGTCTGCCCCTTACCATGTTTGACAGCATGAACGTGGGCTTTTTTAGACTTAGTATGAAAGGCTACCAACATGAAAGCAATCCAGCAGCTTGTCCAATGCTGTAAACTTCCGCATCTATCACTACTATCCCAATTACAACCAATTGCAAGTAAAACCAAAAATAAAGCAAGTCAATGCTTGGCTGCTAGCCAAACCATACAACAGCAAATATCATCATTGTGCCAAATAGCAAACCAATGCCGAGGTGCACAATGAATCAGCAACAATTTATTGCCGCCAGCCTAAGCAACAGCCCCGCCTTGCTGCTCGAACAGGCCAGAGAACTGGCCATTATTCAGGACAAAAAACACAGCCCCTCAGAAAAAGCTCAAATGCTCAAACAGCATGAGCTTAACACCATCATCGAATATTGTGAGAGTACCAGCTACAATATTGATTTTCTCACCAGCACATTAGGCAAACTCCTGCTCGAACGCCTGCATATCCCCAGCCAAACCTTGCTGCTGGAGAATCAGGATATGCTCCAATTTGCCGGCATACTCAATACACTGCTTTCCAGCCTGAAAACCAGTATTAGCACTATTGAAAGCAGCAGCAAGATTATTGTTGGCTGTTATCGCTGAAAAAGCGGTAGTCGGCATAAAACGCCTATGGCTGTTAGAGCTATAGGTGTTTTTTGTACCTAGTAGAGTTTAATAGTAATAAAAGCTTTTATTTTGTATTTTCTTTTAATAATTTAAATAAATCATAAATTTATAAAATGCTAAATAAATTTTTTTATTAAAGGAGTGTTACTGATTTATTTTTATCCTTTATGATATAATTTCAAATTAAATTAAGCAGTAGTCTGAAATGAATAAATTTGCTGAATATAATCAATATTTAAAAAAATTGATAGAGGCAATGCTTATTAATCAGAATATGCATGACGCGGTTAATCTGGATATCAGTGATGGACTACTTAGAAACTATCTGAGTAAAGAAGAAATTTATTCTGCGGGAGCTTTTTTTACTGGACAGAACTTAGCAACTTTAGTCGTTGATTCTTTAAAGCAACCTATAACATCCTCTTCTGTAGTGCTTGATCCAACTTGTGGTATTGGTAATCTTCTAATTGAATGTTCACGAAAATTAGATATTGAAAAACAATTATCAGAAACTTTGAAAAAATGGGGACGTGTTTTATGGGGGTTTGACATTCACAAAACATTTGTAGAGTCGTGTAAGTTGCGTCTTATCATAGAAGCACTATTACGTGGATGCAAATTAGACTGCAGCGTTGTAGAAGCATTGGATTATCTAAAAAATATAAAGCTTAAAGACGTTATGAATGTTCAGCCTGATGAACTTGAATCAGTAACCCATTTAATTATGAACCCGCCTTTTAACTTATGGCCTTCACCTGAAACAGGTATATGGAAAAAAGGTAAAGTTAATGCTGCTGGTATAGTCTTTGAACACTTCATTAATTTGGTAAATTTAGACTGTTGTATTAGTGCTGTTTTACCAGACGTTTTACGTTCAGGTAGCAGGTATGAGAATTTTCGTTCAAGCATTGCAGAAAAAATTTCGGGAATATGTGAAGTATGGGGGCGTTTTAATAAGCAGGCTGATGTTGATGTTTTTGTATTATCTGGTTTTAAAGTTGAAAATAAAGGCAATATTAAATGGCATCAGAAAATATCTGCTGCAGTAATATTGGCCGATGAGTTTAATGTTTGTATTGGTCCATTGGTTCATTATCGAGACCCTGAAATTGGATGTGAATATCCCTATTTGCATGCTAAAAACGTAATTAATTGGAGTGAAATTAATAATATTGACGAAAAACGTCGTTTTAGAGGGCGTGTTATTGCCCCCCCTTTTGTCGTTGTTAAAAGAACATCAAGTCCTTCTGATTTATATAGAGCAGCAGCGGCAATAATCAACGTTGAAGACAAAGCAGTTGCTGTTGAAAATCATTTAATTGTTCTTAAACCAAAATCAGGTAAATTACAAGATTGTATAAAAGTAATGGAATTATTAGCTTCAGATTTTGTTAATAAATATTTAAATGAAAGAATCAGATTAAGACATTTAACAGTAAATGTAATTAAATCTATTCCTCTGTTTTAATTTTTAAATATCTCTTTTCTTCTGCTGCGGTAAGTATTTGCGAATGAAATTCATTTAATAACTCTACGATTACATCTTTTATGTCACTTACTACTGAACAGATATCTGAATTAGGCCTTGTTTCACCATGAGCTATAGCATTTCTATATTGTAAAAGTTTTTCATCGATTATTTGAAATTTCAATTCAAACCTATGTTTAGGAATACCAAGTTGTTCTAAAATTAATTTAAAATTTTCAGATTTTAAATTACTATTAGTATTAATAGTTTTATCAGTACAAACTTTAAATTTACAAGTTAATGAATTATTAAATTCTGTTAGTATCTTACCTCTATGAGAAAAGTTTTTGTAATTTAATTCTTCTCGAAAAACACCACCTAAATGTAATATTAAAAAGTTTTCTTGCATATCCTTGCATAAAAGTTTTTGGTTATTTAAGAATTCTAAATAATTTTTTGCGGCATTTTTAATAAAGCCCTCCCAATGAGCATAAATCAATAAAATAGCAGATTTATGCATGATGATATTTTGGGGAGCAATTTCACACTGAATTTTTAAATCGCTTATTTCTTTTTTACGCCATGCAAAGTCTCTATCTAGAGCATCTTGTAAATGAGCAAGAGAATTAATTTTGGCCATTATTTAATAATTTTTTTGCTATATTCAAGGTTTTATCCATTTTTGAGATAGGGCGTGTAGTACTTGGAATTGCATTAACTTCATTAGATGCCTTTTTTGAAAAATCCATAACATTATCCGGGGTAACTGTTTCACCTGATCTGATTTTATTGGCTATGATAATAGTTAAAACTTCAAACATTGGGGTAGAAACTGGCCCTTTGTATTTTTCTTCTTTACTGTGAAATTTTTTAAATGCATCTTCACCAAGTGATTGATTTATAATTTGGAATGTCTGTTCAAATAGTTTTTGTTCATCTTCATATTGAAATTCTGTATTAAATAAACGAACAACTTCTTCATCGAAATATGGCCCAATATTATCATGTGATTTTCGTAAAGATATATCTGGATGCAACTGGATAAAATAGCGAACAACATATTCTTCGTAAAGCGCTTCTTCACTTTGTTTATCGGAAATAGGCATAGTTGCAAGAAAATCAGAATTTCTGGATAGTCCTTTAATATAGTTAAAAGCTTTTTTATTAACCATAATCAATAAGCAGTTCCGAATTTCTTGGTCTGTAAGTCCAGAACCACCAGTATTTAATCTTTGAAATAGTTCGAATTTAGCATTTGGCTCGCTTTCACGTTTAATAATTTTAATATCGACTTTTTCTCGTTTAAAGATTCTTTGTAATTCTGGTTCAAGTTCTCTCCATGTTTTACCTCCTAGGCTAGGTAAATATTTGGTTTTTTCAGCTCTAAAAAAATTTTTTTCTGAATCTATGTTGTCTTTTAATTTACCCATAAATGCTAAAATT
Source organism: Snodgrassella sp. ESL0253 (assembly GCF_013344965.1). Classification (NCBI taxonomy): domain Bacteria; kingdom Pseudomonadati; phylum Pseudomonadota; class Betaproteobacteria; order Neisseriales; family Neisseriaceae; genus Snodgrassella; species Snodgrassella sp. ESL0253. The sequence goes on along the minus strand of NZ_JAAEDQ010000010.1, from coordinate 69,952 downwards.
GTAGCAATTCGTTGTAAACCATCCACCACATCCCATATGCCATCATCGCGTTGTGAAACAAAAATAGAGGGTAATGGAATACCTAAAAAGATAGACTCAATTAAACGGGATTTTTGAGTACTATTCCAACGATATAATCGTTGGAATTCTGGATTGATATCTAGTTCATTGTCATCATATAAATTTGCCAATTCCCCAATCGACATTGGATAGGAATCTGTGTGAATTTTTAAACGTGCACTTTCAATTTCTTTATTTAATGACATATATATCTTTCAATAAAACGCAATTGTGGTTAGGCTTTTTCTGAGTCTAAATACCAGATTGTTATCATATATTTATATCTTAAATACATCAAATTAAAACCTATAGATTAATTGTTTCAACATCTATCTAGGTTTTTTACAACAACACTTTTTCAATCCCCCCATTACTGGCTTTTTGCACAAACTCTTCCTGCCAGTTTTCACCCAGTATATGCTTGGCCATTTCAATCACCACATAATCTGCTTTGATATTGGTGTCATCGCTGTAGCGGCTGAGGCCTTGCAGGCAGGCGGGGCAGCTGGTGAGGATTTTTACCGGTTCGCCCTGCGGCAGTTTGGTTTTGCCTTTTTCGATTTCTTTCTGTTTACGGAAGCGTACTTGTGTGGCGATATCGGGGCGGTTGACGGCAAACATGCCGGATTCGCCGCAGCAGCGGTCGGACAGGGGCACGTTTTGTCCCATCAGCTCGTTAACTACTTTGATTGGCTGGTTGGTTTTGATTGGTGTGTGGCAGGGGTCGTGGTACAGGTATTGCTGGCCTTTGATGCCGTCCAGTTTCAGGCCTTTTTCCAGCAGGTATTCGTGGATGTCGAGTATACGGCAGCCGGGGAAAATTTTATCGAAATGGTAATCTGTAAGCTGGTCGTAGCAGGTGCCGCAGCTTACAACTACGGTTTTGATGTCCAGATAGTTAAGGGTATTGGCTACGCGGTGGAACAGGACGCGGTTATCCATGGTGATTTGGTCACCTTTGTCTTTGTTGCCGCCGGCGGTTTGCGGGTAGCCGCAGCAGAGGTAGCCCGGTGGTAGTACGGTTTGTACGCCTACATGCCACAGCATGGCTTGTGTGGCCAGACCAATCTGGCTAAACAGGCGTTCGGAGCCACAGCCGGGGAAGTAGAAGACGGCTTCGGCTTCTTCGCTTACCTGCGGATTGCGGATAATCGGTACGGTGGTGTTGTCTTCGATATTCAGCAATGCGCGGGCGGTTTTAATTGGTATGTGGCGCGGTAACGGGCGGTTGATGAAGTGGACAACTTGCTCGCGGATTTCTGGTTTGCCGGTGGTGGCACGCGGGGCAGTTTTCTGGCGTTTGAGCCAGCCAAGGCTGAAGTGTTTGCCCATTTCATAGCCCCAGTTTTGCAATCTGAAGCCGATTTTGATTACACTCTGACGCAGGGCTTTGATGGTTCTTGGGTCGGTGGCGTTGAGGAAAGCCATGCCCATGTAGACGGTGGGGTTGAATTTCTTTTTACCGGCCTTGCGCAGGTAGTTGCGCATGGCTACGGTTACGTCGCCGAAATCAATTTTTACTGGACAGGGCTTGATGCAGCGGTGGCATACGGTGCAGTGGTCGGCCACGCTGTTGAGTTCGTCGAAGTGTTTCAGGGACACGCCGCGGCGGGTCTGTTCTTCGTACAGGAAGGCTTCGGTAAGCAGGCCTACGCCGAGGATTTTGTTGCGTGGGGAGTAGAGCAGGTTGGCGCGCGGTACGTGGGTGCTGCATACGGGTTTGCATTTGCCGCAGCGCAGGCAGTCTTTGATGGCATGGGCGATTTTGCCTAGTTCGGATTGCTCCATAATCAGGGATTCTACGCCCAGCAGCTCAAAGGATGGGGTGTAGGCTTTGTCGAGGTTGGCACCGGGCATCAGTTTGCCGCGGTTGAAATGGCCGTGCGGGTCTACCTGTTGTTTGTAGTCCCAGTAGGGCTGCATTTCGGCTGCGGTGAGGTAGTTGATTTTGGTAATGCCGATGCCGTGTTCGCCGGAAATAACGCCGTTCAGGCTGCGTGCCAGTGCCATGATGCGGTCTACGGCGTGGTGGGCGGTTTGCAGCATGTCGTAGTCGTCGGAGTTTACCGGTATGTTGGTGTGGACGTTGCCATCACCGGCATGCATGTGCAGGGCGACGAAGACGCGGCCGCGGATGATGTGGCGGTGGATTTGGTCGAGTTTTTCCAGAATCAGGGTATCGGTTTTGCCACTGAAAATTTCTGCCAGCGGCTGCATGATGTCGCGTTTTACGGATACACGCAGGTGGAAGTCGCGCATGGCGATAAAGCAGCTTTGGTCGCCTGCCGGTTCGTTGTCTTCAAGTTTTTGCGGGAACTGTTTGAGGTAGTCGGCCAGCGGGGCATCAAGGTGGTTGAGCAGCCATGTCCAGCGGGTTTGGATGCCGGTAACGTGATTCAGTGCATGCTGTTTGCGTGAGCCGAGTAATTCGGTGCTGGGCAGGTCGGTGCCGAGCTTGTCTACCGGCAGTTTGGTTTGCAGGTAGTCGATGATGGCGGCACACAAGGCCAGTTTGTTCTGGATGGACAGTTCGATGTTGATGCGTTCGATGCCATCGGAGTAGCTGCCAAGCTGTTCCAGCGGGATAACGACGTCTTCGTTGATTTTAAAGGCGTTGGTATGGCGGGCAATGGCGGCGGTACGGGAACGGTCGAGCCAGAAAGTTTTGCGTGCTTCGGGGGTAACGGCGATAAAGCCTTCTCCACAGCGGGCATTGGCCAGCCGTACGATATGGGCAGCGGCGGCCTGTACTTCGTTTTCGTCGTCGGCAACGATGTCGGCAAGTAAAACCATTTTCGGGCGGCCTTTGCCGGCGGCCTTGGTGGCGTAGCCGACGGCGCGTACATAACGCCAGTCCAGATGCTCCAGCCCCGCCAGTTTGACGCTTGGGTGGTTGAGCATGTAGTTGCGTACTTCGACAATGGACGGGGTGGCGTTGGCTACGGTGCCAAAAAATTCCATACATATGGTACGGGTGTATTTGGGCATGCGGTGCAGTACGAAGGCGGCAGAAGTTATGATGCCGTCGGTACCTTCTTTTTGCACACCGGGTACGCCGGCAAGGAATTTGTCGGTAACGTCTTTGCCCAGGCCTACTTTCCGGAATCGCTGGCCGGGTACTTCGAGGCGCTCGGTTTTGATAATGGAATAGCCGTCGTCATCTAGTGTGTGTATGTCGAAGATGGCGGTGGTTTCGTCGTGAATTTTGCCAAAGTTGTGACGTACGCGCTCGATTTTCAGCCACTGACCCTGTGGGTTGACCATTTTCCACCATGCCAGATTGTCGAGGGTTGTGCCCCATAGTACGGCTTTTTTACCACCGGCATTCATGGCTATGTTGCCGCCGATACAGCAGGCATCGGCGGAGGTGGGATCGACGGCAAATACCCAGCCGGCTGCGGTAGCGGCTTCTTCTACGCGGCGGGTAACGACGCCGGCACCACAGGTAATAATGGGGTGGGTGCCTTCCAGTCCGGGCAGTTGCTGTAAGGCTACCGGGCTGTACTGGTCGAGTTTTTCGGTGTTGATTACGGCACTCATGGCATCCATGGGTATGGCGCCGCCTGTATAGCCGGTGCCACCGCCACGCGGGATGATGGTGAGTTCGAGTTCAATCAGGGCGCGTACCAGTGGGGCAATTTCTTTTTCGTGGTCTGGATTGATAACCACAAATGGATATTCGATACGCCAGTCGGTGGCATCGGTAACATGGGTAACGCGTGCCAGCCCGTCAAACATGATGTTGTCTTTGTGGGTGATTTTGCGCAGACGGTTGAATACCTGTTCGCGTTTGTTGCGGGTTTTGCCGAAGCTGCTGTCAAAATCGTTGATGGCCTGTTCGGTACTTTCCATCAGTTGGGCAACTTGCTGGTTGTTGTCGCGCCGTTTCTGGATTTCGTGCAGGCGGTGGCGCATTTCTTTAACCAGTGCCTGCTGGCGTTGTTGGTGTTCGAGCAGGTCGTCGATGAGATAGGGGTTGCGGATGACTGCCCAGATGTCGCCCAGTATTTCAAACAGCATGCGCGCTGAGCGGCCGGTACGTCTTTGTCCGCGCAGTTGTTGCAGTAAATCCCATGAATGGCTGCCGAGTAGGCGGATGACTATTTCCCGGTCGGAATAGGAGGTGTAGTTGTAGGGGATTTCGCGTATACGCTGACTGGCTTGTGTGCTCATTGATGTGTTCCGTTCCGCTCTGCTGGCGTTAAATTGGTAGGGCTATGAGTGGGGTATTTTAACTGATTAACTTTACTTTTCGCAGTTTTGTCTTGTGACAATTTAGGTGAAAACGGCAGTGGTGGCAATGGAAAAATCTGCTGGTTTGATGGTATTTTGTTTCATATACGCAGTTGTCAAAGGGATAACTGTTGTGAGGCCTATAGATATGTTTTTGCTGGTGAGCATGAAGTAATTAGCCCTTTAGTTTTTTGCTAAAGGGCTTAAAAGGTTAGTTTGCAGGCTCTATGATGGTGATTGGTTTTTTGTATTTGGGGCTGTAAGGGCCGTACAGAATCCCATCGCGTTCCTGAGCCGATAATAAGTCGGTATCTACAACACCAGCAATTTTATAAGCCCGGTCTGATACTTTATCGGAAATCTGGGTAATCACTGCGTTGACCATGAGTGAGAAAAGGCCATTGTTGTTACTGTTATTGCTGGAGTCTACGGTGATGTTTTTCCGCCCCGTCCAGATAACTGATCCGTCTTTGGCGTCTACCAGTTTGGCATTGACTGTGACGGTGGTTACGCTGCTGATTACTTTGTATTTGGTGCCATAGTCTTCTACGTTTAAATACAAAATGGCATCAGGGTTGTATACCTGCCTGATTTTTTTGAGGTCTGCTGCCTGTATTTCGGCACCATCATTCAGGCCGTTGTCTTTAAATGTTTCATGAACCAGTGCTACTGGAAAAACGTAATAACCGGACTCGGCCAGTGGCTGGGTGGTTTGTGCCATAACGGCGTAGGGTGCTTTTACATCTACTGATGAATTGGTTGGTAGCATTACCAGAATGGAATGTGGATTACTTTGCTGGAATTTGCTGTAATCACGCGGTTGGACGCGGTGATGATTGCTGGCACAGGCTGACAGCAGGGCGATGATGGATAATGGCAGTAATAGCTGGCGTAAACGCATTACGATTTGCCTCCATCAATATTTTTTAACAGGAAATTCATATAGGTTGCTGATTCTGGAAAGGCCTCTTTTTCCATTTTAAATTGGGCTTTGGCGCCGGCACGATTACCTACTTTGGCATACAGCATCCCCAGATGGGCATGGGCACCTGGCGCTGGCTTGCTATGATGATTGCTGGTATCGATGAAGTATTTTTCCATGCTGGCAATCTGTTCTTCTGGTGTAGTTTTGCCATCCAGTGCCTGATATTGCAGTTTGTGGTAGTCGCCCCAGTAATACAGGGTAGGTGTCTGTTGTCTCTGGGCACATGCTGCCAGTAACACGACAGCCAAGGCTGTTGTTAGTATTTTATTCATATCGGGTTTGATGTGTGTTGGTAAGTTTTTATTGCTTTAGGGCTGTGGATTCCAATTTCCTTGTTCAATACCCTTGACCAGATTGTTGACGGCTTCACGAATGGCTAAATCAAGTACTTTACCATTGAGGGTACCATCGTAGCTGGCATGGCCACCTGTGCCGAGTATTTCGCGTGTGGACAGTTTAAATTCGCCGGCACCCTGACTTGTGTAGACGATTTCAGATGTCTCTACATCAATAATATTCAGGGTGACTTTGGCGTAGGCAACTTGAGTTTTGCCCTGACCAAGTATGCCGAATAATTGTTCATCACCTACATTTTTACGCCCGAATTCAGAAATGTCGCCAGTTACAACATAGCGTGCACCTTTTAGCTTTTGTGGTATGCCTTTGATAGAGGCTTCGGTACGGATTTCGTCCATATTGGTGCGATCCAGAACAATAAAGCGTCCGGTTTGCTGCAAATCGGTCATCAGGAGGGTTTTGGCCTGACTGGTAAGCTGGTTGTTGCTATTACTGAAAATACCGCCTCCCAGATTACCACGGCTATCAAACTTGCCTACAGCCAGTGGTGCTTTTACGCCTTTATAGGCTTGCTGATAGGTTTCTACTTTGAGAACGTTCAGAACCTGAGAGCTTTCGGTTGCACATGCAGATAATAGAACTGCACTTACTATGGTTAAATAAAGTTTATTCATGATGTTTTAGGTTAATTATGTTGGGCGGAGTATATTGAAGCTGTTGTTTTATGTCAAAAATATATTAGGTAAAAAGGTAAAAACTTTAACTATGCCGGCTTTATTCTGAAGGCTGATGGGTATCAGAATTGTTCCTGCGCACTTAAATAGCGCCATTGCCCCGGTGGCAGGGCACCCAGTTTGATTTTGCCCATGCGTACCCGTTTCAGGCCGGTAACGCGCAGACCTACCAGTTCACACATGCGCCGGATTTGGCGTTTTTTACCCTGTTTGAGTATAAAGCGCAGTTGATCCTGATTTTGCCAGCTAACTTTGGCCGGCCGCAGTTTTTCGCCATCCAGACTCAAGCCATGATTGAGCAGTGCCAGACCATTGTCGCTAAGCTTACCGCTGACGCGTACCAGATATTCTTTTTCAATGCCGCTGTTTTCACCGATAAGCTGTTTGGCGATGCGCCCGTCCTGTGTAAGCACCAGTAAGCCTACTGAATCTATGTCCAGCCGGCCAGCCGGTGCCAGATGGCGGGTATGGGCTGTCTGAAACTGGATACGGCTTTTGTCTTCCTGCCAGTGATTGGCTTCGGTAATCAGTTCGACGGCGGCACGGTAGCCTTTTTCTGGCTGCGCGCTGACATAGCCTACTGGTTTGTTTAACAGAATGGTAACGCGTTCGGCCTGCTGACGATGTGCCTGCCGGTCGAGGTCGATGCGGTCGGAATCCACCACTTTCTGCCCCAGTACCGCGGTAACGCCATTCACTTTTACCCAGCCCTGCTCGATGTAGCCATCGGCTTCGCGGCGCGAGCATAAGCCCAGTTGTGCCATGCGCTTGGACAGGCGTTGTGGTTCATTTTGGTCTGTTGTTGTCATGCTTTATGCTCTTTCTGTCGATTTGAACCGGCTACCATGTCCAGCAGAAACAGGCGGCAATCCAGATTACCATTGAAGAGGGGAATTTTGCGCTTGGGTGACAGGCGCATCAGTTTGGGCATATCGCGGTCGGCACTGAACATGCCAATCAGCCAGCCGGCAAAATGCTGTTTCAGCCAGCTACCAAGCTGCGGATATAAAGCGTGTAATAGCTGGATTTCTGAAAGACGTACGCCATAAGGCGGATTGCTTATCATGATGCCATTGGTACCATTCGGGCGAGTATCCAATACATCGGTTACCTGCCATTGAATATGCTGGTCTACTTCGGCGTAGCGGGCATTGTTTTGTGCCAGTTTGATGAGTTTGCCATCAATGTCTGCACCGAAAATCGGAGCCTGAGGCTGGCTTTTGGCGGCTAAAGCGGCACAGCGCAGTTGTTGCCATAAGGCATCATTGTAATTGCGCAGGTTTTCAAAGCCAAAAGCACGCTCCAGGCCGGGTGCTGTATTGGTGGCAATCAGTGCTGCTTCGATGGCGAGGGTGCCACTACCGCAGAATGGATCCATAAATGGCTGGTTGCCATTATAGCCAGCCAGTAATAACAGGCCGGCCGCCAGATTTTCGCGTAATGGTGCTTCGCCGGTATCGCTGCGATAGCCGCGTTTGAATAAGGCTTCGCCACTACTATCCAGATAGATAGATAGTTCGTTTTTTTCGATGAAGACATGAATGCGTACATCCGGGCGAAATTTCTCTACGCTGGGGCGGCTGCCGGTTTTGTCGCGAAATACATCGCAAAGTGCATCTTTTACTTTGAGTGCGGCAAAGTTCAGGCTGTTAATTTGTGCCTGTTTGCCTTCTATGTGAATTTTGAAGTTTTTGTTAACGTCAAACCATTCTGGCCAGTTAATTTTTCTGGCCTGCTGATAAATGTCGTTTTCGTTGCGAAAGTGGCCGGTACTCAGGCGAATGAGCACACGGCTGGCTACGCGGCTGTACAGATTAATCCGGTAAACGCTGGCTAAATCACCATCAACAGCAACGCCACCATCGCGATTGTGAATCTGTTCGCAGCCCAGTGTAACCAGCTCCTGATTTAATATGGTTTCAAGCCCACGCGGACAGCTTACGAAAAGAGGATATGAATTCATGCAATACTTTAATTAAGAGGGAAAGGACATGCTAAACTTGTTTATGCATGTTTGAATAGTGTGATTGTAATATTGAAGTTTGGATGTTGACTATTGTTTGTGCTTTCCGGTGCGCAAATTTGGGTGATTAAGTGTGAAGCTGCACTTTTGGAAAAAGCAAGTTTTGTGTCTGCATATTGCTAATAATTAGCACAGGGAATGCTATGTTTGTTTTTAAGTTAACCTATCTGCAATCGATAGAAGAGGTGGAGAAATATTTACCTGCTTATCTGGCCTATTTGTTTGTAGGAACACTATGATACTGGCCATTTTATTGCTTCCGGCTAGCAAGTACCACGTGTTGGTAGAGTAATTCTGTGTCGTGCCAGCAGTAAAGATGCAGCTGAGGCTATGTTGCAGGAAGACCCGTTTTATATCCACCAGATTGCTGAATATGAAGTGATTGAGTTTGTACCAAGTAAATATGTGAATGGTTTTGAAGTATTTATTTGATTTTATTGCTGGGTAAGCAGATTAGTTTACTGAAACTGGTTTCGGTTTTTGCTGGCAATTTTATTTGGTGTTTGGGATACCTTTTTCTAATGAATTTTATTTTTAGGATATACAAACTTTATGAATCAACCTAAGAAACTAGCTGTTCTCATCAATGCTGATAATGTGTGTGCAAATACTATAGAATCTATACTAAATAAAATTGCAACCTTTGGGCGAATTAGTATCAAACGTGTTTATGGTGACTGGGGTTCTTCTCGATTAACAACATGGCGTCAAAAAATATTACCAAATGCATTGACACCTATACAACAACTTGCTTATATCAAAGGAAAAAATGTAACTGATGTTGCTATAATTATTGACGCAATGGATTTATTACATAGTAAAGTATTTGACGGGTTTTGTATCGTCTCTAGTGATAATGATTTTACTAGTCTTGCTACACGTATTCGTGCAGGTGGCTTATTAGTATATGGATTCGGCGATACTAAAACTCCAGAAATTTACCGTAATATTTGTGATCAATTTATTTGTATGGATGAATTAAACTCATCAACAAATAAAAATTCAGTATCTATAACTGCTAAGCAATCTAAAAAAACTGAGCAAAAACAGGTTGTACAGACAAAAACAGAAAATAATATAAGGTTGAAAAAACAACTAATCACTTTAATAGCCTCGATTATTGAATCGCAAAAAAATAAAGAAGGCTGGTGTAATTTAGGATGTGTTAAACAACGTATCATTGTAGAAAAACCAGATTTTAATTTTAAGAGTTATGGCTACAGTAAATTTTCTAGTTTAATTGCCAGTATTTATCTATTTGAACTAAAAAAAGGGAGTTCTTGCCTTGTCAGAATACGCCCAGAATTATCGAATAGTAAATTAATTCTATCAAATATGCCTTGTGCTAAGACAAAAAACAAAGAAAAAGAAAAAACAAACACGCTTTAAATTAAAATTATCATTAGTAAACAAGCTTGGAGAAAATTTATAAACAATAATTTACATAGCAATAATCATACATTGATTAAATAGATAAAATTACAAGGGTATGATGTAAAACGAACGAATCAGAATAACCAGATATAAAATGGTTTGCTAGATTTATTGTAATTATAAGAAATAAAGAGGGAATGCATAACAATGCCAGTTACAGATATAATCGAAATCCAAAAATACTATCAAGCTTTACTTGCAAAAGACCCAAGCTATGTTGGTATCTTTTACGTTGGTGTTAAGACTACCTCAATATTTTGTATAGCTACATGCAGAGCGAAAAAGCCAAAATTTGAAAATACGGAATTTTTTCGCACGGTTAAAGATGCTCTTAATGCAGGCTACAGACCCTGTAAAATCTGCCGGCCGACAGAGAATGCTAATGAAGCACCCAAACAGGTGATTGATGCGATAAAAATCAGTACTGAAAATCCAAAGATAAGAATATCTGATGCGCTGTTAAGAGAGCAGCAAATCAGCCCGGAAACTGTTCGCCGCTGGTTTAAAAAAAATTATGGTATTACCTTTCAGGCTTATCAAAGAATGTACCGAATTAATCAGGCTTATCAGGAATTGAAAACGGGTAAAAAGATAATGGATACAGCTTTTGACAATGGATATGAGTCATTGAGTGGTTTTGGTTATACCTACAAAAAGATTGTCAAAAAAGCACCTTCCAACTATTCAAATGACAATCTTATCCTTATCAATCGTTTAACCACGCCCATTGGTCCTATGTTCATTTGTGCTACACAACAGGGTATTTGTCTGTTGGAGTTCGTTGACCGACGTATGCTTGAAACAGAGTTCAAGCAGCTACAAAATTTACTTAAGGGGACAATTATCTTTGGTGAAAATAATCACATTCTACAGGCCAGACTTGAAATGGATGAATACTTTCAGGGTAAAAGGAAAAACTTTACTGTTCAATTGCATACACCCGGAACGCATTTTCAGCAAGCTGTCTGGGATTGTTTGAGAACAATACCTTATGGGGAATTAACTACTTATAAGCAACAGGCAGAAAAGCTAAATAATCCTAAAGCAGTCAGAGCTGTTGCTAGCGCCAACGGCTTTAATCGTGTAGCCATCATTATTCCTTGCCACAGAGTAATCGGCTCTAACGGCCAATTAACTGGCTATGGTGGTGGATTGGAACGCAAACAATGGCTTATTAATCATGAAAAAAATAATCATCAATCATAAATTTCTGGTACAAACGGGTAGTTTGCTTGGATTTAGTCACCGCGTAAATACACAGTGTTGTTTGTATTTAACCATATTGCATAACATTGGCTTAGCTTAACGTGGTTTTAATGGGCTGGTTTCAGTGATTAAGCTGAAACAGGGCAAACTTGTGCCTGATAGGCAATAAAAATTTACCAGCGGTGAAGCCTTAATTTAATTGATTCTGCAATAGTCATTGCTGGTTGGAATTTTTTCTAAATGGAATATTCAGCGCAGTATAACTGTCTTTATTTGTTTCATTATTATTTGTTCTTAAATGATGAAACTGGTAAAGTCATTCCGTTTTTTGTCTGTAATTATAATGTATTTGAAAAGACTTTAGCTTTGGCAATTGCGTCGATTAATTCTAATATTAATTGAACTAATTATCATGGTTAACTATATATTGATATGATTTTTAACCTAATTTATTTGTAATAAAAGGGTAATAGATGAAAGAAAAGTTAATTCTATTTGTGTTGACCTTGTCAAAATATATTCCTTTTTTGCAGCTTTCAAATGTAAAACGCACAGCAAAACAAAGTATTTCTGAAACTAGGGTGGGAGATGTTTCAGAAGAAAAAGAAAATAATTTTAATGAGTTAGAATATGTTGAAATGCAAGCGCAGCGGGGTGATGCAGATTCTCAATTTCATTTGGGTATATTTTATTATGCAGGTGAAGAAGTATCTCAGGATTGTGAGAAAGCTGCCAGATATTTCAGCATGGCAGCTAGGCAGGGAAACGTTAATGCACAATTTGCTCTGGGCGTTATGTATCAAAATGGCGACGGTGTACAGCAGGACTATGTTAAGGCTAAAGAATTTTTTATTCAGGCTGCTAAACAGGGCAATGCTTCAGCTCAATGTAGTCTTGGATTGCTGTATAAGAATGGCAATGGGGTAAAACAGGATTATTTTGAAGCGATAAAATATTTTCAGCTAGCGGTTGCCCAGAATGAAGCTAAAGCCCAATCTTCTTTAGGATTGATGTATTACTTGGGTGAAGGTGTAAAACAAGACTACATAAAAGCTTTTAATTTTTTTCAGCTGGCAGCTGAGCAGAGTGAAGTTACTTCTCAATATATTTTAGGGATAATGTACTATCATGGTGAAGGAGTAGAAAAAAGTTATGATAAAGCAATGCATTATTATTACCTTGCTGCTGAACAGGGAAATGCTGATGCACAATATAAACTAGGACTGATTTACCATAATGGTACAGGCACAGCACAGGATTTTGTTCAGGCATTAAAATATTATCAGCTAGCAGCTAATCAGGGGTGTAGTGATGCTCTAACTAATCTGGGACTTATGTACAGTGATGGATTAGGAGTAAAGCAGGATTATGAACAGGCTGCAAAATATTTTCATCTTGCTGCTGAACAAGGTAATGTAACTGCACAGTTTAATCTCGGAGTATATTATAGATATGGCTATGGTATAAAACAGAATTATAAAAAAGCTCTTAGCTACTATCAGTTAGCGGCCGAACAGGGTAATATTATTGCCCAATATAATCTTGGTGTTATTTATGAAAATGGTCAGATTACGCAACAAGATTATGTTGAAGCTGTGAAATATTACCAACTGGCAGCTAAACAAGGCTATCCTTATGCTATTTATAATTTAGGACTGATGTTATATAACGGTAAGGGTATTAAACAGGATTATCAAAAGGCATTCCAGTGTTTTCATCAGGCTGCTAAAGATGGGTTGGCCACTGCACAATATAATCTTGGACTAATGTACTTCGAAGGCAAAGCGAGCAAACAGAATTATGAAAAAGCTGCTGAGTATTTTCAATTAGCTGCTGCTCAGGGAGAAGCTGCTGCTCAGGCTAATTTGGGGTATTTGTATGACATTGGGAAAGGTGTAAGACAGGACTATATCAAGGCACTTGAATATTATCTGCTTGCAGCTGATCAGGGAGATAGTTCTGCTCAATGTAATTTAGGTAATATGTATGAAAATGGCAGTGGAGTAGTACAGGACTATGCAAAAGCCGTTGAATATTACCAGTTGGCTGCGCAGCAGGAAGATGCTAATGCCCAGTTTACTTTAGGACTAATTTATCTAAATGGTACCGGTGTAAAGCCAAATAAGCGTATGGCTATGGAACTGCTTAGAAAAAGCTGTGAAAATGGTAAACAGGAAGCCTGCGAGATATATGGGCAATTGAAATAAAAAATAGCTTTATTTATTATCAGGCATTTGTCTTTATTATATATTATAAGTCACCAGATAAAAATAATGCTGAAATTATCCATAATGAGTATCTGGTGAATCATGATTTTTGTATAGATAAAATAAATCTGGTTTTGCAAAATTTGTTGCTTGTTTTATGGCCATTATCACCAATATTAGCTTTTTATCTGTAGCAGTCAGATTTCTTTGCTAACAATTTGGTTATTTCAAGATTAGTCCGTTATGAATGAACAAGCAGCACCAATGCCGGAATTTGCTCTCCGTTTAGTCAAATGGCAGCGGCAGCATGGCCGGCATGGTTTGCCGTGGCAGACGCGCGAGCCGTATCTGGTATGGCTGTCGGAAATTATGTTGCAGCAAACACAGGTAGCGACAGTACTGGATTATTATCCGCGGTTTGTGGCTGCTTTTCCAGACGTGCAGGCGCTGGCGGCTGCCGATGAAGATGAGGTACTGGGCTTGTGGCAGGGGCTGGGCTATTACAGCCGTGCGCGGAATCTGCATAAAGCGGCCAAACAGGTGGTAACCGAGTTTGCCGGCAAGTTTCCGCGCAGCCGGATTGAGCTGCAAACGCTGTGCGGGGTAGGCCGCAGTACTGCGGCGGCAATTGCCGCATTCTGTTTTGATGCACGTGAAACCATTCTGGATGGCAATGTGAAGCGCGTGTTGTGCCGGTTGCTGGCGCTTGACGGTGATATTGCCAATAAAAAATTTGAAGAGAAGCTCTGGTGTACTGCCGAAGCTTTGTTGCCGCAGGATGCTGCCGATATGCCAGCCTATATCCAGGGATTGATGGATTTGGGCGCTACAGTATGCAAGCGCAGCAAGCCGGTATGTTCTGTATGCCCCATGAATGACATATGTCTGGCGCGGGCGCAAGACCGTATTACTGAATTACCACGCAAGAAAACTGCGGTAATGGTAAAAAATCTGTCGCTATATTGGCTGGTATTGCGTAATCGCGATGGGGCGGTATTGTTACACAAGCGCCCAGCCAAAGGTATTTGGGGTGGTTTGTGGTGTGTGCCCTGTGTGGACAGTCTGGCTGCTTTGTATGAGCTGGCAGCACAATTTGGCCTTGCTGCTGAAGATTTGAATGAAGGCACTGAAATCACTCATCGTTTAACCCACCGCCAGTTATTTATTGTGCCATTTACGGCACAGGCAGGCGGGCAGCCAATAAAATCCACGGCAGTAGCTGGTGAATGGGTGTCACCTGATAATCTGGCAGCTTATGGTATTCCTAAACCATTACATGATTATCTGAATGCTGTACAAAGCAGTCTGTTTTAATTTTAATTCTATTTTAATTTAATGGCATAATTATTTTTTATGCTTGTAAAGCATGTTTATTTTTAATTTTGTCTGATTTATGTGAATAAATCGCAGTGAATATTGTTTTTTACTCTATTTAGGGTAAATTTAATTGACGCTATCATTATTGTCACGTATAAACGCTATCTTGCTGAAATGTGGCTGTCTTTTTGCTATTTCACGTTATATGGATAAAAGCGGAAAACAGTAATTTCAGTACAGGTGAGCTAAATGCTGTGCATTGAGCTTCTAACTATTTAACCGGGAATAAAACAATGGAAGAAGATTCGAGTCGACCGTTTATTTTATTGATACCACAACTGCAACTAGGCCGTTGATGTTTCCGGGTTAACAGTATCTGCCGACCGGGAAACAGCATGGTCGGTGAGGTACTGTTTATGAAAAAACTAAAAAAAATCATTTCTCAACCAGTAGTAATCAAGGCTGTGCTGGAGTCTCGCAACAGCCTTGACGGCACACTGTCCAAATTACAGACCAGTCTGAGTGGTCTGACCGAGCACGATGTTAAAGAGCGGCTAGCCAGTTTTGGCAGCAATGATGTGGTGCACGATAAAGCGCCGTCTGCATGGCTGCAATTGTTGCTGGCGTTTAAGAATCCTTTTATTTTTGTGTTACTGGCGCTGGCCTTGGTAAGCTTTTTTACCGATTATCTAATTCCTTTGCGCAGTGGTGAAGAAACCAGCGTGAGTGGAATTAGCATTATTCTGGTGATGGTTCTGCTTAGTGGTTTGCTCAGTTTCTGGCAGGAATATCGTTCCAATAAGGCGGCTCAGGCGCTGAAGTCAATGATTAGCACCACTGCTACGGTGTTGCGTCGCAGCCATCATGATATCAGTGCCGAGCAGCTTGAAGTACCGATTAAGGAAGTGGTACCGGGCGATATTATTTTGCTGTCTGCCGGTGATATGGTTCCGGCTGATGTGCGTCTGATTGAATCACGCGATTTGTTTATCAGTCAGGCGGTGCTGACTGGTGAATCCATTCCGGTAGAAAAATCCGATACTGTTGGTATGAATGGAAATGCGGCTGCTCAACAGCAGCAACCGTCATCAGCCAATCCGCTGGATGCAGAAAATATCTGCTTTATGGGTACCAATATTGTGAGCGGTACGGCTAAAGCAGTGGTGGTGGCTACGGGTAGTGATACTTATTTTGGTTCGCTGGCCAAATCGATTGTTGGTACACGCAGCCAGACTGCTTTTGACCGTGGTGTAAACAGTGTCAGCCATCTGTTGATTCGCTTTATGCTGATTCTGGTGCCGGTGGTATTGCTGATAAATGGTTTTACCAAAGGTGATTGGGGTGATGCTGCTCTGTTTGCTCTGGCTGTAGCGGTAGGGCTGACACCGGAAATGCTGCCGATGATTGTAAGTGCCAATCTGGCCAAGGGCGCAATGGCGATGGCGCGGCGTAAGGTGGTGGTAAAACGCCTGAGTGCTATCCAGAATTTTGGTTCCATGGATGTGTTGTGTACCGATAAAACCGGCACATTAACGCAGGATAAAATTATTCTGGAGCATTACACTGATATCAATGGCAATAATGATAGTGAAGTTTTGCAGCTGGCATGGTTGAACAGCTCCTATCAGAGTGGTATGAAAAACCTGATGGACAAGGCGATTGTGCGCTTTGCTCAGGAACCGGAAAACAGTGCTGTTATCAATGATGGTGGTTATCGCAAGATAGATGAGCTGCCGTTTGATTTTATACGCCGGCGTTTGTCTGTCGTGCTGCGGGATGATGAACAGCGCCATGTACTGATTTGCAAAGGTGCTGTTGAGGAAATGCTGTCAATTTCCAGTTGCGTGTATGAACAGGGTGAATATCTGCCACTGGATACAGCACGGCGTGAGCAGTTGCTGGCACTGGCTGAAAGTTACAATAAGGAAGGTTTCCGTGTACTGGCGATTGGTAAAAAGTATATCGCTCCGGAAGCACAGAAAGCACAGTATGCGGTGGCGGACGAAACTGAACTGACTTTGTTTGGCTTTCTGACTTTCCTTGATCCACCGAAAGACAGCGCAGCCCAAGCCATTGCTGCATTGAGTGAAAATGGTGTGGCTGTGAAAGTGCTGACCGGTGACAATGCCATTGTGACGCGCAAAATTTGTCATGAAGTTGGTATCGAAGCCGGACAGCCTTTACTGGGCAATGATATCGAAGGATTGAGTGATGAGGCGCTGAAACCATTACTGGAACAGCATACTGTATTTGCCAAGCTAACACCATTGCAGAAATCGCGCATTATCCGCCTGTTGCAGGAAAATGGGCATACAGTGGGTTTTCTGGGTGATGGTATTAACGATGCTCCTGCTTTGCGCGATGCCGATGTTGGTATTTCCGTAGATACGGCCACTGATATTGCCAAGGAATCCGCCGATATTATTCTGCTGGAAAAGAGCCTGATGGTGCTGGAAGAGGGGGTAATCAAAGGGCGTGAAACTTTTGGTAATATTATTAAGTATCTGAATATGACGGCCAGCTCTAATTTTGGCAATGTATTTTCAGTATTGTTTGCCAGTGCCTTTTTGCCATTTCTGCCCATGCTGGCGATTCAGTTGCTGATTCAGAATCTGTTGTATGATTTTTCTCAGTTGTCACTGCCTTGGGATAAAATGGATGAGGAATTTTTGCGTAAACCACGCAAATGGGATGTTTCCAATATCAGCCGTTTTATGCTGTTTATCGGCCCGATTTCCTCTATTTTTGATATCAGTACTTTTGCGCTGATGTGGTTTGTATTTCATGCGAATGCACCAGAAGTGCAGAATCTGTTTCATTCCGGCTGGTTTGTGGAAGGATTGCTGTCACAAACGCTGGTGGTGCATATGCTGCGTACGCGCAAAATCCCGTTTGTACAAAGCACCGCTGCTTTACCAGTATTACTGATGACAGGGCTGATTATGGTAATCGGAATTTGTATTCCGTTTTCACCGATTAGCAACTGGATTGGCCTGACTGCATTACCGTGGCAATATTTCCCGTGGCTGGTACTCACGCTGGGCAGCTACTGCGTTGTTACTCAGATAGTGAAACGCTGGTACATTCGCCGCTTCGGACAATGGTTCTAAGCATTAAATAGCAAAAAGAGCGAGTTAAATACTCGCTCTTTTTTTGTTATCATTTATTTGTGGCCATCTATCTGGTAAATTGCATTACCTTTGGTTAGTCATACTTTGCCGAGTTGTTTAATATCTACTAATTTTTCTATATTTAAATTAATCATGAGTAAATAGACGGAGGTTAAATGGCATTTAATGCAACTGAAAAAGCAGCGTTGTTGACGGTAAAAGGGGTTGGGGAAAAAGTGATTTTGCGTTTGGAGCAAATGGGCATTGATTCATTGGCAAAACTGGCACAGGCAAATCCGCAGGATATTACTGAGCAGGCAGCCAGTCTGGTTGGCAGCAGTTGCTGGAAAAATAGCCCACAAGCCAAAACTGCTATCAGTATGGCAGTAGATTTTGCTCGCAGGAATATTGAGAACCAGTCCTGAAAGTTTATGGGTAAATCAGCATAAATGATTTTGGTGACTATGGTCTGACTTGCTGGCAGAAACCGGGATATGCAGTTTTAGTATTACAAAATAATTGTCTCTCTTCAGGCTGGTGAAATGGGATGGGTCATGCACTTACAATTAATGGCAGTTGATTATACTGATAATAAAGCGGTGCATGATTTTGTTAAATAACGCTATAATGTGAATAACCTTTATCTTGGCCATGTTTAATAAATTGCTCAGATAAAAATGACTTTTAGCGCGCTCTTTCAAGAACAGCTTACTGGTGTTGAAAAACCTAAGACTGAGAACAGATATGGATGAATTAATCAAAGAAGCAGCATTACATTTTCACGAAGAACCCCGTCCCGGTAAAATTCAGGTTACGCCAACCAAACCACTGGCTACTCAATATGATTTGTCATTGGCCTATTCACCGGGTGTGGCTGCGCCATGTATGGAAATTCACCGTGACCCCCTGAATGCATACAAATATACGGCACGTGGTAATCTGGTTGCTGTGATTTCGAATGGTACGGCGGTACTGGGGCTGGGCAATATTGGTGCACTGGCCGGTAAGCCGGTAATGGAAGGTAAGGGTGTACTGTTCAAGAAATTTGGCGGTATTGATGTATTTGACATTGAGGTTAATGAAACTGATCCGGATAAGCTGGTAGATATTATTGCTTCGCTGGAGCCGACATTTGGCGGTATTAACCTTGAAGACATTAAAGCCCCTGAATGTTTCTATATTGAGAAAAAACTGCGCGAGCGCTGCAATATTCCTGTATTCCATGACGATCAGCATGGTACGGCAATTATTACTGCCGCTGCGATTAAAAACGGTCTTGAAGTTGTCGGCAAAGACATTGGTGAGGTTAAGCTGGTGTGCTCTGGCGCAGGTGCAGCGGCTATTGCCTGTCTGGAACTTCTGGTTGCGCTGGGTATGAAGCGTGAAAATATCACTGTGTGCGATTCCAAAGGTGTGATTTATCAGAATCGCGAAGAAAACATGGTGGAATCGAAAAAACTGTTTGCCATTGCGGATAATGGTCAGCGTAATCTTGCTGATGCTGTTCATGGTAAAGATATTTTCCTGGGCTTGTCTGGTCCAAATGTATTGAGCGTAGATATGCTCAATACCATGGCCAAAGACCCGATTATTCTGGCCATGGCCAATCCGACACCGGAAATCTGGCCGCCGGAAGCCAAAGCTGCCCGACCAGATGCTGTAATCGGTACTGGTCGTTCTGATTTCCCGAATCAGGTAAATAATGTATTGTGCTTCCCGTTTATTTTCCGTGGCGCGCTGGATGTAGGCGCCACCACCATTAATGAACAGATGAAGCTGGCCTGTGTGCATGCCATTGCTGAACTGGCCAAGGCCGAGCTGAGTGATGAAGTATCTGCTGCTTATGGTAATGCCGAGCTGTCTTTTGGACGTGAATATTTGATTCCGAAGCCATTTGATCCTCGTCTGATTGCTGTGGTGGCTCCTGCTGTAGCTAAAGCGGCTATGGATTCTGGTGTGGCTACCCGTCCGATTGACGACATGGATGCTTATGTAGAAAAACTGAGTCAGTTTGTCTATAAGTCCAGCCTGTTTATGAAACCGGTATTTTCTCAGGCTAAGAAAGAGCTTAAACGTGTGGTGTTATGTGAGGGTGAAGATGAGCGTGTTCTGCATGCTACCCAGCACATTGTTAACCACAAACTGGCTTTCCCGATTCTTATTGGCCGGCCGGCAGTCATTGAAGCGCGTTCGAAACAATTGGGGCTGACTATTCAGCCGGGCAAAGATTTTGAAATTGTTAATAATCAGGATGATCCGCGTTACCGCGAGTACTGGCAGGCTTATTATCAGCTACGTAAACGCCATGGTGTAACTGAGGAAATGGCTCGTCGCCGCATGATCAGCAGCTCTACTCTGATTGGTGCTATGCTGGTACGCATGGGCAGTGCTGATGCGTTGTTGTGTGGTACGGTAGGCCGCTTCCATGACCATTTCAATATTCTGGAAGAAGTTATTGGTTATAACAATCCTGAGCACAATGCTTGTGCCATGAATGCTTTGATTATGACTTCAGGCAATATGTTCATTGCTGATACTTATGTTAATCCAGAGCCTACTGCCGAGCAGATTGCTGCTAATACACTGATGTGTGTTAAGGAAATGAAACGCTTCGGTATTGAACCTAAAGTAGCCTTATTGTCCAATTCCAACTTTGGTTCACTGAATCAACCAAGCAGCAGTAAAATGCAGCAAGCGCTGGCTTTGATTAAAGAAGCCGATCCTGAGCTGAATGTTGATGGTGAAATGCAGGGTGATCTGGCTCTGGATGAAAAACTGCGTCAGAAACTGATGCCAGATTGCGAGCTCAAGGGCGCAGCTAATCTGTTGGTAATGCCAAATGTTGAGGCGGCTAATATTAGTTACAATCTATTGCGTACTGCTTCTAATGGCGTCACTATTGGCCCGATTCTGATGGGTATGAATGAATCTGTACACATTGTTACGCCAATGGCTTCTGTACGCCGTATTGTCAATATGGTAGCTTTGGCAGCAGTGGATGCACAGCGTAAATAATCGCTGAATTTGTTGTAAAATCAAGCAGGCTGTCTGTATTTTTTCAGACAGCCTGTTTTTGTATCAATTAGGGAAATACACTATGGCTAATGTTCCACCCCAAACAGCACCCAATTACATTACTCCTATTGGCCATCAGGCTCTGCAAGATGAGCTTTATCAGTTGGTTCATAAGGAGCGTCCGGAAATAGTGAATGTAGTGAACTGGGCCGCCGGGAACGGCGACCGCAGTGAAAATGGTGATTATCTGTATGGTAAGCGCAGGTTGCGTGAAATCGACCGCCGGATTCGTTTTTTAACCAAACGGCTGGAAGCCGCACAGGTGATTGACCCGGAGACACGTGAAGCCAGTGATCAGGTGTTTTTTAGTGCGACGGTAACCATTTTGCGTGGAAACGGGCAGGAGCAGACTGTGCGTATTGTGGGTACAGATGAGATTGATACTGCTCGGAATAAAATTTCATGGGTATCACCGTTAGCGCGTACTTTGCTGAAAGCACATGAGGGAGATGAAGTACGTTTACATGGTCCTGATGGTGTGGAAAATATTGAAATACTGGCAGTAGAGTATGTTCGCATTGATTAATCTGCTCTTAATCATGCATAATGTTAAATCTAGTTAGTAATTTTGCTTTTATATGGCATTTATAGTCTGAGCTATTGCGGTAAAGCGTGTATGTTTTCAGATAATGTTGGTATTAAGCAATGATGGTGTAAGTATTGCAGGGTTTATTATTAATTGTTACCGCAGTATGTCCATGTTTGATGATGCTGCCGGATTTTTTCTTACAACTGCGTTAAAACATGAATCCAAAACTTGAACCAATTTTCAAACAGCTCAATGCTCTGATTCTGGGTAAGCAGCAATTATTGATACAGATTGTTACCTGTGTGCTGGCGCGCGGGCATATTTTGCTTGAAGATGTGCCAGGTGTTGGCAAAACTACACTGGCACACGCACTGGCCGCCGTATTGGGATTAAATTATCAGCGCGTACAGTTTACTAACGATATGCTGCCTGCTGATTTGCTCGGTGTAAGTGTTTTTCAGCCGAAAACCAGTGAATTTATTTTTCATCCGGGGCCAGTTTTTAATTCTTTTTTACTCGCAGATGAAATTAACCGTGCTTCGCCCAAGCTGCAATCGGCTTTGCTGGAAGCGATGGAAGAAGGACAGGTATCTGTAGATGGTAAAACCTATGTACTGCCAAAGCCGTTTCTGGTAGTTGCTACCCAGAATCCAACTGAACAGCTAGGTACATATCCCCTGCCTGAATCGCAGTTGGATCGCTTTATGATGTGTCTGAGTATTGGCTATCCGGCAGAAAAAGAAGAAAAGCAGCTCTATCTTTCAGGCGGGCGTCGTCAGTTTGTACCGCGTCTTAAAGCTGTCTGCAATGGGGAAATATTGCAGCAGTGGCAGGCGGAAGTAGCTAAAGTTAATTTATCTGCGGCAGCGGCAGATTATGTTTACCGTCTGGTAGCGGCCACGCGTACACCGGGTACGTTTGCTATTGGCCTCAGCCCGCGTGCCGGACTGGCTGTCGTGCAGGCAGCCAAAGCTTATGCCTGGGTGCATGGGCGGGCACATGTGGTACCGGAAGATGTGAAGGCAGTATGGGTAGCAGTGGCTGCACACCGTCTGCAACCTTTACAAAGTCAAGCCAGAAGCAGTACGCTGCTCACCGAGATGCTGGATTATGTTGCAGTGGTCTGAGGTACCGGCACCCACGCTTATTGATGGGCATACTGCTTTGCGTGCCCGTAATGTGCGCATTAATCTGACACGCATGGGCTGGGGACTGGCTATCGCCTGTATTCTGTTGTGGATTATAGCGGTTAATTATCAGGTAAATGTGGCCTATGCGCTGGTATTCTGGTTACTGGGTATATTGCTGTTTGGTGCACTTGCCGGTATACGTCAGCTTACCGGGCTGGTACTGGCTATTGTGCCGCAGCAGGAATACTTTGCTGGTAAAGATTGTGTGTTGACTTTACGTGCCTGTGATAGCTGTAAACGCACGCGCTGGTTGTGGCTGCAAACAGCACAGGAGATAACCGGTACCGCCAGCGACTGGCAGTTATGGACGATTACACCCGAAAATACAGATTTTGTCTGGATATTACCACCACAGCGGCGCGGAATTCTGCCCACGCTGATGCTGGCTGGTGCCAGTATGGCACCATTTGGGTTGCTAATGATTAAAACACATTGGGAATTTACTGATGAGATTGTGATTTTTCCTGAACCCATTGAGCACAATATCCCTACGGCAAGAGCCAGTGGCGATGAGCAGAGTACACAAATCAGTTTGAGCGGTCAGGACCCGGCATATTTGCTGCCACATCAGAATACCACTTCACCGCGACAGATTGCATGGAAGCACTATGCCAAAACAGGTGATTTACTGGATAAGTATTTTGAGCAGGGTGGTACGCAGGTACAGCCACTGCTGATTTCCTATCGTGATTATCCGCAGGGTACCAGTCTGGAAAAAATGGCCAGTATGATGTGTTACCGCGTTCTGGCAGCAGATGCCAGTGGAGAAAAGTATATACTGGAATTACCGCGGCAGCGCTATGAGGCAGCTACTGCTCAGCGGACACAATGTCTGAATGCTTTGGGTAGATGGTGATGTGGCTTGCTGATCCGATTTTTTTACGTAAATCTCCTCCGGTACGCACGCAGTTTATTTTATTGCTGATGCTGGCGTGGGTAGCTTTACCTTTATTATTTGATTTACCACTGAGCGTAGGCGCCGCATTTGCTGTACTGTTGATTATGCGTGTAGCCCTGCTTTTTACCAATGTTAAAAAGCTGCCGCTGTGGGCACTGGTGTTATTGCTGGTGGCTACTGCTGTATGGGTATATTTTCGTATTGGAACAATTATAGGTCGCGATGCCAGTGTTTCGCTGCTGATGCTGATGATTGTGCTTAAGGCTTTTGAAGGCGAAACTCTGCGTGACTGGCAGATATTGTTACTGGCACAGCTGATCTTAATGGGTGGCGGCCTGCTGTTTAATCAAAGCATGCTGATGGCACCATGGCTGATTGTGGCTTTATTCTGTCTGATTTCTTCGCTGGGTTTACTGGCTGGTATTAATCCGGTTGCCGCTATGCGGCAGGGCGCACTGGTTTTGGTTCTGTCTTTTCCGCTGGCCGTGATTCTGTTTATGGTGGTGCCGCGCAAGGATACGCCATTATGGGGTGTACCGCAGCCACAGCAGTCTTCCATAACTGGGTTATCAGATACACTTGACGCTGGCAGTATCAGTAATCTGATTCCGAGTAATGCACTGGCGTTTAATGTTACTTTTGATAATGATGTGATTCCCCGCAATGCCGATCTATACTGGCGTGTGATGGTGATGGGTAATAATCAGGACGGGCAGTGGCATGCTGTGAAAGAACAGTATACCGATGAAGATACTTTGCAGTTGCCAGACAGGGCTGTTTTAGCACAGCGACCTGATAGTAGGCTGGTGGGCTATCAGCTGATTATTCAGGACGATCATGGTCGTATACCGGCGCTGGATCAGCCACTGGCAGACAGTCAGTCTGATTTAAGCCGGCGGGTGGGAAATGTGGTACGGGTGAATAAAAGTCGGGAAGGCTTGCGCCGGGTGCATTTATATTCTCAGCTGGTACCTTATCTGCACCAGCAAATGGATCGGAGTTTGTTGAATTACTATACCCAGCTGCCGGCCAGACTTAATCCTGAAACCCGCCGGCTGGCGCAACAATTGGCTAAGAAGTCCAACAGCAGTGAGGAATTTATCCGCCATATACTGGCTTATTTTCGTAATGGTGGTTTTCAATATACGCTAACACCAAAACGCAGTCATGAATCTCTGAATAAAACCGACTATTTTTTATTTAGTAGTCAGGAAGGTTTTTGTGAAGACTATGCAGATGCTACTGTATGGCTGGCGCGTGCGGTAGGTGTTCCGGCACGAATTGTGATTGGCTATCAGGGAGGCGAATATCATCCTGATGAGAAGTTCTGGCAGATTCGCAGTAAAGACGCTCATGCATGGACAGAAATCTGGATAGCAGAAAAAGGTAAATGGCAGCGGGTAGACCCAACCAGTGCTGTTTCATCAGTACGGGTGGAAAACGGGGTGGAAAATGCTTTGCCAGCAGAACAGCGAGCTGGTTTGTCTTCACCTTATCCATTATTACAAAAATATCTGGATAAAGGCCAGTTTTACTGGCAGCAATGGGTAGTTAACTATGACTCTGGCCGCCAAAATTCGATATTGCACTGGCTTAAATTAAAAGATATACCCAAGTCAGCATTGTTACTGGTGATTGCGATTGCGATTATGATTACTGCGCTGCCACTGATTATCTGGCTGCGTAAACAGGGAAATATGCAGGCGCAGCCATTGACTGATGGTATCAATCTGCTTAAGCAGGCTGTTATAGAAGGGGACGAGACGGAGTTATCGGCCATCGGCCCGCTGGAACTACAGGCTATTCTGGCTGAACATGGTTTACTTAATGATAGTTTGGCTGCTTTACTGGCTCAATATATTGATTGGCAGTATGGAGCTGCCGGTATGCCGGAAAAACGGCAACAGCGTGCATGGTATCGTAAAGTAAAGCAGGCTGTTCGCCGGTTATCGTGATAATTAAAGCATCTATCTGTTTTTAGGTGAACCCTGTTTGGTAGCTAAGTAGATAGATAAATCCTGTCAAACCTGAAGCATTGGTCAATATTTTGAATATTTGTAATACATAAGATGGCGTACTTGATGCAGCAGTTGATTACAATTTGCCTAAAATATTGAGGCAGCCCAGAACAAACGGCCAATAACACGAATTGATTCAGGAATAACTGTCTCTGTTTCATAAGAATAATTGTAACTATGAATCTTTATACGAGAATCGTCCGTCTTAACTAAAATTCTTATATACGACCAACCATCATTGTCCATAAACGCATAAATTTTTCCACTACGAATCTCAGTTTCCGCCGTATCAATTCCTACCAAAGCACCATCTTGTAGTATTGGATCCATACTATCATCAGGAACCCGACAACAAATAATGTTATTTGGTTGAACGCCTAACTTTTGTAGCTCAGGTAGACTTAAAGGAATAGGCAAAGTTTCAAGAGTATTATTAAAACGCCCTAATCCGGCAGCCACTTTTACATCACTATGATACGGTACTAGAGCAAAGTTGTTTTTTGGTAAATCTTCTGGCTTATCATCGAATACTGGCTGTACATGAGATGAAGAAAGTTGCCCAGTACGCGCTTTATTACTTAAAGCGTGTTTGGCAGTAGATCCTTTACTACTATACTCCACCGGAGATTCTGCTAAGGTACAGGACTTGATTCGTCTGGTTTTATCTGTTCTACGAGGTACGGTATCACCAAATTTCTTAACCTTATTTAAACGTTTACTAGAATTCATATCTAAATACTGCTTAATTTTAGCGTCAACGCCTCGCCTACGATGATCCCGTGCACATTTAGGACAACCATATTTGGAGAGCCTTAAATTCCTGAAACCTAAATCTTCTACCAAGCCATGTTTGTAACATAATATAGAACAAGGTCTTGATGCTGATTCAAACTTAATCAGTTTATTATTTGGAAATTTTGATTCGTATAAGTTTTTGGCCTCTGTAAATGTCACCTTTGCCGGCATTTATATATACCTCCTTTGCAATTTCTTTACTTTAGCTTATTATAAAATTACCTATATAAAAGGTCAAAAGTTTCAAGTGTCTGATTATTTTCAGACTGACATTGCAGCATCTAAATATAAACATGGTAAAGCGAAAACTACCCAGCTATTGATTCTATATCAATGGCTGGGTAGTCTATTACAGCGTTGAATGATCATATTAATCTTAGAGCCAGAAGTTTTCCCGCATTGTCAAAAATGCCTGACTGTTCGAAAACCCTGCTGACAGATAACCTTTATTCATGTTGAATAAAGGTTAAGAAATAACAATACTTTAAATTATTTTGATTGAAAAGGATTAATTAGTGTGAATAATTAACTATATGATTTTAATGATTATTAAATTTGGATTGGGTGTTGTTAAAAATGAAGTATTTATCTTTTTATACTTGAGGCTGATTGCTGGCTACTCAGGCAGATGAATAATTCAGAATAGCTTGAGTACTTTTGTATCTGAAATTAATCATTTAATGCTGTAATATTTATATGGATAAAATAATGTCTTAGGAATATTTTTTTGAATGATATTGAAAATGACTTTGATGCAAATCGCCGCTGGTTTGAAAGTTTCAGTAGTCTTATTTATTTTATAGTACATAATTTTTAATAATCAATGCTATATGTGATTAATGCTCTAAACAAAAAAATACTTGTCAATTCTTAGGTTGTCGTATTCAATTTATTAATTCTATTATGAATGTCATCAATAACTTCTGAGGTTTTATTATGACATTTAATGAATTACATAAAAATTCTTATCCTTTAATACTATGTAATGTTTGGGATGCAAATAGTGCCAGGATAGCCGAAAAACTAGGTTTTCAGGCTATTGGTACTTCCAGTGCTGCGATTGCTTGTATGCTTGGCTATGAAGATGGAGAAAAGATGCAATTTAAGGAGTTGTGTTATGTTATACAAAGAATTGCTAATAACACATCTTTACCTCTTTCAGTTGATATGGAGGCAGGGTATAGCAGAATACCAACTGAAATAGTCAATAATATTAAGGAGCTGGCTACATATGGAATTGCAGGAATTAATCTTGAGGATAGTATTGTGAATGAAGAACGAATACTGGTTGATGGTAAAAGCTTCGCTAATATTATTCATGAGGTTAAAAGCAGACTTAATGAAGCTAATCTAAATATTTTCCTTAATATCCGAACAGATACTTATTTATTAAATGTTCCGAATAAGCTGGATGAAACCCAAAAACGCATTGAACTGTATACAAAAGCTGGTGCTGATGGAATTTTTATCCCTTGTTTAGTGCATGAATCAGATATTAAATTTCTTGTAGATAAATCTCGGTTACCTATTAATGTTATGGCTATGCCTGATCTACCTGGTTTTGAAAAGCTCAAAGAGTTAGGTGTTAAACGGATCAGCATGGGAGATTGTTTATTTTCTAATATATCTACGATACTTAAACATAAACTTGGTAGGGTTATGGGCAATCAATCTTTTGATGATATTTTCAGTGCTGATAGCAACAGCTGATTTGAATATTACTAAACTTGATATGCAGAATTAAAGCATATTAATGTTCTAAATATTTTAAATGAATATCCTTTCATTGCTTCATATTTTATAAATACCATTGTAAGCTGGTGAGCAGATTCAGTATGTACTCCTGATAAGCTGGTATTGATATGGAAGTTATGCAGTAGCACTTGTATACTTGCAGCCATAAATAAAGCCCACTGCTATGATAAAGTCTAAGCAGTGAGCCTGTGTTTGGTAAGTTCAGATATTATTCTTTATCATGTCGATAACGTCTTTGCCTTTGCCTTCAAGTATGGCTTTGGAACCATACCAAACCATGTTTTTCACATTCTCATAGCTGATTGCTGGCGGCAGCATCAGTTCTTTGTCGCTGATTACGACATCCAGCAGAGCCGGGCCTTTATGTGCCAGAAAGGTTTGTACTGCGGCTTCCAGTTCGGAAGATTTGCTGACACTCTGGGCGCAGAAGCCACAACCTTCGGCAATGGTTTTAAAATCACCATTTTTCAGGTCAACAAATACTTCTACAAGTCCTTCGCCTTTTTGTTCCTGTTCAACAAAATTGAGGGAGCTGTTGTTGAAAACGACTATTTTAATCGGCAGATTTTCCTGTTTGGCGGTAAGCAGGTCACCCATCAGCATGGCTAGGCCACCATCACCAGATAAGGAAATTACTTGCCGTGCTGGGAAAGCTTTCTGCAATCCATAAGCCTGAGGCATGCCGTTTGACATGGTGCCATGTTTCAGGCTGGTAAGAAAACGTCGCTTACCGTTCATAGTCAGGTAGCGTGCGCCCCACAACATGGGTGTGCCCACGTCAGCGGTAATCAGTGCATCGTCGTCGGCATGTTTGTCTATCAGTTCAATCAGTTGTTGCGGATGAATTGGATGTTTGTCGTCTGGCGTGGCATAAGCTTCATATTTATCCATGATTTTGGCAAATAAGGCGGTATGGTGATCCAGAAAACTGCTGTCGCTATGTGGCTGAATTTTGGGTAAAACAGTTTGCAGGGTAGTTTTAACATCGCCTACCAGTCCCAGACTGATTGGATAACGTAAACCTAGTTGAGTCGCATCGTGATCAATCTGGATTATGTTGGCGTTTTCTGGATAGTATTCTGCCCATGCAAAACCGCAGCCAAGTAATAATAAAGTGTCGCAGTTTTTGACTGCTTCATAGCCGGCTTTGGTGCCAAACATGCCGGTCATGCCTATCTGATAGGGGTTTTCCCAGGCAATGCTGTCCTTAGCGCGGGACGTGTGTACAACTGGAGCCTTAAGTTTTTCAGCTAAGGCAATCACTTCGTCATGCGCATCTTTACTACCATAACCGGCATAAATGGTGATTTTATTGCCCTGATTGATAGCTTTAATCAGTTCTTCGATTTCATTATCATTCGGGCGGGTAACTGGTTGCGGCTGCCAGATTTTTATCGGTTGTTCGACTACTTCCATTTTGCTGATGTCGCTGGGCAGGATAACAACGGCTACGCCGCGCTTGTTAATTGCTGTCTGAGCCGCCTGAATGAAGATACGCTGTGCTTCCTGTGGCTGGTTAACCATCTGACAGAATACGCTGGTGTCCTGATAAACTTTGAGGAAATCTACTTCCTGAGGAAAGCCGGTACCCATTGATGTGGCAGTCAGTTGGCTGGCAATCACAATGACTGGCGCATTGTTGCGATTGGATTCGTACAGTCCGTTAATCAGATGCAGACTGCCGGGACCACATGAACCTGCGCAGGCGGTGAGTTTATTGGTAATTAAGGCTTCAGCACCGGCGGCAAATGCAGCAGCTTCTTCATGACGGGTATGTACCCAGTTAATGCTGCTTTTTTCGATGGCCTTGCCGACAAAATTCAGGGTATCACCGATGATGCCATAGCAGTTGCTTACTCCGGCTGCGGTCAGTACATCAATCAGTACTTCTGAAACGGTTTTGGTTTTAGACATGATGTATTTCCTCTGAAGTTGATTATTCATTAATAGATAGAAAATGAATAAATAGTTTACTTGATAATCATTTGGTTATCGTTGCTATATTTTTATGTATACAGTAAATTTAAGCAGCATGTTAATCTTTTATCAATATTTATTGTGGCAGTGAGTAATCTACAACACAAGAATGTTGGTAAACTCATTATGAGTTGATATTTATGAATATCATCTAATAAAAAAGCAGGCGATACATAGTATCGCCTGCCAATTGGGACAAAGGAGAAGTTTTAGATGGCGCAGTCATCAAACAGGGGAATTCGGGTAATGCGACTGATGCTGTGCATGTAGTCGAGTACCGGTGCCGTCCATTCAACACCTTTAACCATGGTCAGATTGCGCAGTAATGGAAATAACAGAATATCTTCCATGCCAAATGTGCCGCTGGCACCGCGATCGCTGATAAGCAATGGTGACAATGCAATCAAATCGGCATTCAGGCGCTCAATATAGGTTTGGCTGTTAAGCAGATGTTGTTGAAAATCGCCGTAGATAGCTGTTTTTTTGTTAACAAAATAATCTATGGCACTTTGAGTAGCAAATTCAGGCAGATTAATGCTGATGCAGCGCGGCAGAGTAAGGAAATTGCGGTAAGTATCTACAATTTTTATCCAGCCTTCGATTTCGGGGCGGACTGTGCTGTTTAATAAAGTACCACCGGCAAGCTGGTCGATGTAGTGCACAATATCCAGACTTTCACCCATGGCGCTGCCATCGTCTTTCACCAATATCGGTACCATTTTTGTGCCGATGAGTTTATTGGGTGTGTCTTCATCATCGTTGAGCAGGTAAATATTTTCTACCGGTACGATTTTTTTACCAAATATCATGCGGGCACGCACACAGTAGGGGCAATGGTCATAAAGATAAAGTTTCATTCTGGTTTCCTTGTTTTGGTGTATTGTGTGAATTAAAGGGGTGCTGTTTACGCTGTCTGGAACACATTTATCAGGTATTGATGTTGTAATTAGCCTCTTGCTGATGATAAATGTGCAGTAAAATACTTTCTTTACACAATCTTTTTGATTTTAAAAAAATCTGGTTTTGTGAATTCTTTTTAATAAGAATTAATTGATATTATACATATATTAATTAATTTTAGTTCACGGTTTTTTCATGAGTTGTGATGCGTTTAATCAAGTTTTAAGTTTTTTTAAAAATTTTCAGGCAGGTTTAACTGCAGCTCTGGCACAGGAAGACGGTACTGCCGGGTTTGTGGCAGATGAGTGGTCTGGTGGTCTGGGCAAGGGATGCAGTATGGTGCTGAAAGACGGTGCTGTGTTTGAGCAGGCTGGCGTAAATTTTTCCCATGTAACGGGTAAAGCGATGCCAGTTTCAGCAACGCAGCAACGCCGGCATCTGGCTGGTGCTCCGTATGAAGCCATGGGGGTATCACTGGTGGTACATCCGCGTAATCCATATATTCCTACTAGCCATGCCAATGTGCGTCTGTTTGTGGCCTATCCTGAACAGGCCAAGCCGGTTTGGTGGTTTGGAGGAGGCTTTGATCTGACGCCATTTTATCCATTTACGGAAGATGTAGTGCATTGGCATCAGGTGGCGCGTGAGGCGTGTTTGCCTTTTGGTGCAACGGTATATACCGAATTTAAAGAGTGGTGCGACCGTTATTTTTATTTGCCGCATCGGCAGGAGCAACGAGGTGTGGGCGGTTTGTTTTTTGATGACTTAAACCGCTGGGATTTTGCACAGTGTTTTGCTTTTGTACGGGCGGTAAGTGCAGCCTATTTACAGGCATACCTGCCTATTGTGGCACGACGTAAAAATATGAGTTATGGAGAGCGGGAGCGACAGTTTCAGTTATACCGGCGGGGACGCTATATTGAATTTAATCTGTTGTGTGACCGCGGTACACAGTTTGGTTTGCATGCCGGCGGACGCACTGAGTCGATTCTGATGTCAATGCCGCCTTTAGCCCGCTTTGAATACCAGTATGAACCAGTAGCGGGTTCTGCTGAAGCCCAGTTGGCAGAATATTTGCGCATACACGATTGGCTGGCAGAAGCCGAAACCTGTCCGGTTTAGGCAGGTAGCAAATCCTTTTTGGTTTACTGTTTGTTTAAAGCTTGCTGGCAGAGTAGTGCGGTAAGCAGACACAGGCTCACAGGCATGATAAAGTCTGGTGTGATATTGGTTATTTCCAGTACAAATAATATGGCAGTGAGGGGCATTTTTTGCTGTATGGCCAGAAAAACGGTGGCACCAGTCACCACTGCGGCAACAATGGGCACTGATGGTAGTACGTTGTTCCAGGCAGTGGCTGCCAGTAATGCGATGAGGCCGCCGAGCATCATTGAGGGGGTAATAAATCCACCATAAGCACCACCGCGGGTTGCCAGCAGCAGTGCCAGCCATTTGCCGATTAACAATGCCAGAGCGTAATGCCAGCCAATGCTGGCATTAAATAACAGTTCGTTACCGGCTTTGCCATTACCCAGTATTTCTGGCAACCACATGGCCATGACACCAATTAATATAAAAGCAGCCATACTGATAAAAATCAGTTTGGGATTACTGCGGGCGGCTGGTTTACAGTAGGCCAGCTGGCGTTGTAACAACCATGAGCTGGCAACGATTACCGGGCCGAGCAGCAGCGCCCAAATTAACAGTGGGCTGTTCAAAGTAAACGCAGGTAGCTGATAGGCTGG
This sequence comes from Snodgrassella sp. ESL0253, assembly GCF_013344965.1. NCBI lineage: Bacteria > Pseudomonadati > Pseudomonadota > Betaproteobacteria > Neisseriales > Neisseriaceae > Snodgrassella > Snodgrassella sp. ESL0253. Next base: position 37,464 of record NZ_JAAEDQ010000010.1, on the reverse strand, counting down.
CGTGCTACCCAATCCCACACGGGCGACCCAGGCAGCAGTGGTACAGCAGGTTAAAGCAGCGATAACGTGATTACGCTGAAAACTGAATAGCAGGGTTTCCAGCGCAAACAGGGCACCAGCCAGTGGCACATCAAAAACCGCTGCCAGACCGGCAGCCGCACTACAGGCCAGCAGGATTTTGCGCTCCTCAGTGCTGATAGATAAGCGTCGGCTAATATAATCAGCAAGTGCTGAACTGATTTCACGCGGTGCCGTTTCACGTCCGAGAGGGGAGCCCATACCTACGGTAAGTATCTGAAGCAGGCCATGCATCAAAGTGGTGCTTAATGGTATGGGTGTGCCGCTGTTACCGATTGCCTGTTTGATATCAATCAGTTTGGGGGCATAACGGTGCAGTAAGAACCAGCCTGTGCCGGCAACCACGCCACAGCCGCTTAAGGCCAGTAGCCGATGTGTGGCGCTGGTTTGTTCGACTATGTTGCGAAAAGTGATGCCATCAACGCGGGAAATTCCGTAAACTATCTGCTGTATAAAATGCAATAAGCCGATAAGCACTATGCCGGCCACACCAGCAATGGCACCACAGAGCAATAATAAGGCTATTAGTTTAGGGCTTAATCTGGCCATATCACTATGAATTTGTAGTAAATAAAAAGTGTTTTTTACATTTTAAATGACTATATTGTAAACGTCAGTACAGGGATTGCCGAATTTTGGCATGTGCCTGTGCTAAAATTAGACCATTTTGTCAGGATTTTAAAGGAAACATTCCTGTGATCAGTACCAATAATATTACGATGCAGTTTGGCGCTAAGCCATTGTTTGAAAATGTGTCGGTGAAGTTCGGTGGCGGCCATCGTTATGGTTTGATTGGTGCCAACGGTTCAGGTAAATCAACTTTTATGAAAATTCTGGGTGGCGATCTGGAACCCAGCAGCGGTGAAGTTGCCATCGATCAGGGGCTGCGGCTGGGTAAGCTGCGGCAGGATCAGTTTGCATATGAAGATATGCGGGTGCTGGACGTGGTGTTGATGGGGCATACGGAAATGTGGGCAGCCATGACAGAGCGTGATGCTATCTATGCCAATCCGGATGCCACTGAAGATGACTATATGCGCGCGGCTGATCTGGAAGCTAAGTTTGCCGAGTATGACGGTTATACGGCTGAGGCACGTGCTGCTGAATTGCTTGCCGGTGTGGGCATTGATGAGCATTTACATAATGCCAGCATGAGTGAAGTGGCGCCCGGCTTCAAACTGCGCGTACTGCTGGCGCAGGCACTGTTTTCCAAACCGGATGTGCTGTTGCTGGATGAACCCACCAATAATCTGGATATCAATACCATTCGCTGGCTGGAAGGGGTATTGAATAGCTATGAATCTACCATGATTATTATTTCACACGACCGCCACTTTCTGAATGAAGTGTGCACTTATATGGCCGATGTGGATTATGGCGGCATTACACTGTACCCGGGTAATTATGATGATTATATGCTGGCTTCAACTCAGGCGCGTGAACGTACCCTGAAAGACAACGCCAAAGCCAAGGAAAAACTACAGGAATTGCAGGAATTTGTGGCGCGTTTTTCTGCCAATAAATCCAAGGCACGGCAGGCAACCAGTCGTGCCAAACTGGCAGACAAAATCAAGGCCGATATGGTAGAAGTGAAGCCATCCAGCCGTCAGAGCCCGTTTATCCGCTTTAATTTTGACGACAAGAAAAAACTGCACCGGCAGGCGCTGGAAGTGCAGGATTTATCCAAACGATTCGACCGGCAATTGTTTAACAAGTTAAGTCTGATGCTGGATGCTGGTGAACGACTGGCCATTATCGGCCCAAATGGTGCCGGTAAATCCACCCTGCTGAAATTACTGGCCGGTGCATACGATGAAGCCTGTAACGAAGGTATCAAGGCCGATACCGGTACAGTTAAATGGGCGGAAAAAGCACAGGTAGGCTATTATCCGCAAGACCACGAAAACGATTTTGATGTACCGATGACTTTAACTGAGTGGATGCGCCAGTGGGGTAAAGAAGGCGATGATGAGCAGGTAATTCGCGGTACTTTGGGGCGCTTGCTTTTTGGCAGCAATGAAGTGGGCAAGCAGGTGCAGGTACTGTCGGGTGGTGAAAAAGGCCGTATGCTGTATGGCAAGCTGATTTTGCAGGAACCGAATGTGTTGGTGATGGATGAACCCACTAACCACATGGATATGGAAAGCATTGAAGCGTTAAATATGGCGCTGGAAAAATTCCCGGGTACGCTGGTGTTTGTATCTCATGACCGTCAGTTTGTTTCCAGTCTGGCTACGCAGATTCTTGAGCTGGATGGTGAAGGCGGCTTTGAGTATTATCTGGGTGATTATGAAGGTTATCTGGCCAAAAAAGGTTTGGTCTGATTTTGTGCTGACTGCCTGTGTTTACAGGCAGTTTTTTTATATGGGAGAAAGTAATGAATATAGACAGGAATGATACGGTAAAGTTGGTAGACTGTACGGAAAAAGAACACGCGGCAGCCATTCTGGCGCTTTTTAACGATACTATTGCTGGTTCTACTGCCCTTTATGATTATGAACCGCGCTCACTGTCATTCATGGAAGGCTGGTTTGCAGCCAAGCGTGCGCGCAATTGTCCGGTAATTGGCGCAGTAAACGGGCGGGGAGAACTGCTGGCCTTTGCTTCATGGGGTGCATTCCGGGATTATCCGGCTAATAAATATACTGTAGAACACAGTGTGTATGTACGCAATGACTGCCGGCGGCAGGGGCTGGCACGCAAGCTGATGCAGGAGCTGATTGCTCGTGCACAAAAGGCAGATATGCATGTATTAATGGGTGTAATTGATGCAGCCAATAGTGGCAGCATAGCCCTGCATGAGCAGCTTGGCTTCAAACATGTGGGCACATTGCCGCAGATTGGTTTCAAGTTCGGCCACTGGCTGGATGCGGCGCTATACCAGCTCATTCTGGAAACACCAGCGCAGCCTGTGGATGGCTGATAAACACATGATGCTTTTTCAGGCGATTTTCAGCCACCAGTGTACGCTCAGTAAACCGAGTATGGTGAGTACTAAGGAACCGCCTGTATGCAGCAGCATATGGGTTATGGCCAGAGCATAGCGTTGTGACTGAAGTAATTGCACAGATTCGAGCGAAAAAGTTGAAAAAGTAGTCAGCCCGCCAAGAAAACCGGTGATGACAAACAATCGCCATTCAGGTGCAATATTCACTAAATGCATAAACAGGCCACTGGACAGGCCAATCAGATAGGCTCCTGTCCAGTTGGCCACTAAGGTGCCATACGGCAGACAGGAATGAAGTGAATTCAGGCTGATACCCAGCAGCCAGCGCAAAATGGCACCCAGCGCAGCTCCGCTGGCAATGGCGAATAAAGATAAATACATAATGAATCCAGTAAAAAATATGGGTATAGGATTATTTATTTTACGCTAAAGCAGTATCCTATATTGCCATGTGCAGCTGAAATGACTACGCTAGGGTTTTAGTCACTGTAAAAAATATTAATATGAATTTAACCGAAACCAAAATCACCAGCAAAGAAATTTATCGAGGTTCATTTTTAAATGTGTTTGAGGATACCGTCAGCTTGCCGAATGGCAATCAGGCACAGCGGGTAGTGGTACAGCATCCCGGCGCCGCTGCGGTACTGGCCGTGACTGCAGAGCAGCAAGTAGTACTGGTAAGGCAGTGGCGCTATCCGGTGGGAGAGGCATTACTGGAAATTCCAGCGGGCAAGCTGGATGGCAAAAATGAGGATCCGGCTGATGCAGCCTTGCGGGAGCTGGCGGAAGAAACCCCTTATACCGCAGCAGAGGTTAAACTTATTCATACTTTCTATACCGTGCCCGGTTTCGGTGATGAAAAAATGTATCTTTATCTGGCGGAAAATGTGCAGCCTAATAGTGCACTGGTAGCAGATGAGGATGAAATTCTTGAACCATTGCTACTAAGTCGGGATGAAGTGCGTACGGCATTGGCTAATAACCAGATTCATGACGGCAAAACCCTGATTGCCTTGCAGTACTGGCTATTGCATTGCTAAAACGGGAGTAAGCCATGATGCAAATCGTTCCATTACCAGCCTTGTCGGATAATTATATCTGGTTGTTGCGGCAAGGGAATCAGGCAATAGTGGTAGACCCGGGTGAAGCGGCCGTGGTGAAGAGTTATCTGGCTGCACAGGCGTTAAACCTGAATGCTATCTGGCTTACCCATGCACACCATGACCATACTGGTGGTGTAGCAGCGTTAAAACAACACTATCCACAGTGTGAGGTTATCGGCTGGGGTGAGTGGCCTGAGGTGAACAGGGCAGTAAATGAAGGTAGCGAATTCGAAGCCTTTGGACAACAGATAGCTGTATGGCATATCCCCGGTCATACTGCTGATCATCTGGCTTATATATTGGCTGATTCTGCTGGCCAGCAACGGGTATTTTGTGGTGATACGCTATTTAGTGCCGGTTGCGGACGGGTATTTACCGGAACTATGGCACAAATGTTTGCCAGCTTGCAGCGCTTAAACAGCCTGCCGCAAGATACTTTATTTTATCCGGCACATGAGTATACGGCAGCTAATTTAAAATTTGCTCAGGTTGTAGAACCGGATAATCCGGCAATCAGGCAGGCATTATTGCAGACAGCAACATTACCCACATTACCGGTAAGTCTGGCACATGAACGTAATATTAATCCTTTTTTGCGTACCAGCCAGCCGCCAGTTATCGCATCAGTAGTGCAGAAAGGATTGCCTGAGCAGCAGTCCACTGAGCCACTGGCAGTATTTACCTGTTTGCGGGAATGGAAAAACCGTTTTTGATTACGGTATAGGTTACAGCATGTTATCATTGAGCCAGCATAATAACGAAGGAATATATGAGTTGAAACAGGGCTGAATGATAACAACTGATGATATCGGCCAGTGAAAGATTTATGGCACTTTCAGCCTGTCAACCTGTCTGAATATGAAAACAACTTCGCCATACTGTATGAACTGGACACAATTATTAAGTGCCCAACGTTTTAAACCGGATAATGGCTGTATCGTGCCTACTGTGACCGCTTCCAGTGAAGAAGGCGCGGAGGCTTTACGTACTGATTTTCACATAGATTATGATCGTGTGGTGTTTTCCAGCGGTTTTCGCCGTCTGGCACGTAAGACGCAGGTGCATCCGTTTGCTTTGCATGACCACACGCACAACCGTCTCACTCATAGTGTTGAAGTGGCCAGTGTGGGGCGTAGCTTGGGCAATCGTGTCGGCGTTATGTTGGCCGCCGGTAATTTTCTACCACCGGGCAGTCATGCTGCCGATATTGGTGCGATAGTACAGGTAGCCTGTCTGGCGCATGATTTTGGTAATCCGCCGTTTGGGCATACCGGTGAAGAGGCATTGCGAGAATGGTTTCGTGACCCGCAGCATGCGCATTATTTACAGCAACTAAGCACTGCTGAGCGCAATGATATTGAAACCTATGAAGGTAATGCACATAGCCTGCGATTGGTGGCCAGTCTGGAAATGTATCAGAACGATGGTGGCATGCGTCTCACCGCAGCAGTTATCGGTGCTTTACTGAAATATCCCTGGACAAGTTCGGCTGAGCAGGGGCGGTGTAAATTCAATATCTATCAGACAGAGCTGCCTTTTATCGATTGTATTGCTCAACAGCTTGGCCTGCCACAGGAGGGTGAAAATCACTGGGTACGACATCCATTGTCCTATTTGATGGAAGCTGCCGATGATATTTGCTACGCCTTGCTGGATTTGGAAGATGCAGTGGAGCTGGGCTTGTTACAGGTTGATGAAGTAGAGCAAATCCTGTCCAGACTAACCAATAAAGAATATGAATGGCATTCATATGCTAGTCAGGAACGTTGTGCCCGTTTGCGTGGTATTGCTATTGGCCGTGCGGTAGATGATATTGCGCATACTTTTATCAAACACCACGGTGATTTATTAAATGGCTCCTTTCGTGGCAAAGATTTACTTGCTCTGGCCAGCCCAGACGTAAATGAGGCACTGCATGCAGCCAAGGAGCTGGCACGGACACGGATATTCCGCCACCAGAGCAAGCTGATTACGGAAATCGCTACTTTTCCCTGTCTTGGTTCGATACTGGGCTTGCTGGTACCGGCTGTGCATGCGTTTATTAAAACCGATAAATTAAGCAAACGGCAGGAGCTGGCCTTGTCCTTATTGAAGGAACAAAAGCTAAGCAGAGACGATGGTTTGTATCTGGCCTATATGAAAGTGCTGGATTTTGTCGGCGGCATGACGGATAACACCGCAGCAAAACTGGCGCGTGAGGTATCCGGTATTGGTATGTTGTAGATTTCGTGCCTGAAGATTATACAAAATAAATATATAAATCATAAACATAAATATTTATTTCATTTTTACCCCCATTTTTTGCTTGCCAAAGAAAAGATTATTGCGTATTATCGCGCTTCTTGATTTTCGGTGACTCTTAAACGAGTTCGAAAGCAATGCACCCGTAGCTCAGTTGGATAGAGTATCTGGCTACGAACCAGAGGGTCGGGCGTTCGAATCGCTCCGGGTGCACCATCAAGACAACGCGCCCATCGTCTAGCGGTTAGGACATCGCCCTTTCACGGCGGTAACCGGGGTTCGATTCCCCGTGGGCGTGCCAGATTCTGAAAACCTGTTTGATTTTTCAAACAGGTTTTTATTTTATTTAAAATCTGTTAGTGATATATTTATCTGGCGGCTACTTGTCTCAACAATTCTACTTATTAGCGTGCTAACTGGATAAGTTTGAATCATGTTGCGGATACAGCGGAACTCAACTTATACACCCAGATAAGCGGCACGTTGAGACAGCCAGCGTTGCAAATGCTTATTGACTACTTCTGGTTGCTGGCTAATCAGTATCGGCGCCAGATCACGAGCTTTTTCCAGTAATGGCAAATCTTCTTTCAGATTGGCAAAACGCAGCATGGGCACACCACTTTGGCGTGCTCCCAGAAATTCTCCCGGGCCACGGATATTTAAATCTTGTCTGGCAATCTCAAAACCATCAGTATTTTCATAAATTACTTTCAGGCGTGCTTTAGCTAAATCGCCCAGTGGCTCACTAAACAGCAATACACAGCGACTGGCCGCAGCGCCACGACCCACACGTCCGCGCAGTTGATGCAATTGCGCTAGTCCCATACGCTCCGCGTGTTCGATAACCATCAGGCTGGCATTAGGCACATCTACACCCACTTCAATCACAGTGGTTGCTACCAGTACCTGAGTACTCCCTTCGACGAATGCAGCCATCACAGCCGCTTTTTCCGCAGGTTTCAGACGGCCATGTATCAGGCCTATGGTCAGTTCCGGCAAGGCAGCCTGTAATTGGGCAACAGTATCCACTGCTGTTTGTAGTTGTAAGGTTTCAGATTCCTCAATCAACGGACATACCCAATACACCTGTCGCCCCTGAGTGCAGGTATGCTTCACCAGTTTTTCCACTTCATGCCGCCGCGCACTGTTCACCAGACGAGTTACTACCGGCGTGCGTCCGGGCGGCAGTTCATCAATCACCGAAACATCCAGATCAGCAAAAAAACTCATTGCCAGTGTGCGCGGTATCGGTGTGGCAGACATCATCAACTGATGTACATCATCTCCTTTATTCTTTAAGGCCAGACGCTGGGCTACACCAAAGCGGTGTTGTTCATCAACAATAACCAACCCCAGATTATGAAAGGCCACATCATCCTGAAACAGCGCATGCGTGCCAACGGCCAGTTGAACCGTAGCGTTTGCCAGCTCATTTTTGGCCTCTTCACGGGCTTTTTTGCGCACACTGCCGGAAAGCCAGGCAATCCTGATTCCCAATGGCGCAAACCATTGCTGAAATTTCAGGTAATGCTGTTCAGCCAGAATCTCTGTAGGCGCCATTACCGCTACCTGAAAACCCGCTTCCATTGCTGCTGCGGCAGCAAGTGCACAAACAATGGTTTTGCCGCTACCCACGTCTCCCTGCAATAAACGGTGCATCGGATGTGTTTGTGCCAAATCATTAGTGATTTCAGCAATGGCACGCTGTTGTGCCGTGGTTAAGGCGAAACCCAGATTAGCCAGTAAAGGTTGACTGATGCGGCCGTCACCACATAAAGCTGTGGCGTGACCACTCAAACGCTGCTGGCGAGCCAGCCGCATTGACAATTGCTGTGCCAGCAATTCATCGAATTTCAGCCGCTGCCATGCTGGTAAAGTACCTTCATGTAAGTCCCGCGCCGTGTACTCGGGTGGGGGAGAATGCAGAAAAGTCAGACTTTCCAGAAAGGGCGGTAATTGCAATTGTTGTAATAGCTCGGCTGGCAGGGTATCGTCGGCAGGCAGATGCTTAAGTGCAGCCTGAATCAGGCGGCGTAAAGTGGGTTGATTCAGTCCATTAACTGTAGGGTAGACTGGTGTCAGACTTTCGGCTAATCCTTTGTCGATATCGGTACGAATTTTGGGATGTACCATTTCATCACCAAAAAAGCCATGTCTGATTTCACCCAGCGCCCGAATCACATTGCCTTCTACCAGTTGTTTTTGCTGACTAGGGTAAAAATGCAGAAAACGCAGATACAAAACATATCCGGATACATCTTTAACTTGTACTACTAACTGTTTGCGTGGACGAAATTGTATTTGATGATGGATTACCGTTGCTTCAATCTGTACCGGTACACCCGTCTGGGCATCAGCAATTGGGGTGATATGAGTTTCGTCTTCATAGCGTAAAGGCAAGTGCAGAGCCAAATCCCAGATATTACTGATATTGAGCTTGGCCAGTTTGGCAAGAGTGCCGGCACTAACTGGAAAAGGAAAAGCAGTAGTAGACATGGTGAAACAGTTAAAAGACATAATGCAATACTGCTACCATAGCATGTTTAACCGCATATCGCTATTCTGGCTGGCTTTGCCTCAGTTGATGACAGATAAATGACTGGCGATTATTTAACAGGTTTGTTTACCACAAAAATAAACCCGTTTTGCTAACCGGTAATTTTTTTCCGCAGCAAAACGGGTAGCTTTTCAGAAGCCATTAATCCTGTCGTTCTACTTGTGTTACATCACGTACTGCACCGGTATCGGCGCTGGTAGTCATCGCGGCATAGGCGCGTAAAGCAACGGAAACATGGCGCTGGCGCTCTACAGGTTTCCATGCACGGGCACCGCGGCTTTCCATCTCTGCACGGCGTTGCTGTAATTCAGTATCGGATACAGCCAGATGAATCCTGCGTGCAGGAATATCAATTTCAATAATATCGCCTTCGTGTACCAGACCAATATTGCCGCCTTCAGCAGCTTCTGGCGAAGCGTGGCCAATCGACAAGCCGGATGTGCCACCGGAAAAACGGCCATCGGTGAGCAGAGCACAGGCTTTACCCAAGCCTTTGGATTTCAGATAGCTGGTTGGATAAAGCATTTCCTGCATACCGGGCCCACCTTTAGGGCCTTCATAACGGATAATAACCACATCACCAGCCACAATCTGATTGCCCAGAATGGCTTCAACGGCCTCATCCTGACTTTCAAATACACGGGCACGACCGCTAAATTTAAGAATACTGTCGTCTACACCGGCGGTTTTCACCACACAGCCGCGTTCGGCCAGATTGCCAAACAAAACCGCCAGACCGCCATCCTGTGAATAAGCATGCTCTTTATCACGGATACAGCCATTTGCGCGATCCAGATCAAGCGATGGCCACATACAGTTTTGCGAGAAAGCTTCGGTTGAACGCACACCACCCGGTGCTGCCTGATATCGTTGTTTTGCTTCTGTATTGGCCGGATTGCTTACGTCCCAGTGCGCAATTGCATCTGCCAGCGTGGGCATGTGGACAGTATGCACGCTGGTATCCAGCAGGCCGGCACGATTGAGCTGGGACAGAATGGCCATTACACCGCCGGCGCGATGTACATCTTCCATATGATATTTCTGCGTAGCCGGTGCAACTTTACACAGACAGGGCACATGCCGGCTTAACTGGTCGATATCGGCCATTTTGAAATTAACACCAGCTTCGGTAGCTGCGGCGAGCAGGTGCAATACTGTATTGGTAGAACCGCCCATAGCAATATCCAGACTCATGGCATTATTGAAAGCTGCCTTGGTGGCAATGCTGCGGGGAAGAACACTGCTATCATCCTGCTCATAATAGCGTTTGGCTAATTCAACAATACGCCGTCCAGCTTCGAGAAACAGTTCTTTACGTAATGCATGGGTAGCCAGTAAGGAACCATTACCGGGTAAAGACAAGCCCAGTGCTTCAGTCAGACAGTTCATTGAATTGGCCGTAAACATGCCGGAGCAGGAACCACAGGTAGGGCAGGCACTGCGTTCTATACCGGCCACAGTTTCATCGCTGATTTTATCGTTACCGGCTTCAATCATGGCATCAATCAGATCCAGCTTGCGCGTCTGTTGCTGACCATTAGTCGTAGCGATGATTTTACCGGCCTCCATCGGGCCGCCGGACACAAATATGGTTGGAATATTCAGGCGCATCGACGCCATCAGCATGCCCGGGGTAATTTTGTCACAGTTGGATATACATACCAGTGCATCTGCACAATGGGCATTAACCATATATTCAACGCTATCGGCAATCAGGTCGCGTGAAGGCAGACTGTACAGCATCCCTTCATGACCCATGGCAATGCCGTCATCTACGGCAATAGTATTAAATTCTTTTGCGATACCACCGGAACGCTCAATTTCGCGTGCTACCAACTGACCGATATTATGTAAATGCACATGGCCGGGAACAAACTGAGTAAAAGAATTGGCGATGGCAATAATGGGTTTGCCGAAATCATGATCGGCAACTCCAGTTGCGCGCCATAGTGCACGCGCACCAGCCATATTGCGCCCGTGTGTGGAAGTCTGTGAACGGTATTGTGGCATGATCATTCCCTTGTAATGTTTTTTTATCTGTAAATGTAAAACAACTGCCAGCATGGTACGCAGACAGTTGATGTTTGTAAACTCAGGGCTAAACTTTAATTACAATGGTTGTAGCTAGAACATTTGCAGTGTACGCCGAAATTTATTTTTCGAAATAGTATGTGCTGATATGTATTATCTACATGGCTATTTCTCAGCTTTTATGACTATTGTCTTGGCTAAATAATCTTGAAGAGTACGGTAATTAATATTTTTTAGAAAAAGCATAAGCAGGCAAAAAATAGCCAGAAGTGGAAAATTAAATACTCTACCATCAAATAATTCAGAAGGTTTGACAAATATAACTACCAAAATAACAATAATATGTAAAATCATCTGAAAACTAATTTCGCGAAGCAATACAGTACCAATAAAACCCGGATTTTGACCGTAAATACCAATAACTTTAATACCCATCAAGCGTTTACCAATAGATTGCCCTGTGATACTCATCTGTATAGTTTGCCAAAGCGCAAAAATGGCCACAGGTAAAATAATATATAAAAATATACTTGATAGATCATGTGTTTTTTCAGAAACAAACAGCAATCCTAAAATAGATGAGACTGGTTCAGTAGACCGATAGTCAGAAAGAAACCATAACTCAAAAGGTAGTACAATATTTTGTCCTAAGGCCTCAGATTCAAAATCAAATGTTGCGTTATAAATGCGCAGACCTATAAAAATAATAAAATAATATATTGCATTATTAATTAAATAGGCTGCAATTCTCCTCCACGGAGAAGCTAATTCGACTGCGACTGAGCTACAGGATTCAGTCATAAACAACTTAGATTGATTATTATTTGAGTCTGAATGTTGTTGTGTATTTACCATAATTGAATCTATCCCAAATTTTGTATATTTTGCTTTTATAGACAACAGTTAATTCTGTTACTAAATTCTATAATAAATCGACTTATCGCACTTTTCCTGCTCCGGATGGGTACTACCCATCTTCCATATGATATTTCTGCGTAGCCGGTGCAACTTTACACAGACAGGGTACATGCCGGCTTAACAGGTCGATATCGGCCATTTTGAAATTAACCCCAGCTTCGGTAGTAGCGGCGAGTAGGTGCAATACCGAATTGGTAGAACCGCATATGGCGATATCTAGACTCATGGCATTATTAAACCGCTGCCTTGCTATTTCTCAACTTTTATGACTATTGTCTTGGCTAAATAATCCTGAAGAGTACGGTAATTAATATTTTTTAGAAAAAGCATAATCAGGCAAAAAATAGCCAGAAGTGGAAAATTAAATAATATACATTTAACTAATCTGGGTGACCAGAAAGAATTGTTAAGATCAAATGGCAAAATAATATATAAAATAATATATAAAATAATATATAAAATAATATATAAAATAATATATAAAATAATATGTGAAATTATCTTAAAAATAATTTCGCGAAGTAAGACAGTACCAACAAATCCCGGATTTTGACCGTAAATACCAATAACTTTAATACCCATCAGTCGTTTACCAATAGATTGCCCTGTGATACTCATCTGTATAGTTTGCCAAAGCGCAAAAATGGCTACAGGTAAAATAATATATAAAAATATACTTGATAGATCATGTGTTTCTTCAGGAAGAAACAGCAATCCTAAAATAGATGAGACTGGTTCTGTAGACTCGTAGTCAGAAAGAAACCATAATTCAAAAGGTAGTACAATATTTTGTCCTAAGTCCTCAGATTCAAAATCAAATGTTGCGTTATAAATGCGCAGACCTATAAAAATAATAGAATAATATATTGCATTATTAATTAAATAGGCTGCAATTCTCCTCCACGGAGAAGCTAATTCGACTGCGACTGAGCTATGGGATTCAGTCATAAACAATTTAGATTGATTATTATTTGAGTCTGAATGTTGTTGTGTGTTTACCATAATTGAATCTATCCCAAATTTTGTATATTTTGCTTTTATAAATAACTGTTAATTCTGTTACTAAATTCTATAATAAATTGACTTATCGCACTTTCCCAGTTCTGCATGGATACTGCCCATCTTCCATATAATATTACTGCGTAGCCGGTGCAACTTTACACAGACAAGGTACATGCCGGCTTAACTGGTCTATATCGGCTATTTTGAAATTAACCCCAGCTTCGGTAGCTGCGGCGAGCAGGTGCAATACCATAATGGTAAAATCGCCCATAGCAATATCCAAACTCATGGCATTATTAAACGCAGCCTAGATGGCAATGCTGCGGGGGAGGATAATGCTATCATCTTTGTTCATAATAGCGTTTGGCTAATTCAACAATACGCCGTCCAGCTTCGAGAAACAGTTCTTTACGTAATGCATGGGTAGCCAGTAAGGAACCATTACCGGGTAAAGACAAGCCCAGTGCTTCAGTCAGACAGTTCATTGAATTGGCCGTAAACATGCCGGAGCAGGAACCACAGGTAGGGCAGGCACTGCGTTCTATACCGGCCACAGTTTCATCGCTGATTTTATATTACCGGCTTCATTCATGGCATCTATCAAGTCCAGCTTGCGCGCTTATTGCTGACCATTGAGGGTTTGCCAAAATTATGATCAGTAAACCCTAGTTGCGCGCCATAGTGCACGCGCACCCATACTACACATTAAGTTAATTTTTGTAAACTAAGAGCTAAATTTTAATTACAATGGTTTTAGCCAGATAGTCTTCTAAAGTGCGCCGATAAGTTGAGGTGCGAAATAACATAAACAGACAAATAACATAAAAAAATAAAGCTATAGTATTAGGTTTAGTTAATGCAATTACAATATTTTGATAAAAGATCAGATTTAGCGACAGACCTACTGTGGTTAATGCAACAGAAGGGACTATTGTACGGAGTAAAACAGTTCCAATAAAGCCGGGATTACTACCGTCTATCCCGATAACCTTTATTCTTAGTAGTTTTTTACCAAAGGATTGGCCTTTCGTACTCATCATAATGCACTGACCAATAAAATACATTAATAACGGAACTAAAGTAGCCAGTATTATACATATTTTTTCGGCTAGGGCACTGTGCAGTATTTTGGCTAAAAGCCCAAAGAAAACTGTGCCCAGAATTATACCAAGATAAAGAATTAGCCAGTTAATTATGGCTGCAGCAATGCGCATCCAAGGGGTGGCCAGTTCAACTTCAATTTCATAATCATCCGTTAAGATATTTGTGGATGACGAGGAAAGAAAATCAGTCATATGTAGAAATATCCAAAAGTAAATATAAGATATATAAAGTTATATTATACAAATTTCTTACAGAGTAAAAAAATATTTTATATCAATTTATTGGTGAATTAACAGGATATAAATTATTGACTGAACTAACAGATAGACTATTTGGATAAATAGTAATGTCACTGCAATTATAAATTTCTGCTTGACTAGAAAACAATAAAGTAATTATTCAAGCTATAGAATCTTTAGAAAATACTAATTAGCAACTTTATATTTGTATTAAAATTAACTGATTAATGACGGTATTTAGTGTATTTGTGTTGATGATTGCTTATATCACTATGGCCTAATACTTTGATTACAACAGTGCCAGCAAGATAGTCTCATTGCTGGGCTATTTGCCTCTAATCGAATTTAACAAACAACCCTCCTTAATTTTGTTGTTTGAATATGCGTGGCCATTCCAATTTGGATTAGCTTTATATATTCTTCTGGTTGCTTAGTGCTTTATTGCTTTTAAACAGATTTCCGTTGCTCTACTGATGAATTACGTTAGAATCAGCTTATCTGTTTGTAAAGGGGGTGAATCATGCAGCCATTGTCACATTATCCGTTTATTATTATCGGTGCTGGTCCCGTTGGTATGCTCGCCGCTCTGATGTTACAGCAGCAGGGTAAGCATGTATTACTGCTGGAAGCGCGTGCTGCTGACAGCCACTTAACCGACCAGCGCACACTGGCTTTGTCGTATCACAGTATTCAGGCTTTCCGGCGGGCTGGTGTGGATCTGCCTGATGAAACCTTTACTTTTATTCAGCAGGTGCATGTATCGCGCCAACAACATTTTGGCCGTGTATTGCTGACAGCGCAGGATATTAATTTGCCGTATCTCGGTGCCACAATTGATTATGCTCGGCTATTACATGCCTGTGAAAAGGCATTGCAAAAATATCATGTACCTGTGCAATGGCAGACTACTGTAGAGCAAGTACAAAGTACCGCGCATTGGGCTTCAGTACAATGTATATACCTGCAACAACAGCATATTCTGACGGCGCAATGGCTGATTCTGGCTGAGGGCGGTAATCTGGCGACCAGCTTGCCGGATATTCGGGTGCGTAGCCATGACTACCGACAGCAGGCACTGGTAAATACCCTGAAATTTGAATCGGGTAATCAGGCAATTGCCTATGAACGTTTTACCCGAAATGGCCCTTTCGCATTACTGCCTTATGGTGATGATTTTCGCCTGGTATGGACTTGTACTCCCGAGGAAGCACAACAGCGCCGGCAGCAGGATGTGCATGAATTTAATCAACAATTACAGGCTGTAATGGGAAGCCGGCTTGGTCAATTGTGTCAGATGGGTATGCCGGCGACTTTTCCGCTGAAATTGCGTCAGCTTAATCAGGTGTACAGTCAACGGGTAATCTGTATCGGCAATGCAGCTCAAACCATGCATCCGGTTGCAGCTCAGGGGTTGAATCTAGGGGTACGCGATGCGGAAACGCTCAGTGAGATATTGGGTAATGCTGGTTTGGCTGAGCTGGATAATATTGCTTTAGCCAGAAAGTATGCGCAGGCACGTGCATATGATGCTCGTGCGGTTGTTGGTTTTACCCACATTCTGGTACAGCTTTTTGATCATGCCCATAGCGGGCTGAAATATGGGCAAAGTCTTGCTATGGGCATTCTGGGCGCAATACCTGCATTAAGACACCAGTTTACCAGACAGCTAGTTTTCGGCCTGAACCAGCATTCCAGTTATCTGGTTAAATGACAATGTTTTATCAATATGGATAGTAATATGAGTAGTAAGCAGCAGTATGATTTTGATGTCATTATTCTGGGGGGCGGGCTAGTTGGCGCCACTCTGGCTCTGGCCTTGCTCCAGCAGGGTAAAAAAGTGCTGTTGCTGGAAAAAAAGCCGCCCAAAACCAATTTAAGCAGCCTGTCTCAGGCTTGGGATGCTCGTATTTATGCTGTCAGTCCAACTAACCAGCAGTTTTTAAATAAATTAGGTGTCTGGCCAGAAGAGAGGGTACAGGCAGTAAACCGTATGCAAGTGTATGGTGATGGTCATGGGCACATCAGCTTTGATGCCGCCAGTGTAAACGTACCCTGTTTAAATTATATGCTGGAAAACCGTTATCTGCTGGCAAAAATATGGCTGGCACTGGCAGAAAATGGTGTAACGATAGCAGAAAGCCGGCTGCTGTCGGTTAAAACCGATATCTGGTCTGCACTGGTCACACTTGAAAATGGCGAGTCTTATCGTAGTCAGTTACTGGTAGGTGCGGATGGTGCCAATTCATGGCTGCGTGAACAGGTTGGCATCGAAGTAAGCGCTTCTCCTTACCGGCAGCAGGGAGTAGTGGCCAATTTCAGCACGGCAAGGCCTCATCATGGTTGTGCCTATCAATGGTTCCGTGGTGGCGATATCCTCGCTTATCTGCCTTTACCACAACAACAGATTTCTATTGTCTGGTCAACTTCTGATGCAGAAAAGCTGACTATGCTGGCTGGGGAAGATTTTGCACGGCAGGTTGCTCAGGCTGGCCATTACACACTGGGCGAGCTAACGCTGACTACACCAGTATTCGCATTTGATCTGATAAAACGTCAGCCAAAGACAGTTATCAGTCAACGTCTTGCCTTGATTGGCGATGCCGCGCACACTGTGCATCCGCTAGCTGGACAGGGTGTTAATCTGGGTTTTGCCGATGTGCAGTGCCTTAGTAATCTTCTGGCACAATCCAGTGATATAGGTAGCTGGTCATTGCTCAAGCAGTATCAGCGTTCCAGATTGCTGGCAGTACGTATGATGCAACAGGGATGTGATGGACTGTTCAGGTTGTTTGCCAATAATGATTTACCCGGTATAGGCTGGTTACGTAATCAGGGACTGAATATGGTTGATTGTTCGGGGATGATTAAGAACAGGCTGATTCGTCAGGCTATGGGTTTATAACGATATTACCCAAATATTATATTCTCCCTAAACTTTCATACTAACGTTTTGGAAGTTAATTGTAATCTATTATGCAATAATTTAGAAACGTTAATGTTATTCTGAACATGCGTTTGTTAATTATAAGTCAGGCATTAAATTTAGTAGTACTTTCCCTGTCAGTAAGGTTAATTTACTTATTACGCAGAGTTATATTTTAGTTTTTACTTCTTGCTTTTATAAATTATGTGATCAAAGCTTCTATTTAAAAGTTCGCGCTTGAAGATGTAAGAGTACTTACATTCATAGTATTGAAAATCTTTGAGTCCTGAAAATGAAATATCCTCTCACTTCTATGGTTATTAATAATCATAGAAGTGAGAGGATATATTTGAATTAAAGGCCAATCAGATTAACTTAGCTTATTGAATAATACAATCACTCAGCATTGGTGTACCAGCAAATTCGCTATCACCCGTACAAATCATATTGATTTTTTGACCTTTTTTCAGATCGGCTGCTTTATTGGCTTCGCTAGTGGCCAATTTCGCCTGAGGCATATCTATTTCAAATTCATCGCCAGCTTTAAGTACTATATATGGTTCATCTCCCAATCCGGCTTCAATACTGTTAATAGTGCCACTGATAGATAATTTTTTATCTTTAAATTTTTTATTTGCGGCTACTTCATTTGCTTTATAGGCTTTCAGTAACTCATTTGACGTAACTTTAATTAATGCTTCTTCATTTTCTGTTACATCGGTATGATTACCAGTAGTTGTTGCAGGGGCTGTTACATTTGAAGCTGCTGAAGCTGATGTTGCCGGAGCAGAAGAACTCTGATTTATTTCTGGTTTAGTGTCGTTCTTACCAAATACAATGCCTAATATAATTAAAATAACAACAATAATTACAATCCATTTTACAGCGTTTTTCAAGTCAAATACTCCTGTACAAAATTAAATATTCTATTTGTTAATTTAAATATAATTAATAAATATTTCGTAATATTAAAATATATTATCATTAATTATATTATATTAGTAAATGTATTGAAAAGTTATTTTGGAGTTTTCTACAGTATAAATGTATATAAATTAATCTATCTACTTGTATGAAATTATAAAATTATATTTCATTCTGGATTTATTGCTCATGAGTGATTCGATTAGTTAAATATATTTTCTGATTTGTATAATTTAATCGTGGTAATTTTTCAGACTGAGTCAGTTTGATATGGGTAGTTTGGCGTTAACACTAGAGCCGATTGTCGCAGTGATAGTAGTTATTCACAGTCTAGTATGATATGAAGAAATAGGCAGAATTTTGTTCAGAAGCGTTTTGCGCAGTAATAGGGATCCGCATAGGCGCACAAGCTGGATTAATAAATATTTAGAAGACTAGTGAAGATAAAATAAAAAAAGACCAGCTCAAGCGGTCTTTTTCTGTTTTTATGGTGCCCGGGGCCGGAATCGAACCGGCACGGCCGTTTTAAGAGCCGACGGATTTTAAGTCCGTTGTGTCTACCAATTTCACCACCCGGGCAGGGCAGTAATCAATATTAATACACACTGTGCATTAAATTTATGTTGGAGGCGGGGGCACGGATTTAAACCGGCCTACACAGCTTTGCACACTGTGGCATAGTCACTCTGCCACCCCGCCATAAAGGCTATTTACTAGTATCTGGAGGCGGGAGTCGGAATCGAACCGGCGTACACGGATTTGCAGTCCGCTGCATGACCACTCTGCCATCCCGCCTTAAATATTTACTCAATCGGGTAGAGCAACTACTAAATCAAAATCTGGAGCGGGAAACGAGTCTCGAACTCGCGACCTCAACCTTGGCAAGGTTGCGCTCTACCAACTGAGCTATTCCCGCAGATTCACTTTATACATGTGAGCATGTTTTTTGGAGCGGGAAACGAGTCTCGAACTCGCGACCTCAACCTTGGCAAGGTTGCGCTCTACCAACTGAGCTATTCCCGCAGATTCACTTTATACATGTGAGCATGTTTTTGGAGCGGGAAACGAGTCTCGAACTCGCGACCTCAACCTTGGCAAGGTTGCGCTCTACCAACTGAGCTATTCCCGCGTTTCTCATTCGTGCTGAATGAAGAAGCAACATTATATCGATGAAAAAATTTGTGTCAAGGCTCTTGGCTAGTTTAATGAGGTGTTTTTTGCTTTCACTATGATTTTTTAGGATTTAAATTCTTTGGTAGCCATCTTCAAATAATAAAGCATTGACCAGATAGTCAGAATACAGGCAATAAGCATAAGAATATTTCCCAGTTTCCACAGCAGATTGGGTTCAGCCAGTGGGGGTGAAGTCAGTAATAAAAGAAAAATAGCACCCATCTGTGCTGCGGTTTTGAATTTGCCCAGTTTAGCCACGGCAACACTGTTGCGTTTACCTAGCTGAGCCATCCATTCCCGCAAAGCGGAAATAGTGATTTCACGACCAATAATAATCATAGCAAATATGGCATAAGTGCGGCCGGTGGCTACCAGTAATATCAGTGCTACAGCTACCATTAGTTTGTCTGCAACCGGGTCGAGAAAAGCGCCAAAATTGGATGTCTGTCCCCAACGGCGTGCCAGATAGCCATCAAACCAGTCAGTTATTGCGGCTGCGGCAAAAAAGCTTGCTGCCAGCCAGTTAATAATCTGGCGATCGCTAATCCAGTTTGCAGGCAAGTAAAACAATAAGGTAAATATAGGAATGATGAGGATACGCAACCATGTGAGCAATATCGGAAAATTCCAGGGCATAACGGGGTGTTCCTGACAGGTTATGATTTGGTTGGTTTACATGATACCTGTTTGAAAGCTTTAAGGTGATTTTTTATCACTAACTGACTTCTGCATCAGGGGCTGAGTTTTAGTGTAGATTTAATTTTTACCTATATATCCGGTAGTTATTTGTGACTTATTGCAATTCAGGTATTTTGGCTGAGCTTTAATTTCGGGCGGTATCTAACATACTGCCCGAAATTAAAGACTGGATTATTTAACCATATCCTTGTATGCAGCATAACCTGCTGCATCCATTTCATCATAAGGGATAAACCGCAGGCTAGCTCCGTTGATGCAATAACGTAAACCGCCACGCTCCTGCGGGCCATCCGTGAATACATGTCCCAAATGTGAGTCTGCCTGATGGCTGCGTACTTCAGTTCGCTGCATACCAAGACTGTTATCCTGATGTTCGCTAACTACTTCCGACTGTATCGGCTGGCTGAATGCCGGCCAGCCACAGCCGGAATTAAATTTGTCTCGCGAGCTGAAAAGTGGTTCGCCGCTGACAATATCGACATAAATACCGGGAACAAACAGTTCATCGTACGGATGGCTATATGGGCGCTCGGTGCCTGCGTTCTGTGTGATTTGATAAGCTTCTTCTCCTAGCTGCTGCTGTAAAGTTGCAGCATCCGGCTTATGAAAGGTTTTGGCATCATAAGTTTGAGTGGACGTTGCAGTTTTGGGAAGCTCTGGCAAGGGCTCACGGGCTTTTTGCAGGTCAATATGGCAATAGCCTTGAGGATTTTTGTCCAGATAATCCTGATGATATTCTTCAGCCGGAAAAAATTGCTGCAGGGGCAGATTTTCTACTACGATAGGTGCTTGATAACGGCCTTGTTCGGCTTTGATTGCTGCCTGAATCACATCTCTGTCAGCAGTATCAGTATAGTAAATACCGCTGCGGTATTGGGTGCCAATATCATGTGCCTGACGATTCAGACTAGTGGGGTCTACGATACGGAAAAAATGGCGCAGTATGTCGGTTAAAGGCAAAACATCTGCATCGTATTCGACTTTTATAGTTTCCGCGTGACCGGTGTTTTGTTTACATACTTCTTCATAACTTGGATTATCGGTATGGCCGTTGGCATAGCCGGCCTGAGTGGCAAGCACGCCATTTAAACGTTTAAAATAGCCTTCCATGCCCCAAAAACACCCACCGGCAAGATAAATGGTTTTTATATTCATAATGTTATATTATATCCTTATGTGATGTATCCGTATATGCTAGCACTAGCCTGTATTGAATGAAAGATGTTGTTTTGCTTAATTATGTATGAGTGATATAAAATCTGTACTCGATTTTGGTTAATTCATGTATTGCTGCATTGGTTGAAGATTATATGAGTATTATTACTTATTTGCGTCCGGCGCGGCCGGAGGACTGTGAAGATATTTATAATGCTCATCGCTATGCGGTGCAATATACCTGTGCGCGCAAATATGATGAAACGGTGTTAAAAGCGTGGTTGTCATTATTGAATATTGAGAGTTATTTGCATACGATGGCTGATGTAAATAAAGCTTTGTGGGTTGTTGATTATAAGGGGCATATTCAGGGTTTCTTTCAGATGGATTTGGTTGATGCTCAACTGGATGCTTTATATATCCACCCGTTTGTGCATAATCAGGGGTTGGGAACAGCACTTTTGCAGCGTGCTGAAAGTGTTGCCAGTCGTGCTGGTTTGGGTATGCTGAAACTGTATGCGTCGCTGAATTCAGTTAAATTTTATGAAATCAATGGCTATGCTTCGCTGGGTGAATGTGCCTTACCTCTCAATAATAAGGTTACGGTTAACTGTTTACTGATGCGTAAATATTTAACTGAGTAGACATTTATTACAAGAGTCTAGACTGGTATCTGAAATATTGCCAATGGTGTGAACGGTGGGTTTTGCGGATATTTGATTCGGTATCATTACTCTGCATGTTTGTTCAGTAAACCGTGCCAATTCTCAGAATGCTTATCTTTATTAATCCACATATAAATAATTAATAAATCAGGATTTTTAATCCGGCTGAATTAATCGGTGGTGGTGAATTTATTAGTGTCCGGGATTATTCTTTAATTTTATTACTTGATTTTATTAATTAATTTTTGATTTTTGTTTGTATTGCCATTCATGTGACAGCTATGTGCCACTTGAAATGTTATTCATTTGTTGTGAATTGCCTATTTTTTAATCAATAAGAAATACATGATAAAAATCAGTAATATATTATAGTTATCCCCATATTTTACCTAAAGTTTTGCGCTGGATTATGTGCACAGGTGGATAAGTCAGCAATAATTGTTTATATTGTTTTGCCATAAAAATAAATGAGCTTGCCAGCCGTAGTAGTGCCTGCCACAATAGCTATTTAACTCAATCAATATTAATTTGCATTTGTATGAAATGTCCCTTTTGCCAGCATCATAATACACAGGTGATTGATACGCGTTTGAGCGAATGTAATAACAGTATTCGTCGTCGTCGCCGTTGTTTTGCCTGTGACAGCCGGTTTAGTACGCTGGAAGTGGTGGAAATGCGAATGCCGTTGATTATCAAGCGTACTGGGGAAAAGGTGCTTTTTGATCCGGCCAAGCTTTATACCAGTATTAGCAGGGCATTGCATAAGCGGCCAATGGATCGGGAAAGTATTGAAAATGCTGTAGCCGAGATTGAGACTAATCTTTACCACATGGGGGTCAAAGAAGTTCCCAGTCATATGATTGGGGATATGGTTCTTAATTTACTGGCTAAACTGGATGAGGTTGCTTATGTGCGCTTTGCGTCTGTGTATAAAAGCTTTCACGATGTTTCGGAGTTTACACAACTGATTGCAGCATTACAAAAGGTAGATTAAAGGTATTTATTCTGTCAGGCTATTTTGGACCTGTTCGCTGCATTAGCTGCTAATTCTTGTTATACTTTGTAACCATTGTGCCTTGTCATGAAAGCTTGAATATATCATGTTGAAATCTCGTTTATGGTTGTTTGGACTAATCGCTTTGCTAGGTTTAACTGCGTGTACGCAAAAAGACACTTCTGTGACGATGGATGCCAGTGATACTCAGGCCGCAAGCAGTGATGTATCCGCTGCTGCCGCTACATCTACTCAGACGCTAACCAGTAAGGATGGCAAGCTCAGTATTGTGGTAGATGGAGGTTTTGTTGATGTAATGGATAGTGCACAGGACTGGATAGATCAGGCACAGGTAAATAACCTTACTTTGTTGCAGCATGATGATGGCAGTAATATTACCTTGGCAGCTAACAATTTGGGTGCGATAAAAATCAAGGCAGATGAATATTTCAAAAATTTGGCTGATAGCCTGAAAAACAATGCAGACATCAGCAACACTAAGGTAGGTATTGCTACCGAAAATCGGATGAACTACCGTTTCAGTCATCAGCAAAATGGCACTTTACTAAATGAAAGTTGTGTTGCTCTTGTTGGAAATAATAATCTTTATTCAGTTTGTGCCAGCAGTGAGAGTGCCAGTGATGCTGCGCTTGCTGCTACGTTGAAAACCATTAATGTACAGAACAGTTAAAAATGAGCTTTTCTGAGCTTGATAAAAAATTCATGCAAACCGCCCTTGAGCTAGCCTGGCAAGGGCGGTTTTCTACCAGCCCAAATCCGCGTGTAGGCTGCGTGATTACACGTGGTGAGCAAATTGTCGGTGAGGGATTCCATGTTCGGGCAGGGCAAGCACATGCCGAAGTGCATGCATTACGGCAGGCTGGGCAATTGGCACAGGATGCTACTGCCTATGTCACGTTGGAGCCTTGCAGCCATACCGGCCGCACAGGCCCGTGTGCTCAGGCTCTGATTGATGCTCATATCAAGCGCGTGGTTGTGGCCATGAGTGATCCTAATCCATTGGTCAAAGGTAATGGATTAAGCATATTGCAACAGGCTGGTATACAGGTTGACTGTGGTTTGTATACACAGCAGGCACGTGAACTGAATCCGGGTTTCTTATCCAGGCTGGAAAGACACAGACCTTATATCAGGCTGAAAATCGCTGCGAGTCTCGATAGCAAGACAGCATTGAGTAATGGTTTGAGCCAATGGATAACCGGTGAAGCTGCACGTAATGATGTGCAGACATTACGTGCTGAAAGCTGTGCAGTATTAACGGGTATCAATACTATACTGGCAGATAATCCACAGTTAAATGTGCGGCGCTTTTCTGCATTGCGACAGCCACTACGTATCATTCTGGATAGTAAGCTGCGTATCACTCCCGCTTATCAGGTGATTCATGATGTGAATAGTCCTACCTTGATTGTTACCACGGTTAACGACAGTGTTAAAAAAGCTGTTTTTGATCCTTATCCACATGTTTCCATTCTTACAGTGCCAACCAATCAGCATGGCCAGATTGATTTGCAAAAATTATGGCCTGCTTTGGCTCAACGCGATATTGGTCTGATACTGGTTGAAGCGGGCTCCATCCTGAATTCTGCTTTACTTGCTGCTGATGCCGTAGATGAAATAATTTATTATCAGGCTCCGAAAATTCTCGGAGCAGCAGCACGCAATGCTATTGAGTTAGCGGAAAATCCACAGGCTTTAATCGATTCTGAATGGCAGACAGTCGCGGTAGAGGTTTTGGATCAGGATTGTCGCTGGTCATTGCGTCATCAACAAAGTACAGCCTGGTTAACAGGAACGGTGGGGTAAGGTTTGTAACTGGGCTGTTTATTCAAACAATCTCTACTTTATATAAAAACAGTGCTGAAAATAAACTATCGTTGTGTAACAATAAGCCTCATTGTTTGAGCGCTTCATTTATGTAATATCATATTTTTAGCATCATTATCGTTATTCTATTGGTATTTTAAAACAAAGGCTTCGCCATGCGTATTTTATTAACGGGTTCAAAAGGTCAGGTAGGTAGTTGCTTAAGAGACAGATTGCCGGAAAGTTGGGAATTGATTGCCAGTGACTCGCAGACACTGAATATTACTGATGCACATAATGTGCTCAATATGGTGAAAACTTTTGAACCGGATGTGATTATAAATGCAGCAGGTTACACCAAAGTTGATGCCGCAGAAACCGATATAGCCAAGGCTTTTGCAGTGAATGCAACAGGAACATTGAATCTGGCTCAGGCTGCCCGGGCAATTGGCGCACGCCTGATTCATCTGTCTACTGAGCAGGTATTTGATGGCCATCATCATGTGATTCTGACAGAAAATATGGCACCTAATCCACTGAATGTATACGGACACAGTAAGCTGGCAGGGGAGTTATTGGCTTTAAACGCACACGTAGATACCGCTGTTATTCGTACTTCATGGGTATACAGTGAACATGGACACAATTTTGTCAAAATCATGTTGCAAAAAGGATTAGAAACATCCACTATTCGCGTGGTAGACGATCAGATTGGCTGCCCCACCTATGCAGGGGATTTGGCTGAAGCCATTATCCGCCTTGCTGCATTAACGAATCCTGCGCGCGGATTAATGCATTTTGCTGGTAGCCAGCAAATGAGTTGGGCAGATTTTGCCCAGCGTATTTTTGCTGAAGCTGCTGAAATTGATGAGCGTTATAAACAGGTCAAAGTTGAGCGGATTGGCACTGCTGATTATCAGTCAGCAGCTAGACGACCAGAGTTTGGTATTCTGGATAGCCGTACTTTGCAAAATCTGCTTCCGGAGCCAGTAGTCGATACACCTTTAGCGCACATTGTTGCTAAACTACTGGATTAAAAGAATGTACAAAAAAGCGGGTTACTCAATAACCCGCTTTTTAGTGCCTGATAGCATTACTTTTGTGTACGCATATCATGGTGCTCAATAATAAAGCCAGCATCCCGATACGTACGAAAACGCTGTCGTGCAGCTGCTATTTCATCCAGATCAGTACTTACCAGCTCCAATACTCGCTCCGGTATCTGCGGAGCATCACACCAATAAACATCCGCCAGATTAATAACCACCCAATCTTTCTGTATTGTTGGTAAATCTGTGCCATAAGACAGTAATACCAATTGCCCGGCAATCAGCTGTGGTTGTTGCGGTGACCAGATTTCATGTGGGATGAAACTAGTGGCCTGAAACGACCACAGAGCTTGATCAAACCGACTCATACTGCTTTCATCTTCTAACCAGATCAGAACGCTTGCTCCACTTTTATATACTTTTTGAGTCAGCCGGCAAGTAAAAGAGACTGGATCAGTGATATGAGTATAAAAAGTAGTAGTGGCCATATCGTCTCAAATTCAGGATTGCTGAATCAGATATTCAAGCAGCAGCGGAACAGGGCGGCCTGTAGCACCTTTATTGTTGCCTGAATGCCAGGCTGTACCAGCAATATCCAGATGTGCCCATGGATAGGCTTCGGTAAAACAGGACAAAAATGCCGCAGCAGTAATCGTTCCGGCAGCACGTCCGCCTATATTCTGCAAATCAGCAAAATTGGATTTTAGCTGTTCTTTGTATTCGTCGAATAAAGGCAATTGCCAGGCTTTATCATTAATACTGGCAGCTGCCTGTAATATCTGATCAATAATTGACTGATTGTTGCCCAGTACGCCTTGCGCAACATGCCCCAGTGCAATGATACAGGCACCAGTTAATGTGGCCACATCGATTACTGCTTTGGGCTGGAAACGTTCAGCGTAGGTAAGAGCATCACACAAAATCAGCCTGCCTTCTGCATCGGTGTTCAAAACCTCAATATTCAAGCCATTCATGGCCTTAATAATATCACCCGGTTTGACTGCATTACCGGAAGGCATATTTTCACAGGTAGGAACGACGGCTACCAGATTCAGTGGCAGTTTAAGCTTGGCAGCAGCTGCAAAAGTACCAATAACAGCAGCAGCACCACACATATCAAATTTCATTTCATCCATCGCAGCACCCGGTTTAAGGGAAATACCGCCGGAATCAAAAGTGATACCTTTGCCTACCAGAACCACCGGTTTATCTTCAGTATTCGGCGCGCCGTGATATTGCAGTTCAATAAGATAGGCACCGGCGGAACTGCCCTGTGCCACTGCCAGTAAAGCATTCATACCCATTTCCTGAATATCGGCTGCGGCCATAATTCGTGCACTGGCACCCACATCAGCAGCAATTTTGGCAGCAGAAGAGGCCAGATAGGCTGGGGTGCATAAATTACCAGGTGCATTACCCAGATCTTTACAGATATTCATACCATAAACAACAGCTTCACCTTTGCTCAGGTATTCATTTACTGCGTGAACAGTGTGGTAATTGATATATTCAAGTGATGTTGGTTTGGAATCTTTTTTAAACGTATCAAAGTGATAGACAGCTTCGCCCACCGCAATTGTAAATGCCTGTACCCATTGTTGTGCCAAGACTTCAGACAATAAACTCAAATCTACATTAATCCGGGTTTGCTCTTTGGCCCAGCTGGCAGCCGTAGCAGCCAACTTTTGCAGGCTGGCATAGTCTTCTTTTTCTATGCATACTACAGCCAAAGCCTGTACATGGTTCAGTTCAACTGTATGTGTGGCAATAAAATCTTTCTGTTGCTGCTGTAATTGCGACAATAAAGTACCAGCTACAGGATTGTTGTGTTTACTGTTTGCAGTACAGACAATAAGTAAAGAACTATTGTTTTGCGGCTGCAATTGTTCGGTTTTTATGCTAAATTCCATCTTTTCCTCTCCCATTATAAGGGCGTTGTATATATTCTGGACGAATCATGCGTTAGCTGATTTTGGATCCCCCTATTGTAACGCAGGCTGTCACTAAAATACCGGCAGTTGCACATGTGTTTATTATTTTATGATTTATCAACGCCAATTTATTAAAGAATTATCATGGGCTGCCGTTGGCATTTTCGTGATTTTGCTGATAGTACTGGTGGCTACGCAAGCAATTAACCTGCTGGGCAGGGCTGCCAGCGGCCGCGTGGCTATTGATGCGGTAACCGCATTAATTGGGTTCTGGACAATTGGCCTGACACCTGTATTACTGATTTTAACTGCCTATATCAGCATTATTACGGTACTTACCCGTTACTGGCGTGATAGCGAAATGGTTATCTGGCTGTCCAGTGGCTTATCATTAAGAAACTGGATTTATCCCTTAATGAAATTTGCTCTTCCGTTTGCAGTTCTGGTAGCAGTAGTATCAATGCTGATTCAGCCATGGGCAGAGTGGCGTAGCCGTGAATTTGCAGAATTGCTGAAACAGAAACAGGAAATGTCATTACTGGAGCCGGGGGTATTCCGCGAAATAGGCAAAAGCCACCCACGAGTTTATTTTATTGAATCATTCGACCCTGACAGCGGCCGTGCCAGCAATCTGTTTGTACGGGAAAAGGAAAAAAATGGCAAAGACAGTACGATTTTTGCCAAACGTGGCGAGTTCAAACAGGATGGAGAAAAACGTATTCTGACTCTGGAAGATGGTTTCCGCTACTATGGACAGCCCGGACAGGCAGACTATCAAAGGGCTTCATTTGACAAAATGACTCTGGTCATCAGCGTCAATACAATGGTTATCGATCCAAAACAAAATCGGCACACCATTCCCACTGCTGCACTATTTGCCAGCGATAAAGCCATTTACAAGGCAGAACTGATGTGGCGTTTATCATTACCGATCAGCGTAATCGTACTGGCTTTGCTGGCCTTGCCACTATCGTATTTTAATCCGCGCACCGGTCATACTTACAATATCCTGATTGCGATTGGTGTATTTTTAATTTACCAGAATGGACTAACCTTTTTACGGGATTTGGTGGAAAATGGTCGTATTCCGCTTTGGCTTGGCATATTGCCTATGCATCTTTTGATGTTTCTGGTGTTTTTATTCTTATTGAGTTGGCGCAATCGTCCATCTGCGCCATTTAAAACAGCATTTACATCATTACTCGGAGGCCGCTCCTGATGCGTTTGCTTAATCGCTATGTAATTAGCCAACTGTCCATTTGCACTTTGTATGCATTGCTGGCACTGGTAAGCTTATACAGCTTCTTTGACATTATGGGTGAAATCAGCCACGTTGGTGATGGGCGTTATACTGCCAATAAAATGCTGTATTACGTTTTATTACTGATTCCCACACATGCTTATGAGCTTATGCCTCTGGCTGTGCTGGTAGGTGCACTGGTATGTCTGAATCAGATGGCCAGCGACAGTGAATTTACCGTAATCAGAACATCAGGTATCAGCTTGGCCAGCATTATTGGCATGATGTTGCAGTTTGGCTTGCTGTTTGCCATTATTGCTGCGTTACTGGGTGAATATGTTGTACCTAAAACCGGCCCTTATGCAGAACAGTATCAGTTGCATGCCCGTCAGAACAGCATTAGTGCCGGAGATAGTGGTATCTGGTTGAAGCAGGGGCATGATATTGTGAATGTCGCTGAAATGTTACCTGACGGTAGCTTAAAAAACATCAGCATATATCGCCATGATGAACAGTTCCATTTAACAGAAACTTTGCATGCATCCAGTGCCAAGGTTGATTCTCATGCCCAGCAGGGTAAAAAGTCGAAGTGGCATTTGCATCAGGTAGACCAGTCTGTTCTGCAAGAGCATCAGATAACAGTAAATCATCTGGAAAATCTGGATTGGCACATGTCCATCAATCATCAGTTGCTTAATATATTGCTGGTGGCGCCTGAACAGATGTCTATTCTGGCACTGTCGACTTATATCAAACATTTGAAAAATAATCACCAACAGACTACCCGCTACGAACTGGCATGGTGGCGTAAAATTGCCTATCCATTGGCCTGTATCGTTATGGCACTGGTAGCACTCGCTTTTACACCACAGCAGAATCGTGGTGGAAATATGGGCTTGAAACTTTTCTATGGAATCTGCTTAGGGCTATTATTCCATTTTTCAGGGCGGTTGTTTGGATTTACCAGTCAGTTATATGGGGTACCAACCCTGATTGCCGCATTTCTGCCTACACTGTTATTTTTATGTCTGGCTGTATACCTGATTAGACGTCAAGAAAAGCGGTAATATCCTGCTACATGCTCTAAGTGATTTTATTAACTTCAAATTTAGATATAGATGAATTAATTTCTAAATACTTTTCAGAATATCAACAAACGGTAGACGGTAAAAAGCCTTGCTTTAGCGAATTTGCATCACATATAAAAGTGTTGCTTAGAATGATAAAACAATTTGAGATCACCATTGATGCTATCTGAATCGGCTAATCAGGTTCATACACATCATTTTGTAAAAACATCAAAATTGATAATGGTACTAGCCAATTTGAAGCTTTTGCTTGATTTGTTATTGAAAAAAATTACTGCCTGCAATCAGTTAACCTATCAATTAAACGGCTATATAAATAATCAGCAACTAGGTTCCCGGCATTAAACTTTATCGTAGATGGGTTAAGATTCAGTTAATTAAATTATTCTCCATCAAATATTATCTTTAAATTATTTCATATAGAGGTATACAGCAAATTTGCAATTTGGATAGAGTATATATAAAGAGGCATATGAATATTTTTAAAGAGCAGGTGCGTATTTCAGGCAATATTAATGCGTTAATACAAATATTGTTATTAGTGTTTGAGCACAAATTTTTATCATACTATTAAAGTTAATTGATTTACCGTTGTTTATATTTGTTTGCTGCCGTAGAGGTCAGATAACACATTAGATAGATTATAAATTGAATTAAATAAAGCACTCTCTAGCTTACTAACAGGCAAACGCAAAATAGATAATGCCATGCATAATTATTTCAGTAATACTTTTAAATGGATACACACAGCCAATATAAGCGTAAATGACTAATAAAGTAATTTATGCAATTTTTTCTGTTCATCTGCTTCAGTCAAAATGCCAGCATTTTGTAATAGCTGAATATAAGTAGTGATATAGCCATATTGTGCTTCTGCCAATTTCTGTTCGGCATCGGCTTTGGCCTGTAATGCCTGTAATTCGTCCAGATTACTGCGTACACCTACTTTACGACCTAATTGAGTAGCTTGTAATTTTACCGTATTGGCTTTTAATAACTGTTGCTGCGCCTGAATCTGATACAGATTGCCTAATGTAGTTTGATACGCCTGAGTAATATTCAGTTCAATTTTACGCTCAGTAGCTATTAATAAAAATTTATTTTGCTGTTCTCTGGCCGCTGCTTCTTTAATTTTGCTGTGAATCAAGCCACCACTGAATAAGGGGGCTGAAAGCTGAACTATTACGATACCGCCTTTACTGCGAGTGCCATGATTCATACCATAAAACTGCTGAATCTGATGGTTGTCCTGATAGCCGCCATTAAGCGTTAGTTTTGGCCAGTTCTCTGCTTTAGCAGCAATATAAGCCTGCTTGGCATTTTCCAATGCCAGCTTTTGCTGCTGCCATTCAGGATTATTTTTTTGCGCCAGATTTATCCAGTCTGCTTTACTTGATTTACCTAGTAAATCGCCAAAATCAGTATTTTTTAAACGCTTAATTTTCTTCGGGTCCAGTCCTGTAATATTAGCCAGATTATTTTGTGCTACCAGCAGATCTGTCATCGCACTGACTTTTTTTGCCCGGGCAGCTTCATAGCCTGCTTGTGCTTCATTCGTGTCTACAATAGTAGCTGCGCCCTTGTTAAATAAGGCTAGTGCTTGCCTGATCTGCATTGCATAGGCTTCTTTTTCTTTTTCAATTGAAACCAGCTTGTCTTCAATCAGCAATACCTGAAAATAAGCATTGGCTACTTTAAGCAGCAGATCTTCTTTCACATTTTCCAGCTGCCAGTCGGCCATGTTAGCGGTAATTTTACCTTGCTGGTATTGTGCCCATTTGGCTTTATCAAATAACGCCTGACTTGCCTGTACATTCCAGCCGTGCGTCTGGGTAGTACTGGACAGGGAGGAGGGCTGTTTCTGATAGATATAATTAGTATTTACCTGTGGCAGTAACGCTGCTCGTGTTTGTACCAATTGCTCTTTATGAGCATCCCGCTCATTTTGAGCTGCTGCATATTCTGCTGAATAGCTTATTGCAGCCTGCCAGGCATCAAACAAATCGAATGCCTGTGCAGTTGTAGAGATAATACCGCAGCCAATAAGAATAGAAATAGCTTGCCAAGTACCAATACGAATATATTTTTGCATCAACGTTCTCGCATACTTTCATCAACTTTAGTTTGTAGCGGGCTTAACAAATAAGTGATAACGCGACGCTTACCGGTTTTAATCTCAGCGGTTACATTCATACCCGCTGTTAAATTAACCTTTTTACCATCTACCATTAGATAATTTCTGTCCATAACAATGGTCGCAGCAAAAACCAGTCCCAATTTTTCATCTTCAATCGCATCAAAGCTGACATGTTTTACTTTACCGGTTAAATAGCCATAACGGGTATAAGGGAAAGACTCAACTTTGATAACAGCATCTTGGCCAGCCTTAATAAAACCGATGTCTTTGTTTGGCACCAATGCCTCAATTTCCATCTGATCCTGATCAGGTACGATTACCATAATCTGTTGAGCCGCCGTGACCACTCCTCCCACAGTATGGGTGGCAAGCTGTTGTACCGTACCATCAACTGGCGACTTTAAAGTCATTAACTGTTTGCGCTGCAATGCTTTGTCTGTCGCTTCAGTAAGTTGCTGGATTTGCTCATTTGCCTGTCGCAGCTGATCAAGCGTATCGCGCTTGAGCGTATTAGTTTGTAACTGACGATTCTGCTCGGCTTCGCGTATACTTTCCTGAATCTGCCGAAGCTGGCTGCGCTGGCTGGCTAAATCATTTTTATTCTGAATATACTTGCTTTGCTGTTCATAATAAGCGTGTTTGGAAACAAAGTTCTGCGCCAGCAAATCTTTGTAATCTGCTGTACGGCTCTGCTCAATAGCCGTGGTTTGTTCAAGTTTGCTCACCTGCGATTGAGTTCCCTGAAGCTGTGCCTGATGTTCGCGTAACACTGTCTGTAACTGGGCATCCTGAGTAAACCATGTTTGAAACTGATGTAATGCGAGCGATTGTGCTTCTATAATCTGCTCGGGATTAAGATGCCATTTCGCGGCCAGTTCCCGATCCAGTTGAGGAGGTTGATGCGTGTCCACTGCACGGATAACTGCTTCCAGACGCAATTTATTTAAACGTGCGGCCTGCAGGGATTTTTCCGACTGCGCATAGTCACTATCGGAACCGATACCACTTAACTGAACCAGTATCTGACCACTCCTTACGTGGTCGCCATTTTTGACTGCAATTTTGTCGACTACTGAAGTTTCCAGTGGTTGGATTATCTTACTGCGCCCACCGGGAGTGGTTTTACCCATAGCAACAGCAACAATATCCAGCTTGCCAATTAATGCCCATAAAAGCGCAATAACAGCAAACAATATAATCAGGCGTGCAGTCCATTTGGGTGCAGCGGAAAGAGGTGTCTCCGTTAATTCCAGATGTGCCGGTAAAAAAGCACGCTCATCTTCATCGCGTTTAGGCGGGTCGAGCTGAAAACGGACAGACCAAACATTTTTCCACACCGTAGTATAGCGGTGCAGGAACTCTTTAAAAGCTTGAAAGCGAATACCCATAATCTATTTTCTTATTCTGGTTTCAATTTAGCTATTCTGGAGCTGATATAAGTAGCGATAGTAACCGTCCGGCTTAGCGAGCAACTCCTGATGAGTTCCTTCTTCTACTATACTGCCTTTATCCATGGCAATAATGCGATTGGCCATACGAACAGTAGATAGGCGGTGGGCAATAATCAAAACAGTGCGGCCTTTGCAAATAGCCTGCATATTTTGCATAATGGCTCGTTCGGATTCATAATCCAGCGCACTAGTTGCTTCATCCAAAATCAGAATCCGCGGATTTCCTACCAAAGCCCGAGCAATGGCAACACGCTGCCTTTGCCCGCCAGACAGCCCTGCACCCTGCTCACCAACTATAGTGTCATAGCCTTCTGGCAGTTCCATAATAAAATCATGGGCACCAGCCATTTTGGCGGCATACATTATTTTTTCCAGAGGCATCCCCGGGTCGGCAAGAGCTATATTGGCGCGGATACTCTGATTAAGCAGTACATTTTCCTGAAGTACTACACCCACCTGACGGCGCAACCATGCCGGATCAGCCAGCGCCAGATCATTACCATCTACCAATACCCGTCCACGCTCTGGCGTGTATAAGCGCTGCACCAGTTTGGTTAAAGTAGATTTGCCAGAACCGGAACGTCCGACAATACCCAGAATTTCACCTGGCTTAATCTGCAAATTTAAGTCACGCAGAATTTCTGCACCATCCGGACGATAGCGGAAAGAGATTTTTTCAAATTCAATCTGGCCTTTGATATTCGGCAATGCCACGCGCGAAGTTGGATTTTCTGTCGGGGTATTTAAAATATCGCCAAGGCGGGAAACAGAAATACCCACCTGCTGGAAATCCTGCCACAGCTGTGCCAAACGGATAACAGGTGCCGCAACTTGACCTGCAAGCATATTAAATGCAATTAACTGACCCACTGTCAGCTCACCTTTAATCACTAGATGAGCACCCAGCCATAAAGTAACAACTGTCACCAGTTTCTGAATCAGCTGCACACCCTGCTGGCCAATAGTAGTAAGGCGGGTAACGCGGAAACCGGAGCTAACATAAGCAGCCAATTGTTGATCCCAGCGTCTGGTCATTTGAGGTTCAACCGCCATAGCCTTAATCGTACCGATTGCTGTTACTGATTCAACCAGAAATGACTGATTATCAGCATTTCTGGCAAATTTATCATTCAGCCGCGAGCGTAAAATAGGACTGATAGTCGCAGACCAGATGGCGTAACAAGGCAGAGAAATAATAACTACTAACGTAAGCCAACCGCTGTAAAACCACATCACCAGCAGAAAGATAAAAGAAAAACAGAGATCCAGTACCGAAGTCAATGCCTGTCCGGTGAGAAAGTTACGGATTTGTTCCAGCTCACGTACCCGGGCAACTGTATCGCCCACTCGCCGGTGCTCGAAATAGGCCAGAGGCAGGCTTAACAGATGACGAAATAATCGTGCACCCAGCTCGACATCAATGCGTGAAGTGGTATGGGCAAAAACATAAGTGCGTAATCCACCCAAAACCACATCAAAGACAATAATCACCAGTAAGGCAATAGTAATAACATCAAGAGTGGAAAAGCCGCGATGCACTAGAACTTTGTCCATTACCACCTGAAAAAACATAGGTGTAACAAGCGCAAATAGCTGAATAAAGACAGATACAACCAATACTTCCAGAAAAATGCGCCGGTATTTGATTACTGCCGGAATAAACCAGGTAAAGTCGAATTTAGCCAGTTGTCCCAGAATCGATGCTCTTGAAGCAACCAGAATAACTTGTCCAGAATAGCGTTGCGCAAACTCTTCTTTAGTTAGAATAACTGGCTTACCCGCTTCAATATCCTGAATCAGGTAACGATCGTCATCTATTCTGGCTAAAATAAAATGCTGGCCATCTTCACGCCATACCAATGCAGGTAAGGCTAGCAGAGGCAAACGCTTGATATCGTGCTTGACCAGTTTGGCTTTCAAGCCCAGATCTTTGGCTGCAAGCAGCCATTGTTCAATTTTTAAATCATTCTGTTCCGCGTACCTATGCATAATATCTGCAGGATTGACAGCCATGCCATGAAAATGGGCTAAAAGAACCAGAGCGGAAACTGCAATACTGGATTTTTCAATTTTGGCAGGGATAGAAGATTCTGGTAGTAATGACATAGATTTTAACATCACTGTTTAAATATCTACATACAACTTAACACAAGTATAGAAAAAAATACATAGTAAAATTACTTTCAAAAATAGATTATTTATAATTTTTATTTGAATAGGAGTTTTGTAATTGTTTCTGAAAATTTGAATTGATTTATATTTTTTGAATCTGTTAAATTATTATATACTATTGTTTCTAATGAAGGTGTAAACAAAATTTCAATAATATTATTTAATTTGAATATAAAAATAAAATATATTTTTATATTATATAATATAATATATTAAATATTTAAATTTTGCATTTCATATTGTAATTGGTGAATTATATTTGTTTATTTGTACCATGCATTTTTCAATTAAATAAATAAACTCAAAATTAATACTCAGTAAGTATAGTTATAAAAAATTTTAATAAAACTTAAACTGGAGGTGAGTTCAAAGAAACTTAGTTAATGTATTGTTTTTGATGTATGGATATCAATTTATAACAGATAAATAAACTGTTATTCTGGCTTAACATTTAAAAAGAGGTAATACCTTGAATAATTTTAAAGAAACAGATGCCTATCAAAATATTGTATTAGCTGGGCAAAACGACAATATTAATCTAATAGAGGGTAGTATGAACAATGATAATTTGAAGGGTACTAATCAGGACGATATTTTAATCGGTAGAGAAGGAAATGACAGACTTTATGGAGGGGAAGGTAATGATACCTATGTATTTGCTAAAGGGCATGGTCAGGATTTTATTTGAGATGATGACGGCATGTAAATGCCCCAAACTTAGTACAAGATTCAAGTAGAAAATAATACTGCTTGTCTTAGAGTTTTATATTCACTCGGCGTCATATTATTTAATGCTTCATGAGGTCTTTTAGTGTTATTAAATGGTTAGCTATTCTTCGGTTACCTCTTGCTTGTTCTAGATTATTAAATAGATATAAATCCAGTACCTCTGTACGATACGAACGGTTAAATTGTTCAATAAAGCCATTTTGATATGGGCTGCCGGGATTGATGTACTCTATAGTTATACCATGTGATTTTGCCCAGTTAATGAGTGTATTTCCGGTAAATTCCGGTTCATTATCCACTCGTATTTTTAGTGGATAACCATGATATTCGGCTAGTTCATCCAGATAGCGAGTAATCCTACCAGCCGGTAAACTGACTGCAATATCAATGCTTAACACCTCACAATTAAAGTCATCTATCACATTAAAAATTTTAAAGCGTCGTTGATTTCGACTGCTGTCACTCATAAAATCCATAGACCAGCATTCACCTTGTTTATTCGGTACTGATAGCTTATATATTAGCCCTATGTTAAATTATCTTAACAAAGTAGTTAAGAGGCTGAATCTCAAGGTGAGTTAGGGTATGAGTATCCTTGTGTTGTTTTAAGTGCGCGTAATTCAGAGCATTGTATTGTTGTTATCTTTTCTGGACTGCGTGGTGGAATATGTTGTTTACGCTTTACCCTCAGATTAAGCTTTAATTCACAATACACCCGATACACACGTTTATGATTCCATTTATAGCCGAGCTTTCTGATGCGATTAAAACATTTGGGAAAGCCCCAGCGTAAATGCTTATCGGTAATAGTGTAACTATCCCCTAAAATAGTACAGCCTCGAAGTAGAAAATTCTCTTCATTAACCCACAGAGGATTTAAACATGAAAAAAATGACTGAACATCAGATTGTATCCATTTTAAAAGAAGCTGAAGCCGGTATTCCTGTCAAAGAACTTTGTCGTAAATATGGCATCGGCAATTCGACTTTTTATAAATGGCGGGAAAAATACGGTGGTATGGAAACGTCCGATATCAAACGTTTAAAGGAGCTGGAGGCTGAAAACCGCAAGCTTAAGCAGATGTTTG
>NZ_JAAEDQ010000009.1:0-108553 GCF_013344965.1 Snodgrassella sp. ESL0253 | reverse complement strand
GGCTTCAGCTTCTTTTAAAATAGATACGATCTGATGTTCAGTCATCTTTTTCATGTTTAAATCCTCTGTGGGTTAATGAAGAGAATTTTCTACTTTGGGACTGTACTATTTTAGGGGATAGTTACAAGACAAGTCTAAAAATCCAAAGAACTTTATGAAAGGAGAACGACTTCAAACACCAACTTTGATAATTTATATCTGAATGTTCCAACACACGGATTATTTTCTAAGTTGTTTATTAGAAACTTAATCCTAAACAGATGTAACAAGATTCTTGAATATCACCATTGATAGGTATCATCATTTTGATGACCCCCTACCGTTAACCACTTATTCGCTTTCTATAAGGAGTAGAACATGAATAATCAATTGGCACTTAATGGAGTACATGGATTACATTGGAATCAATCTGCAATCAGAAATATTAAATCACTAACGCTGAGTAGCAATGTTGCACAACCAACATTTAGCGAAAATAGTGAATTTCAAATTGCATTAGCGCGTAGTGCATTGCAGAAATGTGGCGTCTCGCCCAGTAAAGCAGTATGCATAACAATTAAAGGGGATTCCATGGAACCAGTACTGCCAGATGGCGCTATCGTTGGCGTCAACTTAGACGGAAAAAGAATAATAAACAATGAAATTTATGTATTCAGGCATTCTGGCAGCCTCCACGTAAAACAATTATCATGGAACGATGATAATACTATCAATATCCACAGCTTCAATTCATCTAGAAAAGACGAAACCGCATACTTAGAAGATATGGAAATTATTGGTCAAGTTTTCACGTGGTCAGTATTTGTGAGAGATTGATACGAAATACCAATTTGAGGTGCTAACTATAGTACCAATACATGGCATTAATGAGAACGATTTCAAATACCAATTTTGACAAGCTACATCTGAATGTGCAAACACATAGATGTATTAATAGGCTAAAGAAAAAGCCGATTCTAACGAGTCGGCTTCATTGTTTGGCTTTACTCGCTTAATGATATTAGTTTTTAAATCTGTACTCTGGTATTTCACCGGCAAATAGCGCAGCGAGATACTCTAATCTGGTTAGCTTTCTTGGTTCTTGTGGGATTTTTTTTTCAGGAATCCAATTTAGCATGGCCAGAGCAGATAAGCGGGCGGGATAAGAAAGAATGCCAATCTCATCCGTTTCATTTTCAGAAAGATTAAGAAGTTTGTTTCTGATTGATTCACTATCCATATCATCAAAATGATGATAAATGGAGTAGTACTTTTGGCAAATCTCTTTAGCTGATTGCGATTTGGTTCCGGGCGAATAAATTAACTGAAGAGTTGTAACAACAGCAACTATGGAACCGAGTATTACTCCGTTCCAAGTAGTTGCTATTACAGACATACCCGTGAGCAAAAGGATAAATGAAGCTAGCTTATCTAGTCTTCCTAGAAATTTATACATTACTTTCTCATAACAAAATGAGTAAGCAATTTCAAATTTTAAATGTTTTCTAAGTTCAATGCTGTTTTCGGTTTGCTCACAGTTAGCCATAAGTCTTTCCTTTACTTTTTACTATTACCTCCGCGTTGTGAATTACATGGAGGTGGCGGGGGTGGAGTTTTAGGAACGTGCTTATTTCCAATTGGCGCAGGTGTTTTAGGCGCATGGTCATAAGCCATTTTATTTTTATCATTACTCATGATAAGTACCTCTATTTGCTAGGTTGTTTTGGGAAACTCAATTCTAGCATATGCACGATGGCAGTGAGTGCCTAACCACCTGCCACCTTACCCGAGTTTAAAAACTCAAGCCCACTAACCAGCGGGCTTTAGTTTTTGAATTTAAATAAAATTAAAGGAGTTAACAATGAACGATGAAAACAACACCAATCCGGAACCTGTTGGATTTTGGGATGAAATGGCACAAGAGGCTGCTAAATGGGATTTAAGCAATTCCCCCAAGGAAACAAAACCAAAACCAGAAAAACGGTTGGCTAATAATGAGCTGGCAGATGTCGCTTGTGAAGCCATTTACCAGCTATACCATACAAAATATGATATTTGGCTAAAAAAGGTAACGAATGAGCTTGTTAAAGCTATTGTTTTAGGTGGCCATTACGAGCAGCAGACAGTAGGCCAGATATTAAGCCATCTGCCACTAGCAGCTAAAAAAATGGTTACTGAGTATGTTCAAAGCAACGCAAATTGAAAGGAGTTATCATGAAGCTTAAAATACATCTTCATGAATTAAAAAATCACCCTTATGGCAACCGTATTTGCTGGGAGCATAGACCAACGGGAGCACTGGTCGTAAGATATGGTATGCTACTATATGAGGTAATCGTTCCTGTCAAATCGTCTCTAATAAATACCGAGGCGCATTACGGCGTGGGACATCTGAGAAATGCCAGAACCATTATCAGACGCCACTGGCTGGAAAGCGCATCAAAACGCAACACACCCCAGCAAAAAACAAAGGATTTAATAGCAATAATCTCGAATGGTCACTTTATTTATTGGATTGCACAATCCAATTGATACAATGAGCACAAAACCCAATCAACCTATCAATGTAATTGATTTATTAACTAGGAGTATATAGCAATGCAAGTAGAAGATAAGTTTCGCGCCCGTCACCATGATGAAATAGCCTGCTTAATGGATAACGCTGGGTTGCTTGCCATAATACAGGATGTTGAGGGTATAGATGAAATGCTAGAACAGATCAGCAGAAAAGATTTAGAACATCTTAGTGAATATTGTTTTCATGCATTAGAAACAACAACGTTTATTATGGAAACGTTATCTAAATTAACTGACGGCTATAGAAGTAATAATATCACTGATAAGCTAAGCCAAGAAGACTTTTTGAAATTCACCAGCAAGTTAGCAGCACTATCAGGCGGGATTAATAGCAATGTTAGTTACATGCATCTGACGATAATGGAACTGCTAGGAATTAAACATGACAGCACTTCATGATAAATTAAATTTAGCATTGTTTTAGAAATCAAATGGGGGAATAAACTTCCCCCTTTTTTTGAATGTAAATACCATTATGAAAAAAATGCACTGATAGCCACTTGTGTGGCTTTTTTTATTGCTGGTTGTGATTATGCAGAAGAGATAAAACGCCAAGAAGCGGAACGAGTTGGTGAAACTACTGTGGAAACACAGGTTGTTTTACATGATGGACGCAAAATCACCTGCCTTGTTTACAACAACCGCAATCAGGCCGGAGGCCTATCCTGCGACTGGTATAACGCCCCACCAATACAGCCGACCTACCCCAGCCCTAGCAAACTTAACAACAACAGGCAGCTTAAATCATGAATGTTATCGTTTGCGGTGGTTGTATCGTTTCTGGTGATGGTTTTCGCCGTATTGTGGCCAGAACATTACTGTCAATACATTCTGGTACGCCTATTGATACCCTGATTGATTCTGGAATATCTCACGGTGCTGTTTACTTAGCCCGGGAATGGGCAAGAGTACACAACATCCAAACCAAAAGCTTTACTGCCTTGTTTGGTCGACACGGGAGCTATAGCGGGCATATGCGTAATAAAAAGATGATTGATTACGCCCTGCACCATAATGCCCCTAAAGATGGCCAGAATCAAGCCATGCTGGTGGTTTTCAAGGACAAGTATGGCCGTGGTGCTAAGGACATCATTAAACAGGCTAAAGAGGCAAGTATTTTTGTTTGGACAGTTGATTTAGAAAATGAGGCCAGCTAAATGCTGGCTTTTTATTATTCGTTTAATCATATGATAGAATGAAGAATCAATAAGGAGCTTATCATGGAAAATATTGAGAAAAGGTTTAACCTTTTAAAATCATTAGAAAATGATTTTAGTAAAAATGTTTCTAATCAAGCAGAAAAAGTAGTTCAGGCATCTTTATACGAAAGAAAACAAAGAATGGAAAAAGTTAATCTTGATAAGGATTTTGATAATCTATTAAGCGATTCAAGTATCAGAAATGTATTTATTCGGTTA
Organism: Snodgrassella sp. ESL0253; assembly: GCF_013344965.1. Lineage (NCBI taxonomy): Bacteria > Pseudomonadati > Pseudomonadota > Betaproteobacteria > Neisseriales > Neisseriaceae > Snodgrassella > Snodgrassella sp. ESL0253. The sequence goes on along the minus strand of NZ_JAAEDQ010000009.1, from coordinate 104,579 downwards.
CGTGATAAATGAGTTCCGTAGTTTATCTTGAACAAGATGAGGTTATCGCTAACCACGATAAAATAATTTTGGTTAGTGGCGGTTTATTGGGTATTCGTGATGAGGGATTGTTAATCAGTGCGTTAACAATGATTCAGAACGATTTGTATTATCCAACTTTTTCATCAAAGCTAGTCCACCTGATTTTTTCAATCAACAAAAATCATTGCTTCAGTGATGGTAACAAACGCACTTCGCTAAGTTCGGGAGCATCATTTTTATTAAAGAATGGATGGCCTCTGGAATTTGTTAAAGCTTTCATTATCAATATGGAAGAAGTGGTAGTGTGGCTGGCTGATGATGAAATTAATAAAGATGATTTAGCATTAATCATTGATATTTTATTTCTTGGTTTTGAAATAAATAAAGATTCAAGTAAAGAAAAATCAGCTACAGAACTAATTGATTTCTACAAAGAGATCAATATCGAATACGAAGAACTGGATTTATTTTCTCAAAATATGTTTAATAAAGAAGACCTGGTTGAATTAAAACTCATAATTCAATTAAAACAAAAACATAAAAAAATAGGGAAATTAATACTACAAATGTTTACGAAGTAGTAAATTAATATTTATCTGTTTTCTGATTTTGTAATAGATTCAAGTCAGCATTAGCTGGCTTTTTTATTAACACCAGCGTAACAACACATACCGGCAATCAGCCAGATTTTTTATATGAGCGAGATCATGTCTGAAATATCACCCTATGCGGAATTTTTGACACCAGCAGAGGTAATCGTATTAACGGGGTATAAAGCCAAAAGCAAGCAGGTTGAACATTTAAGAAAACAGGGTATTCCTTTTCATTTAAATGGAAGAAATGAGCCAATAGTATTGCGCCAAGCCCTATTAGGGAATAAAAAGCAGCATTCAGGTGATGGCCAAATCAAAACACGCTGGCAATCACCTATGCTAAGCAACTCTACTTAATCTTTTTACTGGGGGCTATATGGGTCGTAAGGCAACAGTTAATTTAAATCTACCAACAGGCATGCGCGCACGTAAACGCAAAACACGCAACGGCATAGTGACGTGGTATTACTTCGATACTGGTGGCAAACCGCGTAAAGAAATACCGTTAGGCAATGATTATGTGAAAGCCTGCCAAAAATGGTCGGAGTTGTCACTACAGAAGCTTGATAAAGCTCACCAGATCACTTTTGTGCAGGCATTGCAACGATACATATTGGAAGTCATTCCTAAAAAAGCACCCAAAACGCAACGAAACAATATTTATCATACCAAAAGATTAAAACTATTTTTTGGTGGTGATAATCCGGTACTCCTAGAAGATATTGATGCAGGCCATATACGGGAATATTTTAAATGGCGTTACAAGGCGCCGGTTGCGGCCAACAGGGAAATAGCCTTATTTAATCATATATGGACATATTGCCGCCCTGCTCATTGGGGGTATACATCAAAAGAATCACCATCAAAAGATATCAAACGAAATAAAGAACAGCCAAGGGATGTATATGTTGAAGATTATATCTATAGCATCCTGTATAAATACGGTAGCCAAGATTTGCGTGATGCGATGGAGATAGCGATGATGCTTGGGCAGCGTCCTTGTGACACAGCCAAAATCCACACCGATCATATTCAAAAAGGGGTACTTACCATCAAGCAAAACAAAACAAGCAATGCCCTTAGATTCGTTGTTACAAAAAGATTGCAGGACATTATTACGCGCCGTGCCCCTCATGGTGGCTTTTTATTTTTAAACAACCGTAAACGGAAAATGACAACGGACAACCTACAGTATCGTTTTGATATTGCGCGTAGCCTTGCTATTCAAAACCACCCAGAACATGCTGAGGAATTGGCGCAGATTCAATTCAGAGATTTACGCGCTAAATCTGCGACAGATAAATCGCTTGTATCTAGCGAAGAGGAAGCGAGTAAATTATTGGGGCACGCCAGTGTAAACATAACCAAAAAAGTCTATATTAGGCGCACTCTTCCTATAATACCCTTTGAACATAAGGGTGATGAAATTGCGGAACAGGTTTAATGGTATTTTTTATTTTATTTATTTATAACAATACATTGCATTAATTTAATTAAAATTCCCAGCCGCTCAAATACACACATGAATCACTCTGGCAGGAAAATCAAATACTGATTATAACAGTTTAACCGGATAACCCAAGATGCGTTGGCCAATACAGCCGGATGTTTAGTAATGTGGCAGTAAACGACGATTATCAGGCTGATAGATTAGCGGCTTAAGCAGACGACGAAAATGCACCAGAAAGGGTTGGTGACGCTTATCTCCGGCCAGTGCCAGAAAATAATCCTGTACTAGCTGTGCCTGCTGCTCCATATTCAACTGCCCAAGGCTTTTTATGGTGCTTAAAGGCGGATAATGGTAGGCACGTGCCTGATAATAGCCCGCTTTCAATGCCAGACAGACACCAGCAAATATAATTGGAAAACCATGCTGACTTTGCCATACATGCATTAATTCATGAATCAGCCACGCCTGTCGGCTCAAACTGGCCTGAGTAAAATCATCAACATAGTAGGCTGCTGGAAAAACAATACTGTTACCACAGGTAATGGCTGCATGCGGATGCAGCAGCCACCATGCACCGCTGACAATCTGCACCTGTGACCAGTCAGCGGCATTACCCAGAACTTTTCTAACCAGATACAACTCGTTGCGTGTTAAGGGGCGTTGCATAATATTATTTCTGACCGCTGGTGTTGGTATGCCTGCTGGTAAACCATTGCCAGCCATTCCAAACCAGAATATAACCTACAATAGCCAATATCGTGCCCAGCACCGGTACACCCAAAAGCAAGGGCTTGCCAAAACGGATTAGCCACTGCCACAGCTCTGCTCCCAGATGGCTCATAGTAAAATCAGGCAAGGCAGGCATTTCCTGTCCCCACTGGCCATCCATTAATCCGGCTCCAATCTGATAGGCACAATAATATAAAGGTATATAAGTTAGTGGGTTGGTATAAAGCGTAGTCAGCAATGCCAGTGGTAAATGTGTGCGCATAACATAAGCAACAAGCAAAGCGGTGAGCATTTGCGTTGGCCCGGGCATCAGCCCGCAAAACATCCCTACTGCCACAGCCGAAGCTGCACGCTCACGGTTTAGCTGCCAGAAATACGGGTGATTAAACCAGCGAGCAAAAAGTTTAAACCATGGTGAAGCAAACAATGATGCCTGAGTAGGCATTTTTTGCCTTATATGCTGCAACCATTTGGCCACACTACTACGCATAATATCGCTCTGACTGGTTTAAAGAAAAGCTAATACAGATTTTCATACTGATTCAAAATAACCTGTTTGGTTTATTGTCAGAATTAGCTATTACAGTTTGTGCTTTATCAATTTTTGCACATGTGCATCTGTTTTGCTCAACCTGATATTTTGTTTATTTTGCCTTAAGCTTTAAGATTTTAATACTGTTAATTTGAGAATAAATTATTCCCACTCCTTTGTACGGTGTTTCTTTTTAACCAGTACATACACAGCACCATCATTGCGCTCATTGGGCTGCGCATAGGCCAGTACCTCCGGATGAGCCATCAGCCAGCGCCGTACCAGTGTTTTTAAAACCGGCTGAAAGTCTCTGGAACCCAGTCCACTGCCATGGACTATCTCACCAACCACACCATATTGTTGAATATAATCAATAAATTCATTTAGCACCTGCTGTGCTTCTTCCTGGCGGTAGCCATGTAAATCAACATAAGCCACAATCGGCCAGTGTTTAGCCTGTAAACGCTGGATATCAGCCTTACCACGGCCATTTTTACTGAATACCATCGGTGCTGCATCGTGCTGATTTTCACCGATGTAAAAATAGCTGGCACTGTCCAGCGTTTCTTCCTGCCGCGGGCGTAATTTAATCGGAGTATTGTCGCGCGGGTGCTGAAACTGATTTCTTGCTTTTAATGGAATGACATCTTTACCCATTACTTCTGTAAAACTAATATCTGTCTGGCGCTTTTGTGCTGCTTTGGCCTGCTGCTGTTCTGTGGCCAGACGTCTGGCTTTGGCCTGTTTACCCAGTTGCTGCAATTGATCCTGAAATGAGTTTTTAGCCATGTGTGTAACCATTCACATATAAATACCATTTCCATGATTTTAACAGAGCCGCAAACTGTGCGCTAAGCTTGACATTTATTAATTTTCTGACCGATGAAGATAGGATTCATGCCGATTTTCAGTTATCCTAACGCAGTATTGGATATATTTATTCAGGAATAGATTTTATGACGGCAAATAATGTGTCTCCATGCTCAGGCAAAGAAACTGATGTCATTATTGTTGGCGCCGGTCCTGCCGGCTTGAGTCTGGCACGTGCACTGGCTCCCTCAGGACTATCAATTACCGTGGTAGAAAAACAGGAACTGGCTACGCTGGCACAACCACCTTTTGATGGCAGGGAAATCGCTCTGACACATTATTCCAAGGAATTGATGCAACAACTGGATATGTGGAACAAAATTCCAGCTGATGAGATTTATCCCTTGCGTGATGCCAAAGTAATCAACGGCTACTCCAATTATCAGCTGCATTTCGAACAGCCGACTATGGCACGAGGCAAACCCGCCAGCTCACTGGGCTTTCTTATCAGTAATCATCATATCCGGCGTGCTGCCTATGAAGCAGTACAACCATTTAACAATGTCTGTTTCATAGCCGGGCACAGCATTATTAATGTGAAAAATGAAGCAGCCAATCGGATTGAAGCCACTCTGGATAATGGCCAGATTCTCAGCGGAAAGCTGCTGGTTGCCGCTGACAGTCGTTTTTCCAATACACGCCGCCAGTTAGGTATTTCTGCCCAGATTCATGATTTCGGGCGTACTGTTATTGTTTTCCGTATGCGCCATACCTTGAGTAATCAGCATACTGCTCTGGAATGTTTTCATTATGGCCGCACGCTTGCTCTGCTGCCTCTGGAAGAAAATCTCACTAACTGTGTAATAACGATTAATAATGAACACGCCGGCGCAATACTGGCCATGTCTCCTGCGCAGCTTGCAGCAGATATTACCAGACAGCTAAAGGGCAAACTTGGTGACATGCATCTGGTTAGCACCATTCATCATTATCCGCTAGTCGGTGTTCATGCCAACGCATTTTATGCCCAGCGCAGTGCTTTGATTGGTGACGTTGCTGTCGGCATGCATCCGGTAACTGCACATGGTTTTAATCTGGGATTGAGTGGTGTGAGCATATTAGCCAAGCTGGTTAATGAAGCCGTACGTAAAGGCAAAGATATCGGTAGTCAAAGCTTACTGGCACAGTACCAGAGACAGCATATGCCACATACTCGCGTACTGTATCACGGAACAAATGCGATGGTATCTTTGTTTACCAATGACAGCCCGCCCGCCCGCCTGATGCGATCATTGGTATTACGCATCAGCAATAACTTGCCACCAGTGAAAAAACTGATTAGCAAACAACTAACTGGCTAATCAGTATCAGCTAATTATATAAAATGCCTGCTAGCGTATACTGATAGCAGGCATTTTTACATTGATGTATCCCAGCCTAAATCAGGCCATTATTGATTTGTTGCAATATCCCGGCGGGGTTTTCACTTTGGGTAATCGGCCGTCCCATTACCAGATAGCTGCTACCAGCAGCCAGAGCAGCTTTAGGTGTCATAATACGGCGCTGGTCATCTTCAATTGTATTGTGCAGGCGGATGCCGGGTGTAACCAGTAAAAATTCTTCTCCCAGTTGCTGGCGCAATAAGGAAGCTTCCTGCGCAGAACACACCACACCATCCAGTCCTGATTGCCGGGTAAGTTCTGCCAGACGTAATACCACTTCGTCTATGGGGGTGTTTATACCAGTTTCAGCCAGTTCTGCCTGAGTCATGCTGGTTAAAACTGTTACCGCAATCAATAATGGTGGCTGGCTACAATTGCTTACAGCTTCTGCGGCCGCTTCCATCATTCTGCGCCCTCCGGAAGCATGCATGTCCACCATCCATACCCCCATATCAGCAGCTACCTTACAGGCAGAAGCAACGGTATTGGGAATATCATGGTATTTTAAATCCAGAAAAATCCGATAGCCCTGTAATACCAGTTGTTCAACCAGATAGCGTCCGGTGGCGGTAAACAGCTCCTTGCCGATTTTAAGCTGACACAAATTAGGGTCTAGCTGGCGCACAAAATCCAGTGTTGTTTCTGCACTGGCAAAATCCAGCGCAACAATCACAGGTTTTGCTGGCTGATTAATCAGGGTGTTATCAAGCATTAATGGATTCATATTCTTCAGGGTTAACAATTAAATATAAGATGCAACTACTCAAATTATCCAAAATTCTAATTTCAATTTGAGTAGTTAATTTCACTGACTGAGGCTGCTTATTTGTTTAAAAGCTTATCAGGAGGCTAAACATCGATACGGTTAGGGGTAAATGTTTCCCATTTATTGCAGGCCGGACAGTGCCAGAAATAAACCTGTGATTTAAAATGGCAGTGGCGGCAGCGGTACATGACAGATTTCTGCATCTGCATACCCACTACTGAGCGCATCATGTCGACATCAACTTTCCATCTCGGATTAATATTGGTCTGCAATACCCCGAGTAAACGGTAAGTTCCGGTAAGAGTGGGTCTGCGCCGTACCAGATCGATAACAATTTCCCTAGCCCTGTCTTCACCATAGACCGGTAAAGATTTTTCATATATCACCCCGGACAAATCCAGCTGCGGAAAAGTCTGCGCAAAACCAATTAATACTTCAATTCCGTCTGCCGCTTTTTGCAAACCATCATAGGCATCGTACAAGCGTTCACCTACCAGACTCAGATATTCATAATTCTGCTTCTCTATTGCACTATAAGCATCTATAGCAGCCTGATAATTCTGCTGTTTCAGCTCTACATCGCCCAGAATTATATTGGCACGGCTGCATTTACGGTTTACGGCCAGTGCCTGAAAAATATATTCGCGCGCTTTGTTATATTCAGACTGGTACAGCGCCAATTGTGCCAGTTCACAGTAAAACTGGGCAATTTCAAACTGGTAAGTCTGATCTCCGGTGCTGAGCTCCTCCGCCAGCTTAATGGCTTTCTCCCAGTCGCGATCCTGCTGGTAAATGTTCAGCAGGATCTGCCGTGCCTGTCTGGCTTTACTGCCATTAAGTAAACCAACCAGTATCTGTTCTGCACGATCAACCAGACCGGCTGCCTGATAGTCCTGACCAAGCTCAAACATTACTGTATCACGACGTTCCGCAATGGTTTCTGGCAACTCCAGCAGCCTCTGGTGCAAGGTAATGGCTTTATCGTTTTCACCACGCTGGCGATACAGCTTGCCCAAAGTTAGATGTAGTTCATAAGTACTTTGGCGGGCATCATTTTGCTGGTCCACCACCTCTGCCAGCTCCCGCACGGCCACTGCGCTTTTACGCTCAACCAGAGCATCCAGACTTTTATAAAATCCTTCCGGAATGGCTTTCGCCTGCTTCAGCACTGTACGCATGTCCACACGTGCAGCAAACCAGCCCATGGCGAAAAATACCGGTAGCAGAATAACCAGCGCCAGAATAACCGGCGCCAGCCACATCCAGAAATCATTACTATCCATACTAACTGCTTACTTTCTTCTACTCTATTTGATATTACTGGATTCTGCCGGTTTAACTGTCACAACATTTTCGGCATGTACAGTCTGGCTGGCCGCTTTAGCTTGTTTATTAAGTTGGTTCTGCAACTGATTAACTTGACTGCGCAGGCGCAGTAAACGGCCAAACATGGCGAAAACGCCAAAAACAGCACCGATAATAAAAAATATCAGCAAGAGCACAATTAACGGTAAATTCACCATCTGCCCGGGCAGATAATTAAATGCAATCAATTGTGTGTTGCTAACAGCCAGTAATAAAAATGCCAGCAACACCACTATTTTTATTAATGTATAAATAATCTTCATGCCTATCCACCCTGTAATGCATCGTTTTCTGAAAAAACAATTATATGCCAGATACCAGCCAGTTTATCCAAGAAGCAGCACAGTTTAAACGATTTCGCTGCTTTTTAGCAAAAGCTGACCGTGTTTTCAGCATTGGCAAGTAAAATAGGCAGTGTATAATATTTACGTTTACATAAAGTAACGGCAACCATGGCTAAAGCTAAGACCACAGGCTGCTTTTACCATTATTTTTTCTGTACTGCCCAAGTCATCAACCCTGCCTTGCCCTATCCATTGCAAGACAGGGTTCCGGCCACGCAGCTTAATGTCTTAATTTTGGAGAAGTTTTATTATGTCTATGGCCGATCGCGACGGTTTTATCTGGTTTAATGGTAATCTTGTTGACTGGAGAAATGCCCAAACCCACGTATTAACCCACACATTACATTATGGCATGGGGGTTTTTGAAGGCGTACGTGCTTATGAAGCTCAGCATGGAACAGCCATCTTTCGTTTGCACGATCATACTAAACGCCTGTTCAATTCAGCCAAAATTACCGGTATGCACCTGCCGTTTTCGCAGGAACAAATTAATCAGGCGCATATTGAAGTGGTTAAAGCCAACAAACTGGCTTCATGCTATTTCCGCCCAATGGCCTTTTATGGCTCGAACAAGCTGGGTGTGGCACCAGATCAGGATGATGTGGAGGTAATTGTTGCTGCCTGGCCCTGGGGCGCTTATCTGGGTGAAGAAGGTATGCAGCGTGGTATTCGCGTGCAAATCAGCTCGTTTACCCGCCATCATCCAAATATCACCATGATTAAAGCCAAAGCCAATGGCAATTACATGAATTCCATCATGGCCAATACTGAAGCAACACGTAATGGCTACGATGAAGCCATCATGCTGGATTCAAATGGTTTTGTTGCCGAAGGTTCGGGTGAAAACATTTTTATTGTGAATGATGGCAAACTCTATACCCCTGCACTGGATGCGGCTCTGGACGGAATTACCCGGCGTACTGTGATGGCAATTGCCGCCGATATGCAGTTAACTGTTTCTGAAAAACGCATCACCCGTGACGAAGTTTATTGTGCTGATGAAGCATTCTTCACTGGTACTGCTGCGGAAGTAACACCAATACGTGAAGTAGATGGCCGTGTTATTGGCTGTGGTGCCCGTGGGCCGTTAACCACAGAGATTCAGCAACGTTATTTTGAAATTGTTCATGGCAAAAATGCCAAGTATGAATCCTGGTTAACCTATATTGACTAACCACCTGACAACAGGTCTGATTAACAATGTATTTATCGTAATCAGACCTGTTTTATATGATTGCTTTTTAGCTGAACCAAGGAAAATATGATGAGTAGTACTGCCCAGTCTGTTACCACTATTACCCCACATGATTTACCTCTGATATGCACCGGCTCAGAAAACGGAAACTGGAACGGCCATCCACGAGTGTTTTTACCAATTCAGTCCAACAGTAGCATTGAGTGTCCTTATTGTGGCAAGCAATACCATCTGGATGGCATTGCTGAAAATCATCATTAAAGATTTACTTCCCTGCTGTGCCGCAGGCAAACCATAGCCCTGTCACATCAGTGGCACAAGATTTAATCCCCGATGGGTATTGTGGTACAGTTACTACCCTTTATTCATCACAACATTGCTACAATAATAAGGAATTGTCATGACCGAACTCACACACAGCCGCTTAATTATTCTCGGTTCCGGGCCAGCAGGATATACCGCTGCCGTTTATGCTGCCCGTGCCGGCTTAAAGCCTACTCTAATTACCGGCATGGCACAGGGTGGTCAATTAATGACAACAACTGAAGTAGATAACTGGCCGGCTGATGTCAATGGTGTACAGGGACCTGAACTGATGCAGCGTTTTCTGGCACATGCTGAACGCTTTGGCACAAACATGATTTTCGATCACATCAATCAGGTGGATTTACAGCATCGTCCGTTCACCCTCACTGGTGATATGGGGAGCTATAGCTGCGACGCACTAATCATTGCCACAGGTGCTTCAGCAAAATATCTGGGCTTACCCAGTGAAGAAGCTTTTGCGGGCCGAGGAGTATCAGCCTGCGCTACCTGTGATGGTTTCTTCTATAAAGATCAGGATGTAGCCGTAGTTGGCGGGGGTAATACCGCCATCGAGGAAGCTCTGTATCTGGCCAATATCGCGCGTACTGTTACCGTTATTCACCGGCGTGAAAGTTTCCGTGCTGAAAAAATCATGATGGATAAACTGCGGGAACGGGTAAAAGAAGGCAAAATTATTCTCAAGCTCAACGCTACAGTAGATGAAATTCTCGGTGATGACACTGGTGTTAATGCTGTACGTATCAATTACGCTGAAAATGAAAGTGAACTTGTTGCTGTAACCGGCATATTTATTGCCATTGGCCATCAGCCGAATACCCAGATTTTCAGAGGACAGCTGGATATGGATGCTACCGGCTATCTCATCACCAAAGGCGGTAACGAAGGCAATGCAGGTGCTACCAATATCCCGGGCGTATTTGCCGCCGGCGACGTTAAAGACCACGTATATCGTCAGGCCATTACCAGTGCAGCATCAGGCTGTCAGGCAGCACTAGATGCCGACCATTACCTCTCCGGATTAAGTAGCTGATTGTTTTATTTGCCAGAAAACCGGCCAGCCGAATATACGTTAGCTGGCCGGTTTTAAAGTTTCTACTCTATACAAGCATTTCTCGTAAAAGTAAATATTAGTTATAATGCGACCTTTAAGCTAAACACAAATCACGTTCAAGGATAATAATTATGGGCTTTTTGCAAGGCAAAAAAATCCTCATCACTGGTATGATTTCTGAACGCTCTATCGCCTATGGTATTGCCAAAGCCTGCCATGAACAGGGTGCAGAACTGGCCTTTACCTATGTAGTGGACAAGCTGGAAGACCGGGTACGCAAAATGGCGGCCAGCCTCGGTTCTGAACTGGTGTATCGCTGCGATGTACAGAGTGACGAAGAAATTAACCAGTTATTTGCTGATTTGGGCCAAAGCTGGTCACAGCTGGACGGACTGGTACACGCCATTGCTTTTGCACCGAAAGAAGCTTTAAACGGAGATTTTCTGGACAGCATTACCCGTGAAGCATTTATGACTGCTCACGAAGTATCAGCCTATAGTCTGCCTGCACTGGCTAAAGCTGCACGACCGTTAATGAGTGGCCATAACAGCTCTATTCTGGCACTTACCTATCTGGGTGCTGTACGTGCTATTCCCAATTACAATGTGATGGGTATGGCCAAGGCTTCACTGGAAGCCGGTATCCGCTTTACTGCGGCCTGTCTGGGAGAGGAAGGTATTCGCTGTAATGGTATTTCAGCCGGCCCGATTAAAACACTGGCTGCCTCCGGCATTGCCAATTTCAGCCGCCTGCTGACGCATGTTTCAGCACAAAATCCGATTCGCCGCAATATCACCATTGAAGAAGTGGGTAATACTGCTGCTTTTCTGTTATCCGATCTGGCTTCTGGCATCACCGGTGAAATCACCTATGTTGATGGTGGCTACAACATTAATGCTCTTGGTGTACCAGAAGATTTGGTTAGCACGCATAATAGCTGATTCACAACGCTCTATTCAAAGCTGCCTGCATTCCCGTTCAGGCAGCTTTTATTATTTTTACATTGCATAACCCTGCTCAGGCTTGCCCACTTGCATAATCGCGCTACCATGAAACCAAGTATTTCATTTTATTCCAACCATGGAGGCAGGCATGAAGTTTTTTGAACAGTTTAAAGCTTTTTTATTGCGTGGTAATGTAATCGATCTGGCTGTCGGTATGGTAGTGGGTACGGCTTTTACCAATATGGTGAAATCACTAGTAGATAATGTGATTATGCCACCGATAGGGTTACTGATTGGCGGAGTGGATTTTTCTAATCTGTTTTTTACTTTGCGCAATGGCCCAAAATCGCCCGGCCCCTATGAAACACTTGGTGCTGCACAGGCTGCGGGAGCGGTAACACTGAATATTGGCTTATTTATTAACACCGTTATCAGCCTAATTATTGTAGGCTTCGCCATTTTTATGGTTGTTAAAGCAATTAATAAGCTGCATAAAAATCCCCCGCCTAAAACCACGACTAAACAGTGCCCACAATGCTGTACCGAAATTCCGCTAGAAGCCAAGCGCTGCCCGAACTGTACTTCTGAGCTAAGTTAATTTAAATCTTATTTCACTTTAAAACGTGATATACACGCATTCTGGCTAAAATTTGGCTTGTTCCGAATATTCAAAAGCTACATACTGCTTGTAGCTTTTTTTGCACCAGAACAAACTGTGTATTCTGCCCATGAATTAGGTACTGATATTTTGTCGTAACCATATCCATAGCGATTGCAGCACTTTATAGCCTACATGCATAGGCCAACACAGGAAATTTAAACCAGACTGTCAGGAATAACAATGCAAACTAATCTAATCCCGTTTTATAACCCCTTATTAAGCTACGAAGACAACTATCAGCATGGCCCGTTTGGTGATTTCAGTAATGCAGCACCATCCATAGGACAAAATAAGCATACTGAGCGCTTTCTCAATCTGGAAGTTAACCTGCCCTTTGGCATCCCTGCTGGGCCGTTATTGAATGCCAACTTTATCAAAGCTGCATTCAACCATGGTTTCGATTTATGTGTTTATAAAACCGTGCGCACCCGCGCTCAGGCCAGCCATCCCTTACCCAATGTGCTTTCCATTCATCCTGCTGGTCAATTGTCAGCCAACATTGATACGGTACTGGCCGATACAAACTACACAGCACCTTTGTCTATCACCAATTCCTTCGGTGTACCTTCATTTAATCCCGATATCTGGCAACCTGATTTGGCTGATGCTGTTAATGCTGCGCAAAAAGGCCAATATGTTATCGGCAGTTTTCAGGGCACTGCCGGCAATGAGGCCAGCATAGAAAAAGATTATGCCTGTGCTGCACGCCTGGTAGACGAAACTGCTGCACCGATTTTAGAGGCCAATTTAAGCTGTCCAAACGAGGGCGTAAACAAATTATTGTGTTTTGATTTTGATAAAGTAGAACGGATAGCCAAAGAAATCAGAAACGCTGTACCTGATAAGCCGCTGTTTCTGAAACTGGCCTACTTTGCCGATGACGATGCTATCTTCCCGCTTTTAAGCAAGCTGGATGGCATTGTTGATGGTTACAGTACGATTAATACCTTATCAGCCAGACCAGTTACAGCAAATGGTGAACCTGCGCTGGGGCTGGATCGTCCTACTGGTGGTGTCTGCGGTGAGGCCATTCGCTGGGCGGGGCTGGAAATGGTAGATCGTCTGGCCAGATTAAGAACTCGCCTGAATAATCATTTTGCGATTATTGGTGTTGGCGGAGTAAGCAGTGCAGCACATTCTCAGGCTTACCGCTCAGCCGGAGCCGATGCAGTAATGAGTGCTACCGGTGCCATGTGGAATCCGCAACTGGCTTTGGAAATTAAAAGCAGTCTGAATAGATAAAATTCCTGCTGGTGGCCTAAACTGAATCTGGCTACCAGCACCACCCTTCACTATTATCAGAACATGAAGTTTCAGCGCGCAATACGATAAGGTTCATCCATGGCAATGAAATCTTTTTCTTCAAGTGCCTGAGCAATCCATGCTACTACAGCCTCAGTAGCACACAGAGTATTAATATAATTGGCCAGTACTTCTGAAGTGTGAATCTGGAAACCTTTTAACCTTAAACACATCGGAGCATAAAAAGCATCAGCAATACTGAACTCTCCAAACAGATATTTTCCCGCCGATGCAGCAAGCAGTGATGACAAATGCTGATCGAGAAAATCGATTTCCTGTTTTACAGCAGGAAAATCTCGCAGCACAATCTGGCCAATTTCTGGTAGCACCGCCTCAATATTCATTGGAAAATGCCGGCGTATATGATTAAACCCATTATGCATTTTAGCTACCACACTTCTGGCTTTGGCACGTGCTTTATAATCTTGTGGCCATAAGGGCAATTGCGGATGCCGTTCAGCCAGATATTCACAAATGGCCAGAGAATCACTCACCACCAAATCATCATCAGTTAAAACCGGCACGGTACCATAGGGGTTCAGTGGCAATATGGTTTGCTTAAAAACTGAATCAGCTGTAAAGCTGTCAAAACGCACCAGTCGTTCGGTAAAAACAATTTGAAAATGCTTCATCAACACCCACGGCCGCATAGACCAGGTGGAATAATTTTTATTACCAATATAAAGAGTGTAACTCATGGCCTTTATCTTTCTTTGTAGAACTATTGTATTAATCACAGTACATCATAACTGATTTACTCCTTGCTCTATGTATAAATCTGAAAGCAGATTTAGTAAATGCTGCTTATGCTGATTTTTTTGCCCATACACATAAATTCGGTACAATAACAGTTTAAGTTCATCAGTTTTTACAGCAGCCACTCACACATGCTCAGCTATCGTCATGCATTTCACTCCGGTAATCACGCCGACATTCTCAAACATTACTGCCTGATGGCAGTACTGGAATACTTCAAACTGAAAGACAAACCATATTGCTATATAGATACCCATGCAGGAGCAGGCCTATATAATCTGATTAGCAATGAAGCACAGAAAGTAGGCGAATACCGTGAAGGGATTGGCCGCATTCTGGCTGCAACCAGTCTGGACGCCAGTCTGCTACCGTTTCGTCAGGCAGTAACCGCCTGCCTGCCCGATGCTGAAAACTATTATTGTGGTTCCCCATGGCTGGCTCAGGCACTGGCACGGGAGCAGGATCGTCTGCGGTTGTTTGAATTACATCCAGCCGACGCCGAACTATTGCGCAGTAATATGCGTAGCATTAAACAGCCCAACCGCGCACAGGTATTCTGTGATGATGGATTCAAAGGCCTGTTATCGATGCTGCCGCCTCCCAGCCGGCGAGCTGTGGTATTAATAGACCCACCTTATGAATTAAAACAGGATTATCAGCAGGTAGTGGATACGCTTAAAGCTGCACTGAAAAAATTTTCCAGTGGCTGCTATATGGTCTGGTATCCATGCCTGAGTCGCGCAGAAAGCCAGAAACTGCCACAAAATCTGCAAAAACTGGTTCCAGATAATTTCGTTCAGGCAGAACTCTATGTCCATGCGCCGCGCCCAGATGGCTTTGGTATGCACGGCAGCGGCATGTTCATCATCAATCCGCCCTACTCTTTACCGCAGCTACTGGCTGAAGTATTACCGCCAATGACACAGCTACTGGCTCAGGATGACAGCGCACATTTTGTCCTGCAATCAAAAATTGCCTGAATTCACACAGGCAAAACACATCAGCCTGATTGACTGCAACGGCTTTTCAGTCTGGCTGACAAGGCTATTGTATAATGGTACCGAATTTTAAAAGGGAGTATTTGCATGTCCGTTTTACTGTCTGATTATCTGCAACAGCAACAACAAAACTATGCTGTTACACCGTTTTTACCTGAAGTCATCACCAGCATCAGTCAGGCATGTCTGAACATCAACCGCGAAATCCGTTTGGGTGCGCTGGATAACATTCTGGGCAGTGCACATACAGGCAACATTCAGGGAGAAGAGCAGAAAAAACTGGATGTACTATCCAATCAGATCATGATTGACATCCTGTCAGCCAATCCGGCTATTGCTGGCCTTGCCAGTGAAGAAGAAGATTCATTTGTTACAACCAGTAATGATGGCCGGTTTCTGGTGTTATTCGACCCGCTGGACGGTAGCTCCAATATAGACGTTAATATATCCATCGGCACCATTTTTTCAGTATTGGCCAAACCAGACGGCACCCTCACTACTGAAAGCTTTTTACAGCCCGGCCGGCAGCAGCTGGCCAGTGGTTATGTACTGTATGGGCCACAAACCATTCTGGTGCTGACATTGAAACATGGCATAGCCATGTTTACCCTTAATGAGCAGAATCAGTTTCAGCTAACTCAGGAAAATCCCCAGATTCCTGCCGCCACTGCTGAATTTGCCATCAATATGTCCAACCAGCGCCATTGGCAACCAGCGATGCAAAACTATATTGCTCAGTTACTGGCCGGCAAAACCGGTTGTCGTGGTAAAGACTATAATATGCGCTGGGTAGCTTCCATGGTAGCCGAGGTACATCGTATTCTCATTCGCGGCGGTATTTTTACCTATCCGCAGGATCAGCGTAATCCCGACAAGCCGGGCAAACTGCGTTTAATGTATGAAGCCAATCCAATGAGTCTGCTGATTGAGCAGGCACAGGGTGCGGCCACCAATGCCCGACAGAATATTCTGGATATCCAGCCAGAAGGATTGCACCAGCGTGTGGCCGTTGTACTAGGCAGTAAAGAAGAAGTCGACTACGTTACCGCTATGCACAATGCAAGCTAACCGTTGCAGACAACACTGCAAACTTTTTTGTTTCACTCCCATCAGGAGATACCAATGATTAAATTAACTACCAATTTTGGCGTTATCGGCATCGAACTTGACCATGACAAAGCGCCTAAAACCGCTGCAAACTTCGAACGTTATGTGCGTGAAGGCTTTTACGATGGCACAATTTTTCATCGCGTGATTGATAATTTCATGATTCAGGGCGGTGGCTTTGACAAAGACATGCAACAGAAACCAACGCATGAGCCGATTGAAAACGAAGCCAATAATGGTCTGAAAAATGATCGTTATACCATTGCCATGGCTCGTACCATGCAGCCCCATTCAGCCAGTGCGCAGTTTTTTATCAATGTGAAAGACAATGATTTCCTCAATCACACCAAACCGGATTTACACGGCTGGGGCTATGCTGTATTCGGCAAAGTAGTCGAAGGACAGGATGTGGTTGATCAAATCAAAGGCGTTAAAACCGGCAATCATGGCGGCCATCAGGACGTTCCGGTTGAAAATGTCATTATTGAAAAAGCCGAAATCGTTTAATCGGTATTTTGCAGCAGGCAGCCCTACAGGCTGCCTGTTTTTTTGTGTGCAAATGCTGCGACTTATTCTGGGCGTAAAAGAATTTGAGCAAAAAATACCCTGCCAACTTGAACAGGCAGGGTATTTTTATACATACACAATTATTATTGCAACGGCTTCATATTCATCACTTCCATCAGGAAGTTGGTAAATGCCGGATTGGCCGGTTTGGTACGCATTACCGGCCAGCGCTGCTGCCAGCCAGCCAAGGCATTCTGAATATAAGCTTTGGACTGCGCCGTATCAATTGAACCTTGCTGGCTTTGTACAGCACTACGCAAATAAATGGCATACATATCATCGTCTACCATATTATGCCCTACCTGAGCTATGCGGAACTGATCAAGCAACTGCGCAGCCTGAACCTTGGTGATACTGCCCTGAGAAACCTGAAAACTTAAGCGGGTAGCCTCATCACGGATTTTGGCCACATCAGACCAGTGACTGCCGGCTAAACGGTATTCAGCACTTGCAGCAGCACCATCCACTACTTGTACCGGCTTTATTTCCTTATTGCCACGCTTTTTAGGCATATCCAAAGATGAACAACCACCTAAAAAGGCTGCTACGACACATAATGCTAATGTTTTTTTCATCATTTGTTTACTCAACGTATATTACTTAAAACAAAAATCAAAGCCAGCTAGCTCAAGCGTGTGGCTGTACATATATTCACAATGATTGTACCACAGCCTTGACTGCAAGAAAAAACCGAACCAGTTTTCTGATTCGGTATCAGTCATGCAAAGTAAGATGATTTAAGCCAGATCGGCAAATAATGGTGTTGACAGATAACGTTCACCATAGGAAGGAATCAAAACCACAATCAGTTTATTTTTGTTTTCCGGTCTTGCTGCCAGCTGCAAGCCTGCCCACACTGCTGCGCCAGAAGAAATGCCTACCAGAATACCTTCTTTCGATGCCATAGCACGGGCGGTATCAAAACATACGTCATTAGGCACCTGAATGATTCCATCATACACATGTGTATTCAGAATTTTAGGTACAAAACCTGCGCCAATACCCTGTATCGGATGTGGTCCTTTGCAACCACCAGACAATATCGCTGAAGCTTCAGGTTCTACTGCATAAACCTCCACTCCGGGTTTCTTTTCTTTCAATACTTCACCCACACCGGTAATCGTACCTCCGGTGCCTACTCCGGCGACAAAGATATCAACCTTGCCATCAGTATCATGCCATATTTCCTGAGCAGTAGTTTCACGATGAATTTCAGGATTGGCCGGGTTTTCAAACTGCTGCGGCATAAAATATTTCTGCGGGTCAGAATCCACCAAAGCCTGTGCATGGGCAATAGCACCAGACATCCCTTCTGCTCCGGGTGTTAAAACCAGTTCAGCCCCGAATGCACGCAACAGCATGCGCCGTTCTTTACTCATCGTTTCCGGCATAGTGATGACCAGCTTGTATCCCCGAGCCGCACACACCATAGCCAGACCAATACCGGTATTACCGCTAGTTGGCTCTACAATCACAGTATCAGGATGGATTTTGCCCGCCTTTTCCGCTGCTGCAATCATGCTTGCAGCAATTCTGTCCTTAACACTGTTGCCCGGATTAAAAAATTCCAGCTTGACCACCAGCTTGCCGGGCAAACCGGCGCTCAAACGATTAAGCTGTACCAGCGGAGTATTACCAATCAGGTCAGTGATACTAGAGGCGATATTCATTTTTTATCCTTCGTCATTGAGAGATTGTCTTTATCATCATAGATTAAAACCAGAATCAGCCAAAATAATTTATCAGCGTGTTGATACAATTAATATTTATATAGGCATTGAGCAGATTTTTGGCATGGTTTTAAAATCCTAATTTTATTCATTTTATTGCAATAAAATGTGATAAATCATTATAGCAGTAATACGAAAATTTATTCATACAACCTCACACTTCAATCGACAGTTAACCAAATCTTTTATCTCCAGACCTGCTATTACATGCATATTCTGATTCAGCGTATATAAAAAAGGACTACCCTTACGGTAGTCCTGTTGTAGCAAGACAATAAATGCTTTGTCTTAAGCGTTAACTTTAGCTGCTACATCAACATAATCCTGAATTTCATTGAAGTTCATATAGCGATAAATTTCAATACCTTTATCATTAATAATGGCAATATTTTCGCGATATTCTTCAATACTCGGGATATGTCCCAATTTGGAACAAATTGCCGCCAGTTCAGCCGAGCTCAGATATACATTGGTATTCTTGCCCAAACGGTTGGGGAAATTACGGGTGGAAGTGGAAACCACGGTTGAACCTTCACGTGCCTGCGCCTGATTGCCCATACACAATGAGCAGCCCGGCATTTCCATCCGCGCACCTACTCGCCCAAGAATACTGTAATAGCCTTCATCCGAAAGTTCTTTGGCATCCATTTTAGTTGGTGGTGCTACCCACAAGCGTACTGGTAAATCGGTTTTACCATCAAGCAAGGTAGATGCTGCACGATAATGGCCAATATTGGTCATGCAGGAACCAATGAATACCTCATCAATATGCGTACCGGCAACATCAGAGAGGATTTTCACATCATCCGGGTCATTCGGACAGGCCAGAATAGGCTCTTTGATTTCATCCATATTGATATCAATAATGGCAGCGTATTCGGCATCAGCATCGGCTTCGAGCAATTTCGGTTGTGCCAGCCATTGTTCCATTTTCTGAATACGGCGTTTTAGGGTACGGGCATCCTGATAGCCATCTGCAATCATGTTTTTCAGCAACACAATATTGGACTTCAGATATTCTTCAATTGGCTCTTTATGCAGTTTCACGGTACAGCCAGCAGCGGAGCGTTCAGCAGACGCATCAGTCAGCTCGAATGCTTGTTCTACTTTCAAATCCGGTAAACCTTCGATTTCCAGAATACGGCCAGAGAAAATATTTTTTTTGCCGGCTTTGGCCACAGTCAGCAAGCCTTCTTTAATGGCCTGTAAAGGAATGGCATTAACCAAATCACGCAAGGTGATACCCGGCTGCATGGTACCGGAGAAGCGCACCAGTACAGATTCAGGCATATCCAGTGGCATTACACCAGTAGCAGCAGCAAAGGCCACCAGACCAGAACCTGCCGGGAAAGAAATACCCAGCGGGAAACGGGTATGCGAATCACCGCCGGTACCCACCGTATCCGGCAACAGCATCCGGTTTAGCCATGAGTGTATAATACCGTCACCTGGGCGCAGAGCAACACCTCCACGTGAAGACATAAATACCGGCAATTCCTTGTGGGTTTTTACATCTACAGGTTTCGGATAGGCTGCGGTATGACAGAAAGACTGCATTACCAGGTCAGCACTGAAACCCAGGCAGGCAAGGTCTTTCAGCTCATCCCGGGTCATTGGGCCAGTGGTATCCTGCGAACCAACAGTAGTCATACGCGGTTCACAATAAGTACCTGGCCTAACACCCTGTCCCTCAGGCAAGCCACAGGCACGGCCTACCATTTTTTGTGCCAGTGTAAAACCGGCCGTGCTCGGTGCGGGAGCCTGTGGCAAGCGGAAAACTTCTGAATGTCCCAGACTCAGGGCGTCACGTGCTTTCGCAGTCAGGCTACGGCCAATAATCAGATTAATACGGCCACCGGCCTGAACTTCATCAAGAATAACCTGAGATTTCAGTTCAAATTCGGCAACAGTTTCGCCGTTTTTAATAATTTTGCCTTCATATGGTAAAATATCAACTACATCACCCATTTCCAGTTTAGATACATCAACTTCAATAGGTAACGCCCCTGAATCTTCCTGAGTATTGAAAAAGATTGGCGCGATTTTGCCACCCAGACATACACCGCCAAAGCGTTTATTCGGTACATAAGGAATATCCTGCCCGGTATGCCAGATTACTGAATTGGTAGCTGATTTACGTGAAGAGCCGGTACCAACCACATCACCTACATACGCTACCAGATTACCTTTGGCTTTCAGTTCAGCCAGTTGTTTGATTGGTCCAACCTCGCCGGATTTATCCGGATTAATACCTTCACGCGGATTTTTCAGCATGGCCAGAGCATGCAGAGGAATATCCGGACGGCTCCAAGCATCAGGTGCTGGTGATAAATCGTCAGTATTGGTTTCACCCACTACTTTAAATACGGTAACAGTGATTTTTTCCGGTACTTTTTCACGGGTTGTGAACCATTCGGCATTTGCCCAGGATTCAATCACTTCACGCGCATACTGATTACCGGCGCGCATTTTTTCTTCCACATCATGGAACGCATCAAACATCAGCAAAGTATGTTTTAAGGCATTGGCGGCAGTAGCAGCCAGCTCTTCATTATCCAGAAATTCTACTAGCGGCTGAACGTTGTAGCCACCCAACATGGTACCAAGCAGTTCCACTGCAAATGTGGGCGTGATTAAAGGACTGCTAACGGTTTTTTCGGCAATGGCAGCCAGAAAAGATGCCTTGACCTTAGAAGCATCATCTACGCCTGGCGGCACACGATGTGACAGTAAATCAACCAGAAACGCTTCTTCTCCTTTGGGAGGATTTTTCAATAATTCAACCAATTCTTCTGTTTGCTTCGCTGTCAGCGGCAAAGGTGGAATACCCAGTGCTTCACGTTCAGCGGCGGCTGCGCGATAGGCTTCTAACATCTTGAACATCCTTAATGTAATGGTTTTTTAAATTTTTCTTGTAAATTTATTATGCATTACCAATGCAATAATATGAATGATAACCGAAAACACGGGCGATTGAAACAATTTGTAGTCTGATGTAGTCAACATCAGAAAGTGTAAAGATTAAAATAAAAGCAGCCTGTTACAGGCTGCCATACAAATATAAATAAACTGGATTTAACATGAAAATTTATGATTCTAATCAAACATTTCCATGCAATTATGCTGATTCAGTCAGTTTCAGGAACGATTTTTCTTTTTGGCTGTGCTCTTGCGAACATTATTGGCTCCTGAGTATCCTGCGCTCACATCTGGCTTTTGCCGCGTGATATTATTTTGTTTAGCCTGCTCATAAACGGGTAATACTTCAGGTAACATTTTTTTCAGTGCCGTAATGCGCGCATCATTACTTGGATGGGTAGTTAACAGGCTCGTACTACTATTATTGCCAAAAACCTTATTCATTTTTTCCCATACCGTAATGGCTGCATGCGGGTTATATCCTGCCTGTGCCATTAATTGCAAGCCACCGGCATCAGCCTGATTTTCCCGATGACGTGAATAAGGCAGAGTCAGGCCATACTGATTTAATATATCTTTATAGAGCCCCGCACGGTCTGAACTGACACCTGTTTTTGACTGCAACGCAGCACTGCCCAGTTCAAGAGCAGTACTGGTGAGGATTTGCTGCCCTGCGGCTTTTTTACTGTGTTCCTGCAGAGCATGAGTCATCTCATGGCCCACAATCGCCGCGATTTCATCATCGCTGAGATTCAGACGCTGAACAATACCAGTATAAACCACCATTTTGCCACCCGGCATGGCAAAAGCATTAGGTTCATCGCTGCGAATAACATTAAGCTGCCAGTCAAATGGCACACCTGTCTGATTGGCAGCATTGGCATACGGTACCAGACGCTGAAAAACGGCACGTACACGTCTGGCCACGGGTGTATTGGTTTCAATCGCACCTTCAGCCTTGGCCTGTCCCATCATTTGGGTATAGCTTTTAGCCGCGCTGGCATTAAGCGTTTGTGTATCATAACCCATTACATCAGCTACCTGAGCACAACCACCCAGTGCCAAATAAATTGCCGCCAGAGTTATTAATTTAGATTGCCGCCTGATTGAATACATAATCTATCCATGATTAAAAACTAATTGAAAAAAATTATCACTTCTTAGGGTTTTACATTCAGCCATAAATGTAAAACATGGTTTTATTATATTGTATTAAATTAATTTATTCGCACAGTTTTTAACAAAATAAAAACCCGTCAAGATGATCGTCGTTTCTCCGTAGTGTCAATATGGCTCAATATCCTTTCAATGCTGATAAAATTCATATATTTAAACCTTGCTCCCTCAGCCAAACCAGTGACACATATAGCATATTAAATAATATGGTTAATCTAAAGTTGTGTAGCGGTTTTACACCAATATTTGCACCTGAGAGTACAAAGGCTACAATGCAGATGATTACCACTGAGGTGATGTAAATAACGTGAAAATATTGATTCTTGGCTGTGGACAGGTAGGCTCGACCATCGCCAGCAATTTGGCCAGAATGACCAATAATGATGTTACCATTATTGATATCAACGAGAATGCCTTACAGAAAATCAATCAGCGTCTGGATGTGCAGACAATTGTAGGTAATGGCGCCTGGCCTTCCGTCTTGTCTGCCGCCGGCGCTCAAGACGCAGACATGATTTTGGCCTTAACCCAGAGCGATGAAACCAATATGGCCGCCTGCCGCATTGCCTATGCCTTATTCAACACCCCTAGCCGCATTGCCCGGGTACGTTACAGTGATTTTGTTGAATTTGAAACCGGTAACAATAATTATAAAACCAGTCTGGACTTATTCAATATTACCGAGGCCATTAGCCCGGAGCAGCTAGTAACCGAGCAAATCGTCAATCTGTTGCTGCATTCCAGCGCCCTGCAAATTCTGCGTTTTGCACACGATAGAATTCGTCTGTTGGTAATCCGTGCCCAGAATGGAGGCATGTTGATTAATCAGCCCATCAGCACCCTGAAACAGCATCTGGAAGAAGGCGTAGATTGCCAGATTTGTGCTATTTACCGCAATAATCGCCTGCTTGTACCCACCGGCAGCACCGTATTGCTGGAGGGTGATGAAGTTTTTGTTCTGACACCTACTGCATATCTTGAAAATATCATGCGCGAGCTGCGGCCAATCAACAAACGCACCCGTCGGATTATGATTGCCGGCGGTGGTAATATTGGCTATCGCGTGGCCAGACAACTGGAAACACGTCTGGATATCAAAATTATCGAGCGCAGGCAAAACCGTGCTGAATGGCTGGCAGAAAACCTCAACAATACCCTTGTGCTGGTAGGCAATGCCTCGGATGAAAGCCTTCTGGAAAATGAATATATTGATGAAATTGATGTTTTCTGTGCACTTACCAATGATGATGAAAATAATATCATGTCAGCGATGCTGGCTAAAAACCTGGGCGCCAAACGGGTAATGGCGATTATCAATCGTTCAAGTTACGTTGATTTATTGCAGGGAAGTGCCATCGATATCGTGATATCTCCGCATCTGATTACCATTGGCTCAATTTTAACGCACGTGCATCTGGGCGACATTATGGCAGTTTATCCATTGCGCCGGGGCTCGGCGGAAGCAATTGAAGTAGTTCTGCATGGTGACCGCCATACCTCCAAGCTGATAGGACGCACCATGTCGCAACTGCGTCTGCCGGGTGGCTGTTACTTCGGCGCCGTAGTTCGAGATGAAAAAATTATTATGTATCATACCGATACAGTACTTGAAGATGGAGACCATGTAATATTTTTTGTGGCTCGGCGCAGAGCTGTTCAGGATCTGGAAAAAATGATTCAGGTCAAACTGGGCTTTTTTGCCTAAGGCAGTATCATTATGAATCACTTTACCAACCGTTTTACCTTACGGCACAAGGAATCAGGTTTTATCAACAAAATTGCGCCAACTGCACACATTGTGGCTAAAACCGGCTTTCTGTTTTCCATGTTGCTACTGGCGCCGACGGTTGTCTCTTTACTATACATGGACCACGTGTTTCCAGCCTTCGCCTTTACTGCTGGTATCAGCATGAGTGTATGTGCAGTAACCTGGCTACTGACCATGCGTTATAACCGTGAACTGCGTCCGCGTGATGGCTATACACTGGTGTTCATGTTATGGATTGGCTTTGCTCTGATTGCCTGTCTGCCGTTTTACATTTACTTGCCCGGGCTGGGCTTTACCAATGCTTATTTCGAAGCCATTTCCGGCCTGACAACCACTGGCGCTACTATTATCACCAGTCTGGATACACTGGCACCATCATTAAACTTCTGGCGCCATATGCTCAACTGGTTGGGCGGTATGGGCATTATTGTACTGGCTGTGGCAATTATGCCGATGCTGGGCGTTGGTGGCACACAGTTATTCAAGGCCGAAATACCGGGAGTGAATAAAGACAGCAAAATGGCTCCGCGTATTTCTGAAACAGCCAAACGCTTATGGGGTGTTTATGTACTTTTTACCATAATCACCCTATTGGCTCTGCGTCTGGCCGGCATGAGCTGGTTTGATGCAGTATGTCATGCCATGGCAGCGTTTTCACTCGGTGGCTTTTCCACTCACGATAACAGCATTTCCTATTTTAATTCAGTTCCGATTGAAGTTATTCTCAGCATGGCCACCCTTCTGGGTGCAATAAATTTCAGTAATCACTTTAATGCCTTACAAAAAAGATCATTGCGCTATTACTGGCGCGACGAAGAAGTCAGGGTATTGCTGTGTGTACTGTTTTTCAGTATTCTGGGCATTAGCCTGTATCTGTGGTGGCATAGCTTTTATTCGTTTGCCGAAGCATTTCGTTATACCAGTTTTAATCTGATTTCAATCGGACTGGCTAATGGCTACTCTAATACCGATTTTGCCAAATGGCCTTTAATAGCCTCATTATGGATGTTTTTTTTGTCGAACATTCTTTCCAATGGGGGGTCTGCCGGTGGTGGTATCAAAACTGTACGCGCCATTGTGCTGTTCAAATTCAGCCTGCGTGAAATGCTGCTGATGCTGCATCCCAATGCAGTCAGCATGGTAAAAATCAATGGCAGCAATATTCCCGACCGGCGTGCGCTGACGGTAATGGCCTTTGTGTTTGTATACGTGATTACCATCATTTTATTCAGCTTTGCCCTGATGATGAGCGGATTGGATTTTCTGTCTGCACTTACAGCGGCGATTAGCTGTATCACCAATGCAGGCCCCGGGCTGGGTGCAGTTGGCCCGACAAACAATTTTGCTTTCCTTTCAGATATCCAAAAGTGGTTATGCATCGTCATCATGCTGCTTGGACGTCTGGAAATTTTTACTGTTTTTATTCTCTTTACACCAGCCTACTGGAAAAAATAAATTACATTATGAGAAAAATTGAAGGAAAAAATTTGATTAAATACTTAATGAAGCTGAAATCAAAGCTGTCTGTTCAACAGCATTATCTCATTTCAGGCGCCCTGCTTCTGATGACAGCATGCAGCAATCAGCAAGAAGTAGCTCTTCAGCCGATTAACAAGAATACAGGCAATGCTATTTTGCCAGGCACCCAAGCTACAGAAACACCGGATAAAGTCATCGGCAGTTTCCAGCAATATCAGAATGCGCTCAAAGCAGCAAAAAACGGCGACGACGTGCTACCGGCACAATTTCTTGCCCAGCAGCCAGCCAGTGCAATGAGTAACAGTATCCGCAATATCTGGTTACAACAGTTAGGTAAACGCGGAAACTGGCAGGTCTTCAGCCAGCAATATGCATTACTGGACAAAAATTTTCGTGAACAGGAAACACGCTGCTATGCTGCATTGGCTGGAATAGATAATGATTCGGATTTATTGGTCAGTCTGAGCAGGGAAACAGGTAATCTTCCGCAAGGGTGCGACCGCTGGTTGGAACAGGCTGCGGCCCGTCAGCAAATCAGCGCGCAAAATGGCTGGCGCCGTGTGCGATACTTATTGGCACTGAATCAGGTTTCCAATGCACGCAATCTGGCTCAGGCACTGGGCAGCCCTTTACCCGACTCACTCGGTAGCAGCACGGGTGGCAGTCAAGGTGCACAGGAAGCATTGCTGTATCAGGTGATTAACAAAGAAAATCGCGGCAAAGACAGTGCGGCTGCCAAATTACAACAGTTATCAGCCAGCCTGACAACAGAGCAAACCGGTTTTGGCTGGGCACAACTGGGGCTGGCACAGGCTTATAACCTCAATGCGGCCAAAGCGCTGAATTATTTTGATCGTGCTGACTCGGCACAGATGAGTAATGAAATGTGGGAATGGTATGCCCGTTCAGCCCTGCGCTTACAGCAATGGCAAAAACTGAGCAACATTATTCGCAGCATGCCGCAGGCACTCCAGCAACAGGTTACGTGGCAATACTGGCTGGCGCGCAGTTATCGTGCATTGGGACAAAATAGTCAGGCTCAGGAAATATTCGAGCAGACAGCACAACGCGGCCGCAATTTTTATTCCCTGCTGGCAACAGAAGCACTGGGCAGAAAGGCAAATACCCAGAGTACTGTAGCCAAAAGCAGCCAGCAGGTACAAAGTAAAATAGCAGCAGACGGCAATATCCATCGTGCCATAACTTTGTTTAAAGCCGCACAGTCAGAAAATAACTGGCCGATGCGCCGTCAGGCACAACAGGAATGGCGCTATGCCACACGTAATTACAACGATGATACGCAAATTGCTGCCGCAACGCTGGCTGAAAACACCGGTTTTTATGAAATGAGCATCTATAGCGCAGACAAAGCCGATGGCCAACTGAACTATGAATTACGCTATCCTGCCCCATTCAGAGAATTGACTGTTCCTTATGCCCAGCAGGCTGGTATCGACCCTGCATGGGTTTATGGCTTAATCCGGCAGGAAAGCCGCTTTATGATTGGTGCTCGCTCAAGTGTGGGTGCTACCGGCCTGATGCAGGTTATGCCAGCCACAGCCCGCGATATAGCCAAACGGCTGGGCATGGACAGCAGCGAACTGTATACCATGCGCGGCAATATCCGCATGGGTACATGGTATATGAGCAATGTACGCAACCAGTTTGCTGATGAAGTACTGGCTACAGCCGGCTACAATGCTGGGCCGGGTCGAGCCCGGCGCTGGCAGGCGAATATTCCACTGGAAGGGGCAATTTACGCCGAGACCATTCCCTTTGATGAAACCCGTACCTACGTCAAAAACGTAATGGCTAATGCCACTTATTATGCCAATCTATTCGGTGAACCCCGTACCACACTGACAGAACGCATGGGTACCGTGCCTGCGCGCTAACGAGTCTGCCCGGATTAACCTGAGTTAACTTTTAGCTGCATACAAATACAGCATAATTGACATGCAGATTACTCAACCATTAGTGAAAGCAAACCATGTTGATAGACAGCAAACGCTCCGCAGTATTAATGATTGATTTACAGACACGCCTGTTACCAGCCTTGAATAATACAGAAGAATTGCTGGCCAATAATATATGGCTGGCGGGACTGGCGCATGACATGGCTATTCCTACCTTAATCAGCGAACACTGCGTAGACAAAATTGGCGCAACCCGAGAAGAAATCATTACCGCCGCGCCACAAGCCAGAATCGTACAGAAACAGAGTTTTTCCGTATTTTCCGCCGGTGTGCTAACTGAAGATACCCTGCATCAGGCCAACCAGATTATTATTTCTGGTATAGAAGCCCATATCTGTGTATTACAGACTGCTTTAGACTTGCGCGCACATGGTTACGAAGTTTTTGTGGTTGCAGATGCGGTCAGCTCGCGCCGGCAACGTGACGTTGAATTGGGGCTGGCACGCATGCAGGCCAGCGGTTGTGAAATCGTTAGTCGTGAAATGATTGCATTTGAATGGCTAGGTAGTGCAAATAATCCGCAATTCAGAGAGATTCACAAAAAATACATCCGTTAACCCAGCCAGTATATTCGGAAATAAAACCGCACTTTTATTTAAATCAATAGTGCAGTTTGATTGTTGCACAGTCAGCATAATATTCACAACAATACCAGCCAAAAAGCTGAATCTGTTTTAAAACAGATTCAGCTTTTATTGATATAAAACCCATAGAAAATTTCGAAAGCTTAACTGCTGCCAAATTATTTATTCGAACCAACAATTGGCCTGATTAACCTTAGCTATTGGCTTCACTTCGAATAATCAATAATGGCAGATTGGTTTCGCGCATAACAGTTTCTGCAAAACTGCCCATCAGTAAATGCATCAAACCGCTACGCCCATGAGTACCCAGAATAATCAGATCGCTACCATTCCCATCAGCATAATCAACCAGCATCTGAGCCATTTCCTTTGCCCCCTTATTGGCAATCAGCAAATGACGATGCACTCTGCCTGCCGGCAAGGCAGCTTCGGCTTTTTCCACCGCAGCGTCCAGTACCGTATTACCCTCTGACAAGGCAGCAGCTTCATAACTTTCATGCTGCAAAAACTCGGGAGCCAGAGCCATATATTCAGTTGGATTGGCCACATTGACAACAGTTAATTCCGCATCTTCACCCTTAGCCAGACCAATAGCATGATCTAGAGCATTTTCTGAAGTATGGCTGCCATCTACCGCCACCAGTAAATGTTTATACATGAAACTCTCCTTATCCTTTTTAGCAATTCGAATCATTTAGCAGATACAGTATAATACCACTACCTGCTTAAAACGGCTTTCTGGATTTTATTACGTGTCGCAGATATTCAATTTTTCAGCAAACTATCAACGCCGCTTCGGTGGCATCGCACGATTGTACGGCGAAGACTGCCTGCAACGTTTCGCTTCGGCACACGTCTGTGTAGTTGGTGTGGGCGGCGTGGGCTCATGGGCAATAGAAGCACTGGCGCGCAGTGGCATCGGTGCACTAACACTGATTGATCTGGATAACGTGGCCGAATCGAATATCAATCGTCAGCTGCCAGCTTTAATCAGCCTGATCGGCAAGCCTAAAGTCGAAGCTCTGGCAGAACGTATTGTCGATATTAATCCCGAATGTCAGGTCACCTGTATAGAAGATTTTGTTGATACAGACAATCTCAGCCAGATATTCAGCCAGCCTTTTGATTTTGTCATTGATGCCATCGATCAGGTACGCGTAAAAGCAGCGATGGCCGCTTTCTTTATCGCCCGGCGCCAACCTTTTATTGTGTCAGGAGGCGCTGGCGGACAAAAAAATGCCGGTTTGATTCAAAGTGCTGATTTAAGCCGGGTAACCAACGACCGCATGCTGGCCAATATGCGTTATACATTACGTAAACGACATGGATTCAGTCGCCAGCCAGCCGATAAAATGCATATATCCTGCATCTATTCCAGCGAAAATATTACACCGCCGCAGACTGGTATCTGCCATAGCGAACAAACTGCCCCGCAAGGCCTCTCCTGTGCCGGCTATGGTGCTGCCATGGTTGTGACAGCCAGCTTTGGCTTACGTTGTGCTCAAGCCTGTCTGGAACATCTGTGCAAACAATGAACGCAGACATGAGTACAGTAAATACCGCGGAAAAAACTGTAGCTGTACTTTTCGGACAGCCAGTTACTGAGATTCCGCACGACCTGTTTATCCCGCCTGATGCCCTGCAAGTCGTTTTACAGAGTTTTGAAGGCCCGCTGGATTTACTGCTGTATCTGATTCGCAAACAGAATATCGATGTACTTGATATTCCCATGCTCACAGTAACCGAACAATATCTGTCCTATATCCATCAAATGCAGCAGCACGAACTGGATTTAAGAGCCGAATATTTGTTAATGGCAGCAGTACTGATTGAAATTAAAACCCGGTTACTTCTGCCTACCCCGCCCGCCAGCGAGGAAGAAGCAGCCGATCCGCGTGCCGAACTGGTACGCCGCCTGCTTGCCTATGAACAGATGAAACTGGCGGCTGCCGAACTGGATGCCTTACCCCGTGCAGGACGTGATTTTGCCTGGGCGTGGCTACCCGTAGAACTGGTTGCCATTACCCAGCCACCGCAAGTACAGGTAGCAGATTTAACTCGTGCATGGCTGGCGATTCTGGCACGCTCCCAGCACAAGCGCAGCCATAATGTCGTCAAAGAAACCTTATCCGTACGCGCCCAGATGACCGCCGTTTTACGCCATCTGCAAACCCGTCAGCACTGTTACTTTACCGAACTTTTCGGCCGCAACGACAGTTTGGCACTGGTAGTCACTACTTTCATCGCATTGCTGGAACTAGCCAAGGAAGGACTGGTCTACATTACCCAGCACAGCACTGAAGACCCAATTGCCATTCAGACTGCTGGTGTGGAAGCTGGCACCGATTCAACACCGGTTAATGAATCAGCTCCATAGTGACAAGCACAGTGAAAAACCCTAATATAACAATTAATATTTACATCAGGATATCCTCATGCCTGCCCAGCCCGGGTTATTTAAAACCCTGTTTAATCATTATCTGAATTTACCGCATTGCCGCTGGTTAAAAATTTATGGAGACTGTAGCTCCAGTGAACCGGTTATCTCTGTTGACTGGCGCGATGAACTGCTTGAAAACACTGACAGCGGCAATATTCATGGCGGTGTAATCACTACACTTGTGGACATGGCTTCTGCCTGCTCACTGGCCGCATTATTTCAGCAGTTTGAAACCACAGCCACACTGGATATGCGCATAGATTACCTGAAACGGCCTACAGCCAATCAATCAATTCATGTTCGTGCGCATTGTTATCGACAGGAAGGACAGATTGCCTTTATTCGTAGCCATTGCTTTCAGGAAGATGAAAATCAGCCCTTTGCTCTGGGTATGGCCACCTTTATCCATACCCCGCTATCCGAAACAGAACAGCAGGCATTACAAGCGTACCTGCAACAGGAGCAGGCCAAATGAATCCGAATATTTTCCAGCTGGATACACAATTAACCGGCAAAGCTCATCAGCTTATGCCTTATAGTGCAGCAATTAATCTGAAAATCGGAACAGACAGCCAGAACAAACGTCTTTACTGCCTGCCTTTTGCTCAACAGAATATTGGTAATATATTCCTGCCCGCACTTCATGGCGGCCTGATTGGCGGCTTTTTACAAAGCTGTATTAATTTATATCTGCTGGAGCAGCAAAACCTGTCTGAACCCGCCCGGATAATTGACTACACAACAGATTATTTACTTAGTGGTAAGGCACTGGACAGCTATGCCCAATGTCAGATTCTGCATGCCGGTAAGCGCATTTCACACGTTACCGTAACAATGTGGCAAAACCAGCCAGATAAACCTATTGCTTTTGCACGTGCGCACTTGCAAATGCCTGCAATAGCCGGATGAAAAAAGTAAACTGCTAGCCCATACCAGAAATCTGTATAAATACTTTTCTGGAATAGCATTACAACTTCATTTATTTTCAAGAGTTAAACCTGCGATATGGCCATAGATACCAACCGTCCGCCGATTATCCAGTCACTATTGGATACAGATTTATACAAATTCACCATGCTTCAGGTTGTCCTGCATCAGTTTCCTCAGGCTACTGGTGTCTATGAGTTTCGCTGTCGTAATAACCATGAAACAGAATATCCGCTGGGCGATATTCTGGCAGAACTTGACTGGGAGCTGGATCGCCTTTGTCAGATAAGATTTACCGCAGACGAATTACAATACCTGCGCAGCCTGCGCTTTATCAAGAGCGACTTCGTTGACTATATGGAACTGTTTCAACTGAAACGCCGTTTCATCAAAACATCCATAGACAGCAACCAGTACCTGAATATCCGTATCGAAGGCCCCATCATACAGGCAATGTTTTTTGAAATATTTGTTCTTTCCATTGTCAACGAACTATATTTTCACCGTCTGGAAACTCCCGAGATACTGGCCGAAGGCGAGCGCCGCCTACAGGCAAAAGCTGAGCTGATACACCACTATGCATCAGAACAACAATATTACAGCTCACCATTTATCGTTTCTGATTTTGGTACTCGACGCCGTTATCGTTATTCATGGCAAAAACATGTCGTAAAAACCCTTCACCAAGCTGCCCCCAATGTTTTTCGCGGAACCAGCAACGTACATATTGCCAAAGAGCTGGGTCTGATTCCCATTGGTACCATGGCCCATGAATTCTTACAAGCCTTTCAGGCTCTGGATGTGCGTTTACGAGATTTCCAAAAGGCAGCATTGGAAGCATGGGTACATGAATATCGTGGCGATCTGGGCATAGCCTTAACCGACGTAGTCGGCATGGATGCCTTCCTGCGCGATTTCGACCTGTATTTCGCCAAACTGTTTGACGGACTGCGCCATGACAGTGGCGATCCCTATATCTGGGGAGAAAAAGCATATGCCCATTATCAGAAACTTAAAATAGACTCACGTACTAAAATGTTAACCTTTAGTGACGGCTTGGATCTACAGCGCGCCTGGGATTTATATATCCACTTTAACAGCCGTTTCAAAACCAGTTTCGGAATTGGTACCAATTTCACCTGCGATATGGGCTTAACACCATTGAATATTGTATTAAAACTGGTTGAATGCAACGGACAATCTGTAGCCAAAATATCTGATTCTCCCGGTAAAACCATGACAGACAACAACACTTTTCTGGCTTATCTGCGGCAAATTTTCGACATACCAGACAGCACTGCCGTAAAAGCGGATTAAAGCAGAACAACAAGCGCAAATTTCTGCCACAAAATTGCTAAATAATTCAATCTGTCATTTATCAGCACTTAAGATAAATACAGACAATCATCAGGATGGATATAAATTAATGAGTAAGAACAACAACATCAGCACAACAAGCATGCGTCTGGATAAATGGCTATGGGCAGCAAGATTTTTTAAAACCCGTGCTCTGGCACAAAAACATATTGAATTAGGACGCGTTCAGGTCAATGGCGCCAAAGTCAAAAACAGTAAAAACATCCAGATTGGTGACATCATCGACTTAACCCTCAATTCCCTACCCTATAAAATTCAGGTACAGCAGCTTAATCAAATGCGTCGTCCGGCACCGGAAGCGCGTTTACTTTATAGCGAAGACAGTAGTATCGCCACCAAACGGGAAGAAATGAAAGCCCTGAATCAGGCCAGCCAGATAAGTGCCGCATATCCTGATGGCAGACCCACCAAACGTGACCGCAGAGCACTTGATAAAGTAAAAAGACATTGGGAAGAATAAAACTCAGCGTACTGGCTTCATGTGTGCAAAAAACTCTTTTCATATTCGCGATAATTGACTTTGAACAGCTTTAAATAGCGTGGTTAAAACATTTTCATTATCTATATCAACAAACATTGCATACTGATCAGGCCAATTAACATCAAAGCATCAGCATATAATTATTTGGTCTGATATAGCTACTTTTAACAAAATTATTTTTCTTAAGAGCCTTGGCAACCATCTCTTTATCGAACGGGACATGTAAAACCGGAACCTGAGTTTTTAAATGCTTGAATATGGGTAGTTTATTCCAGTAATAATGTAATTTAAAATTTACATTGTTTTTTCCAGTAACCAGCATATCCTTTTTTTCACGCAATTCAGTATAAATCACAATAACTGGTAATTTAAGATATCCAATACCATATTCAATCTCCTCTTTCACAGTCCGCGATTGAAAAGTATCTTCACTCAAAATCAAAATCAAATTATCAGCATGGTTCAAGCGTTCTCTAATGCGTGGTTTTAAAACACTTTCCCAATCACTACCGTCACGGACATCATATTTTTTATCATGGACATCATTAAACGGAAAAAGTGCATCCAGGCTTTTCCAAGTTCTCAACTGCTTATAATAAAAATAATCTTTCTGAATTAACGCACCAGCAGTAAATTCATTAAAAGGTTCTTCTACATAAAAAACACAGTAATTTTTAGGCATAGACTTCCTCTAACGTACTTATTACAGGAAAAAACGTTAAAATAACAGATACTACCTTAAATAAAAACAAAATACCACATAAAAACTTTAATATACAAATACATATATTCAATCGTAATAATATATAAAACCCGCATCTTTTAGAATACGGGTTAAATCTGCACAACAATCAATATTATTTAACTGAAGAAGCAGCCTCATGCATGGCTTCAGATAATGTCGGATGAGCATGAACAATGCGGGTAATGTCTTCACTGGATGCCTTAAAGTCCATAGCCATCACAGCTTCGGCAATCAGTTCAGAAGCCACAGGTCCGATGATATGCACACCCAGCACACGATCCGTATCTGCATCCGCTAGAACTTTAACAAATCCCTTGGCCTGTCCCATACCAAGAGCACGACCGTTAGCAGCAAAACTGGACTGACCTTTTTTATACTTCACGCCAGCAGCTTTTAACTGCTCCTCAGTCTGGCCAACCCACGCAATTTCCGGATGAGTATACATAACTGCCGGAATAGTATTCATATCCACAAAAGGTTTCTGCCCAGCAATACGCTCAGCCACAGCCACACCCTCAGCAGAAGCTTTATGCGCCAGCATCGGGCCACGTACCACATCACCAATCGCCCACACATTTGGCAGACTGGTACGGCACTCATCATCAACCACAATAAAGCCGCGTTCATCTTTTTGCAGGCCAACACCTTCGGCATTCAGGCCATTGGTATTGGGAATGCGGCCAATTGCAATAACCAGCTTATCAAAGGTTTCCGTTTTTTCTTCACCGGCAACAGTGTATTTAACAGTTACACTGTTTTCACCCTTAACAATTTCATTAACCGTTACACCAAGATGAATATTCAGGCCCTGTTCTTTAGTGAAAACCTTGAAGGCCTCCTTGGCAACCTGCTGATCAGCAGCAGCAAGGAACGTAGGCATGGCTTCCAGAATGGTAACTTCCGCGCCCAGACGGTTCCATACAGAGCCCATTTCCAGACCAATCACACCAGAACCAATCATACCCAGTTTGGCTGGCACAGCTTCAAGATTCAGTGCACCTTCATTATCCAGCACATTAACATTATCAATCTCAGTTAAAGGCAGTGGACGTGGCAGAGAACCAGTAGCCACGATTACATGCTTGGCAGTAACCAACTGTTTAGTACCATTGGTATCCACCTCTATCTGCCATAAACCATCAACCTGGCCTTGCAGAGAACCTTTACCAAAAATACTTTCTACTTTTTCTTTTTTGAACAGAAAGCCAATGCCATTAGTCAACTTGCTAACAATAGCATCTTTACGTTCAATCATTTTCTTGGCATCAAAGCCTTTAACCTGGACATCAATACCGTGTTCAGCAAATTCAGTTTGCGCTGCATGGTAATTTTCACTGGTCTGCAACAAAGCCTTCGAAGGAATGCAACCCACATTCAGGCATGTACCGCCCAATGCTGGTCCATCACCTTTTTTATTCAAACCAGCATCAATACAGGCTGTCTTAAAACCCAGCTCAGCAGCACGAATAGCAGCAACATAGCCACCAGGACCAGCACCAATTACCACAACGTCAAATTGAGACATCAAAATTCCTTTCAATCATGAATATTTCTGACTGATAAAATAAAACCGCAATGTGGCACAAACGCCATTTTATCCGCTGTGGCCATCATTACGGTTATCATCCTCAGACTGCACTGTTACTTTTACAGCAGTCAGTCAATTTTCTTACAGCTCCAGCAGCAAACGTGCAGGATCTTCCAGAGCATCCTTAATGGCTACCAGAGTCAATACTGCTTCACGGCCGTCAATCAGACGGTGGTCATAAGACAGAGCCAGATACATCATCGGACGTACCACAACCTGACCATTTTCAACTACAGCGCGTTCTTTGGTAGCATGCATGCCCAAAATGGCTGATTGAGGCGGATTGATAATTGGCGTAGACATCATTGAACCGAAAGTACCACCATTGGTAATACTGAAAGTACCACCAGTCAGATCTTCCAATGCCAGCTTACCATCTTTGGCTTTTACCGCATAATCATGAATTGCCTGTTCGATGTCAGCAATACTCATCTGATCAGCATCACGCAGAATCGGCACCACCAGACCACGAGGACTGCCAATAGCAATACCAATATCAAAATAGCCATGATAAACAACATCTGTGCCATCAATAGAAGCATTTACAACAGGGTATTTCTTCAAAGCAGCAACCGCAGCTTTAACGAAGAAAGACATAAAGCCCAGTTTAACTCCATACTCTTTCTGGAACTGTTCTTTATAACGGTTACGCAAATCCATAACCGGTTTCATGTTTACTTCATTAAAAGTAGTCAGAATGGCATTTTCATGCTGTGACTGCAATAAACGTTCAGCAACACGGGAACGCAGACGTGACATCGGCACACGTTGCTCTACACGGTCACCGGCAGTAGCAGGTGCAGCAGCCTTAGTAGTAGCCATTGTAGGAGCAGCAGCCAGAGCAGATGCAGCAGCGGCAACATCTTCTTTTAGTACACGACCATCACGGCCTGAGCCCTGAATAGTAGCTGTATTCACACCTTTTTCCGCAGCCAGTTTGGCAGCAGCAGGCATAGCAACACCAGCCTGAGACTGATTAGCCGGTGCAGCACTTACAGGAGTAGCAGCAGGAGCAGCTTCCTGTGCTGCCGCAGCCGGAGCAGCGGCTTCAGCAGTAGCTGAAGTATCAATTTTAGCCAGCAACTGACCAGCAGTCACAGTTGCACCATCAGCTTCAATAATTTCCACCAGTTTACCCGCCTGCTGGGCTGGCAATTCCAATACAACTTTATCCGTTTCCAAATCAATCAGGTTTTCGTCACGCTGTACGAAATCTCCCACTTTTTTATTCCAGGTCATCAGAGTGGCTTCAGTCACACTTTCTGGAAGCATGGGAACGGTTACATCAATAATCATGGATTACTCCTAAAAAAGGCCGGAGGCCACCACCCAGGTGGCCAGTTATTCAGAATGGATTCGGATTATTTCAATTCCAGAGCATCATCTACCAGTTGTTTCAGCTGGGCAACATGTTTACTCATATAGCCCACTGCTGGTGAAGCGCTGGCCGGACGACCAGCAAAAATAACTTTTTGCTTGCTGCCGGCAATTTTTTCAATACGATGACGAATCTGATACCATGCACCCTGATTTTTTGGCTCTTCCTGAGCCCACAGAATTTCAGTTGCATTAGGATAGCGGCTCAATTCAGCAGCCAGCTGTTCGTATGGGAACGGATACAGCTGTTCCACACGAATGATTGCAATATCTTTGCCCAGATCACGTTCCAGACGCGCTTTATTGATATCGTAATACACCTGACCGGCACACAGAATCACCCGTTTAACGCTGCTTTCATTACCTTCAACCTGATCGCCGATTACCGGACGGAAAGCAT
Organism: Snodgrassella sp. ESL0253; assembly: GCF_013344965.1. Classification (NCBI taxonomy): domain Bacteria; kingdom Pseudomonadati; phylum Pseudomonadota; class Betaproteobacteria; order Neisseriales; family Neisseriaceae; genus Snodgrassella; species Snodgrassella sp. ESL0253. The sequence continues at coordinate 66,652 of NZ_JAAEDQ010000009.1, read as the reverse complement.
GACCTTCAGTGAAATCACTGAGCTGGCTCATGGATTCATTGAAACGCAACAGGCGTTTGGACATGAAAATAACCAGTGGTTTGCGGTATGGACGCAGTACCTGACGGCGCAATACATGGAACATCTGAGAAGCTTCAGACGGCATAACAACCTGAATATTTTCTTCAGAGCACAATTGCAGCCAGCGTTCCAGACGACCAGAAGAGTGTTCTGGGCCCTGACCATCATAGCCATGAGGTAAAATCACAGTTAAGCCACACAAACGGCCCCATTTAGTTTCACCAGAAGTAATAAACTGGTCAATTGCTACTTGAGCACCATTAGCAAAGTCACCAAATTGTGCTTCCCAGATAACCAGTTGGTCAGGTGCACTGCAAGCAAAGCCATATTCATAAGCCAATACAGCTTCTTCATTTAAGATTGAATCAATTACCAGGAAAGAGGCCTGATTTTCACTCAAATTGCGTAGCGGTACATAGGCACCGGCATCGCTTTTTTCGCGTTTCTGGTCGTGCAATACAGCATGACGGTGAGAGAAAGTACCACGGCCGGAATCTTCACCTGAAATACGCACACCATTGCCATTGCTTACCAGACTGGCATAAGCCAGTGTTTCTGCCATGCCCCAATCAACAGGCTGTGTACCTTCAGCCATGGCAACACGATTAGCCAGCATTCTCTTCACAGTATTATGTGGCGTAAAATCTTCTGGCAGCGTAGTAAATTTTGCAGTCAGACGTTGAATATCTGCGGCAGGAATACCGGTTTCAACCGGATGGTTCCAGTGAGTGCCCATATAAGGCTTCCAGTCTACTGCGTATTTATGGTTGTAATCAGTCAGCGTAGTCTGTTCAACATGTTCACCTTTATCCAGCGCATCACGATAAGCCTGAATCAGCCCATCCGCTTGCTCTTTAGTAATCACATTTTCGCTTACCAGACGCTCTGAATACAGTGCACGTGTTCCCGGGTGCTGATGAATCTTGTTATACATCATTGGCTGCGTCAGCATTGGGTCATCACCTTCGTTATGGCCCAGTTTACGGAAGCAAACAATATCTACTACCGCGTCTTTACCGAATGACTTGCGATAATCCATCGCCAGACTTACTACATAGCTCACCGCTTCAGGGTCATCACCATTCACATGGAAAATCGGTGCATCAACCATTTTAGCCAGATCTGTACAATACACAGTTGAACGTGTATCACGCAAATCAGAAGTGGTAAAGCCAATCTGGTTATTGATCACAATATGAATAGTGCCACCAGTAGTATAGCCACGGGTTTGGGACAGATTGAAATTAGCCTGATTCACACCCAGACCGATAAACGCAGAATCACCATGAATCAATACCGGCAACACAGCCTGGCGGCCAGACTCACCACGACGTTTCTGCCGTGCACGGACAGCACCTTCAACTACCGGATTAACAATTTCCAAGTGAGAAGGGTTGAAAGCCAGTGAAACGTGCAACGGACCATTACCAGTAGCCAGATCAGAAGTAAAACCCATATGGTATTTCACGTCACCGCTAGGCAGAGTGGTTGTATATTTACCCTCAAACTCGCTAAATAAATCGCGTGGTTCTTTACCAAGGATATTGACCAGCACATTCAGGCGGCCACGGTGAGCCATACCAATCATGACTTCTTCAACACCCTGATTGCCACAATGCTGCGTCAGATAATCCAGAGCAACAATCGTACTTTCGCCACCTTCCAGTGAGAAACGCTTCTGGCCGACATAGCGGGTATGCAAATAACGTTCCAGTGTTTCTGCAGCAGTTAACTGTTTCAGAATGCGGCGTTTATATTCAGGAGTAAAACTGCCAGCTGATAAATCTTTTTCTACCCGCTCCTGAACCCAGTTGCGTTCATCCGGGCGGGTAATGTGCATAAATTCCACACCTACCGTACCGCAGTAAGTCTGATCCAGCTTATTAATAATTTCACATAAAGGCAGCTTCTGACTACGTGCAAAATCACTACCAGTATAGAATCTGGTAGACATATCAGCATCCGTCAATCCGTATTGTGCCGGATCCAGTTCAGCCAGATATTCTTTAGAACGACGTTTTAACGGATCCAGATTAGCATTGCGACTACCCAGAATACGATAAGCATTCATCAGATTTAATACTGATACCTGCTTTTGCAACATATTTAAATCAACACTGCCCTGCGCAGCGGTACCATGCTGTCTGGACAGATTGGCAAAAGATTCCTGAATCGGTAATTGCGGGATATCTTTGGCAACATAGCCTGGCAATGCAGCTACTTTGTCAAAATAATCTTTCCAGTATTCATCAACTGAATCTCGATCTTTCAGGTAGTTCTCATACAGCTCCTCAATGTAAGGAGCATTGGCACCATATAAATAAGAAAGACTGGTTTGTTCTTCCATCATGGTAAAAACCCTTTTTTACCTTAAACTAATAAAACAGGAATATCACTATCCCCTACCAATATTCAATTCGAGAATCGAATGCCGATTCCAGATTACCGCATATCAACATACCGATTCCAGATCACCACGCGCATACATAGGGATGAAGCATCAGTATGTTTCAGGCAGCTTATAAAGCTGCCTGAACACACAAATAATTAGCGTTTATCTACAGGTAGATAATCGCGCCGGCCAGAACCAGTATATAGCTGTCGTGGACGGCCAATTTTCTGATTCGGGTCAGCAATCATTTCGTGCCAGTGTGATACCCAACCTACGGTACGGGCTAAAGCAAACAGCACAGTGAACATCGTGGTCGGAATACCCAATGCACTTAAAACAATACCGGAGTAAAAATCAACGTTGGGATACAGCTTGCGTTCAATGAAATACGGGTCTTCCAGAGCAATTTTTTCCAAAGCCATTGCCAGCTTGAATTTAGGACTGTCTTGTAATCCCAGCTCATTTAATACTTCATCACAAGTCTGTTTCATAATCTTGGCACGTGGATCCATGTTTTTGTATACACGATGCCCAAAACCCATCAGACGATAACGTTTTTCTTTAACTCCCTGTATAAATTCTTCAACACGGGATACATCACCAATCTCATCCAGCATTTTCAACACTGCCTCATTGGCACCACCATGAGCCGGCCCCCACAGGCAGGCAATACCCGCGGCAATGCAGGCAAAAGGATTGGCACCAGACGAACCAGCCAAACGCACAGTTGATGTGGAAGCATTCTGCTCATGATCCGCATGCAAAATGAAAATCCGATCCAGAGCACGTTCCAGCACAGGATTGACTACATAGTCCTCAGTTGGTTTGGCAAACATCATATGCATAAAGTTGCCGGTATAAGACAAACTGTTACGCGGATAATTAAATGGCAAACCTTTTGAGTAGCGATAACACATTGCAGCCAGAGTTGGCACCTTGGCAATCATGCGGTATTCAGCAATCCGGCGGTGATCAGGATTATTAATATCCAAACTATCCTGATAGAATGCCGCCAGTGCACCTACTACCCCTACCATCATTGACATCGGATGAGCATCACGACGAAATCCTCGGAAAAACCAGGTTAGCTGTTCATGCACCATATTATGACGCAAAACACCCAGTTCGAATTTCTGTTTTTCGACTGCATCAGGTAACTCACCATATATCAGCAAATAGCAGGTTTCCAGATAATCACTGTGCTCCGCTAGCTGTTCAATGGGATATCCACGATAATATAACTGCCCCTTTTCACCATCGATAAAGGTGATTTTCGATTCGCAGGATGCTGTTGATGTAAACCCTGGGTCAAACATAAACATGCCTGTACCAGCATACAGCTTATTAATATCAACTACATCCGGCCCCAAACTGCCAGACAATACCGGCATCTCAAAAGGCTCTTGTCCTTCAATGTTTAGTATAGCGTTCTTGGCCATCTCCAACTCCTTAATTTTCACTTTTTCTATTTAAATAAACTAAACTAAAAAACATTAACGAAAGAGAAGCATTTACAAAAATTGAGCCTGCCTGATTTTCTCCAGAACAGGCTCAAACTGGGCACTTTTACAGTTTCCAGACTGATTGATCAATGCCAGGATTTCCGGGTCAGGTAAATCCATTAACGCCACAAATGCATTCAACTCATCATCTGATAGCTGATCAAAGGTATGAGACATAAAGCGACCTAAAATAATATCCAGCTCCAGCAGGCCACGACGGGTTAACCAGCGTATGCGACGTTTGGCATTATCATCAAAATGCTGCATCAGATTGCTCTTCTTAACATTAAATCTTTAATCTTACCGATAGCCCGCGTTGGATTCAGATGTTTCGGACAAACATCCACACAATTCATAATCGTATGGCAACGGAACAGCCGGTAAGGATCATTCAGGTTATCCAGACGTTCATTAGTGCGCGTATCACGAGTATCAGCAATAAAACGATAAGCATTCAACAAACCGGACGGGCCAACAAACTTGTCCGGATTCCACCAGAACGAAGGACATGACGTAGAACAGCAGGCACACAAAATACATTCATACAGACCGTCCAGCTCTTTGCGTTCTGCCTGCGACTGTAAACGCTCCCCTGTCGGTGCCGCCGTGTCATTGATCAAATAGGGTTTAACTGAATGATATTGATTAAAGAACTGCGTAAAATCAACAATTAAGTCACGAATAACAGGCAAAGCTGGCAGTGGTTTCAAAACAATTGGCTGCTTCAAACTGCGAATATCAGTCAGACAGGCCAAGCCATTCTTACCATTAATATTCATCCCATCAGAACCACAAATGCCTTCACGGCAGGAGCGGCGAAAAGACAGGCTGTCATCCTGCGCCTTAAGCTTGATCAGCGCATCCAACAGCTTCACATCTGTAGGTTCGATTTCGAGTTCATAATCTTTCATGTACGGCTTGGCATCCACATCAGGATTGTAGCGGTACACTTGGAAGCGGATTTTTTCCATCTTGATAGTTCCTTAGTAAACGCGTTCAGCCGGTTTTATATATTCCACACTCAAAGGTTTGGTATGTACCGGCTTATATTCCAGATGCTGGTCTTCTGCGTAATATAGTGTGTGTTTCATCCAGTTTTCATCGTCACGGTTTGGATGGTCATCTGAAGCATGGGCACCACGTGATTCTTTACGTGCAGCAGCAGAAACCAGCGTAGCCTGAGCCACTTCAATCAGATTATCCAGTTCCAGTGCTTCAAGTCGTGCTGTATTCCACACTTTACTCTTGTCATGAATCTGCGTTTTGGCTACGCGTTCAGCAATCGCATTAATTTTCTCAATGCCATCCTGCAACAAAGCATCGGTACGGAACACACCTGCATGCGACTGAACACACCGTTGCAAGTCATTACGTACCTCAGATACTTCTTCACCATTAGTCTGATTATCCAGACGGCTAAGGCGTGCAAGTGTTTTCTCGCCCACATCAGCAGGCAACTCACGATGTGTACCCTGTTTCTTAATATAATCAATCATATGATCACCAGCTGCCTTACCAAACACCACCAGATCAAGTAATGAATTGGTACCCAGACGGTTAGCACCATGCACCGATGCACAGGCACATTCACCTGCTGCATAAAAACCAGGCACCGGAGCTTCCAGGTCATCACCTTTGGCCATTACCACCTGACCATGATAATTGGTAGGAATACCTCCCATCATATAGTGACAGGTTGGCACCACCGGAATCGGGTCCTTAATCGGATCAACACCAGCAAACTGAATGGAAATTTCGCGAATACCCGGCAATTTTTCCATAATTTTTTCTGCACCAAGATGATCTACTTTCAGCAGAACGTGGTCCTTATTCTTACCAACACCACGGCCTTCATGGATTTCAATGGACATAGCCCGCGAAACCACGTCACGGCAAGCCAAATCCTTCACAGTAGGTGCATAACGCTCCATAAAACGCTCACCCTCACTGTTCAGCAGAATCCCGCCTTCGCCACGTACACCCTCAGTAATCAAAACTCCGGCACCAGCCACACCAGTAGGATGGAACTGCCAGAACTCCATATCTTCCAGAGGAATACCAGCACGTGCAGCCATACCCAAACCATCACCAGTATTCATATAGGCATTGGTAGAAGAAGCATAAATACGGCCCGCGCCACCTGTGGCAAATAACACCGCCTTGGCATGCAGAATGAAAACTTCACCCGTTTCCATTTCCATGGCGACAACACCAATAACCACACCCTCGGAATCACGAATCAGATCAAGAGCAGCCCATTCAACAAAAAACTGGGTTTCTGCATGTACATTTTGCTGATACAAAGTATGCAGCATCGCGTGGCCGGTACGGTCTGCCACAGCACAGGCGCGCTCTACCGCACGTTTACCGAATTCGGCTGTATGTCCGCCAAACGGACGCTGATAAATCTTGCCAGATTCAACACGGTCAAACGGCATACCCATGTGTTCCAGTTCCACAACAGCATCAGGTGCACGGCGCGTCATGAATTCAATCGCATCCTGATCACCCAGCCAGTCAGAACCTTTAACCGTATCGTACATATGCCAGTTCCAGTGATCTTCCTGCACATTGCCAAGAGAGGCAGAGATACCACCCTGAGCGGCTACCGTATGAGAACGGGTTGGGAAAACCTTGGACAACACCACTGTATTCAAACCTGCTTTAGATAATTGCAGAGCCGCACGAAGCCCTGCACCACCGCCGCCAACGATTACTGCATCAAAACGACGTACCGGTAAACTCTTGGGCATACTCATGCTAACCCCCAAATCACTTTAACAGAATAAATCAGACTGCCAAGCAGCCATAAAATTGTGGCGACATGCAAAAACAGGCGCAAACCTGCCGGTTTAATATAGTCCATCCACAAATCACGAATGCCAACCCAGGCATGTAATACCAGCGCCAGCACAAAAATCTGTGTTATCAGACGTACCCAGGTTTGAGCAAAGAAACACTGCCATTGCTGATAACTGTGCGGTAAGCAAATAATCATGATTAAAAAGAGTACTGAATACACCAACATGACTACTGCGGTGATACGCTGCATAATCCAGTCGCGCAAACCATAGTGCGCGCCAGCCAAGTTACGATCAATCATGATAATAAGCACGCTCCATAAATAATAACGGTCAATACAATTGCGCAAACAACTACTGCTTTGGCAGAAGTTCGTGCTGTTTTCAACTCTGTGCCTTTATGAATATCCAGCAGCAGGAATCGAACACCAGCCAGACTGTGATAAACATAAGCCAGCAGCAGAACAAAAAGAACACACTTCACCAAAGGATTCTGCACAAGCGCATGATAGGTATTAAACGCAGATTCATGGGACAGCGTACCTGAAAACAGCCATAACAACAGCGGAATACAGATAAACAGCGCCACACCACTGAAACGATGAAAAATAGATACAATACCCGGAATGGGTAATCGTATCTTATGTATATCCAGATACACTGGCCTTTCTTTTTGCATCGGTAACTCCTCTTGATTATTAGAAGATTTAAAACTCAAAACTAGCGACCTGAGCCGCCTCAAACCGAAATTTACAGCAATTGACCTAGTTTTTAACAAATAGGTAAAAACAAAACACACAGATTATTTACAATTCAGCCCTCAAAATTCAGCAGTAGTACCACTTAACTGCAGAGCCTGATTTCCAAGCTGTAAATAACGCCGGCGCCACTCATAGTGCACACCGTCAACACTCTGGCTCAAACGTCCCAGACAAAGTGCAGGCAGAGCCTTATCCGCTTTCAGCAGTCTGGCTGTTTCTGGATGCAACACAGTCTGCCAGAGCCATTGTTGCGCAGTATCCACCAGAACATCATATTCAAGCAACAAAAAAGCATAAAAACTGCGGCGGCGATGTATAAATCGCACATTTAAATCCGGTAATAATGCAACAGGTAAAAATAGTTCATCTACCGCCACCTCTATATAACCAGTACGCCATAGCAACACAATTCTCCACACTGGCTCCGCTATTTTTAAGCCTAGCTGTACAGCTGTTTCCTCGTCAGCAGCAGCCAGCACCAGACTAAGGACCTCTGCTACTGGCCATACCCTTTCCGTTTTACCCTGTTGCAATACAGGTATTTCGGTAAAAGGGTAATAACCCCAGTCCCAGTTTTGCTGTGTAACAAAAGTACCTACTCCCTGATGACGCTGCAAAATGCCTCGCGATACCAGTTCATTCAAACCCTTGCGTACCGTACCCTGACTCACGCCCCATAGTGCAGCGAGATCCCATTCACTGGGTAACTGCTGTCCGGGTCTGAAATCACCATCCACAAGTAAATGTACAACCCTCTGCATTACTAACTGGTATAAAGGCATATGCCTTTTAAGCGGATTAATTTTTAATCTATTGTACGACATTTCAAACTCAAGTAAACAAAGTCTTATATAAGACATAAGATAGCACGAAAAATTGCGCCAATATTCTCAAAAAGACACCAATCTATTACGCCAATTAATTTAACCTTAAACAGAATTTTGTTATCATACGCGCCAAATTCTTGTAGTGCTGCCAAATCCACCGCTTTAAAGACAAGAAAAATATTTGTAGTCGTGTTTTTATTTTTAAGAGGATAAGTTATGAAAAAACCTGTGCGCATCGCCGTGACGGGTGCTACCGGTCAGATTGGTTATGCTTTGCTGTTCCGCATTGCCAGTGGTGACATGCTTGGAACTGATACTCCGGTTATTCTGCAACTTCTTGATTTACCACAGTCACAAACTGCTGCTCAGGGCGTGATGATGGAATTACAGGATTGCGCATTTCCTCTACTGGTCGACATGTTCGCTACACATGATCCAGAAGTAGCATTCAAAGATGCAGACATAGCCATCCTCGTTGGCGCCCGCCCGCGTACTAAAGGTATGGAACGCAGCGATCTGCTACAGGCAAATGCAGAAATATTTACCACTCAGGGTGCAGCTTTAAATAAAGTGGCCAGCCGTGATGTAAAAGTACTGGTAGTTGGTAATCCGGCCAATACCAATGCCTATATTGCCATGAAGTCCGCACCAGACCTGCCAGCTAAAAACTTCACTGCCCTGATGCGTCTGGATCAAAACCGCGCACTTAGCCAGCTGGCTGAAAAAACCGGTAAGCCAGTGAGTAAAATTAAAAAACTGTGCATATGGGGAAATCACAGCCCTACCATGTACACTGATTACCGCTTTGCAACTTTAGATAACGAAAATGTAGCAGAAATGATCAATGATCAGGACTGGTATGTAAACGAATATCTGCCTAAAGTAGGTAAACGCGGTTCTGCTATTATCGAAGCTCGCGGCCTGTCTTCAGCAGCCAGTGCCGCCAACGCCATTATTGATCAGATTCATGACTGGTTAATCGGAAGTGATGGCGAATGGGTTACCATGGGTGTACCATCCGATGGTTCCTACGGTATTCCGGAAGGAATTGTATTTGGCTTCCCCATGACCTGTGAAAATGGTGAGTACACCATTGTCAAAGATTTGCCAATTGATGAATTCAGCCAGCAGCGTATCAACCAGACTTTAGCCGAGCTTGAAGAAGAAAAAGCTGAAGTTAGCAATTTATTATAAAACACGAACAAAATATCCGGCCGGCCTGAATAGCTGGCCGGATATCTTTTATTAATCAAAACTACAACACTTCTGAATTACCAGAAATCCGATTGCAGTGCATGTAACAGCCACATCAGCGAAGTAATCAACAACAATATCAGCGCCAGACAGTGCACCCAATAACCAAGTTTCTGCTTTTGTTGTTTTCCAAGCACATACTTTAACAACACACCCAGCAAAATTACCACAACAAACAGACGCAACAATCGGCCTAGCATATATTTTCCAAAACACGTTAAATCTGTGCAAACCAGACAAAGCCGTTATAATGCCAGTTTTCTATTCTTTTACCTATTCCCATGAAAGAAATAGACAGTATTGGCATAGTTACCCCGCAGAAAATGTCTTTTGACTGCCCGTTAACCTTGCAGAACGGTTGTGTTTTACCACAGTTTGAATTAATGGTTGAAACATATGGCACCCTTAATACAGACAAAAGTAATGCGGTACTGATATGTCATGCGCTGTCTGGAAATCACCACGTTGCCGGCTACCATAGCAGTAACGATAAACATCCCGGCTGGTGGGACAATATGGTTGGCCCCGGCAAACCGGTTGATACCAACCGCTTTTTTGTCGTAGGCCTGAATAATCTGGGAGGCTGCCATGGCAGTACCGGACCACTGAGCATCAATCCGGCCACCAGCAAAGCATATGGTGCCGACTTTCCCATGGTGACAGTAAAAGACTGGGTTCAGAGTCAGGCCATGCTGGCCGACCGGCTGGGTATCCAGCAGTGGGCAGCAGTAATGGGCGGCAGCCTGGGCGGAATGCAGGCATTACAGTGGGCAATTGATCAGCCACAACGCTTACGTCATGCATTAATCATTGCCTCCGCTCCCCGGTTATCGACACAAAATATCGCTTTTAATGATGTAGCCCGTCAAGCCATTCTTACCGACCCTGATTTCTGTCAGGGTCATTATGCCCTGCAACAACGGATTCCCCGCCGTGGCTTGCGTATAGCACGCATGATGGGACACATCACCTATCTGGCAGAAGACGGGCTGGGCAAAAAATTTGGCCGGCAAATGCGTCAGCCAAACTATCAGTATGATTACAACGTTGAATTTGAAGTAGAATCCTACCTACATTATCAAGGTGATAAATTTGCCGATGCTTTTGATGCCAATAGTTATTTACTGATGACAAAAGCACTGGATTACTTTGATCCGGCGCGTGATTATGCTGGCGACTTAGTTGCCGCAGTATCAGCAATTCAGGCCAGAATACTGATTGCCAGCTTCAGCAGTGACTGGCGCTTCTCCCCCAGACGTTCACAGGAATTGCTCGACGCTCTGGTTGCCGCCAACAAACCTGTACAATATATAGCACTCCAGTCTGCCCATGGTCATGATGCATTTTTAATGGAAGACACAGACTATCAGGCTGCCATCCGTATTTATTTTAATAATATAGCCACCGAACTAACACAATGAATACTTCGTCAACACCACTGCGTGGTGACTTACAAATGATTTTCGACTGGATCGCCCCCAATAGCCGTGTGCTCGACCTAGGCTGTGGTGATGGTGAACTACTGGCTGCCCTGATCAAACACAAAAACTGTCAGGGTTACGGACTGGAAATTGCCACCAGCAGTGTTTTGGCCGCCATGCAGCGTGGCGTAAATGTCATACAGGCTGATCTGGAAGCCGGTTTGCAACACTTTAACGATAACAGCTTTGATATCATTGTTTTAAGCCAGACTATCCAAGCGATGAAAAACACCGAAAACATCCTGCAGGAAATGAAACGCGTAGCCAGAGAAGCCATTGTGACCTTTCCTAACTTCGGCTATTGGCGCAATCGCCTGCAAATCGCCTTAGGCGGACATATGCCCGTATCGGAGCGTATGCCTTATCAATGGTATAACACCCCCAATATTCACTGGTGTACACTTCAGGATTTCGACAGATTATGTACCAAAAACCATCTAAAAGTTCTGCAACGCGCCGTTATGAGTGGCAATAAACGCATCTCCCTGTGGCCAAACCTGCTGGGTAGTCTGGCCTTTTATCGCGTCGGCTGATTTTGCAGGCCTGCATAAACAACCAAATATCCATCTGCAAATCAGATAGATAGTAGCAATATCTGCTTTATCCTATACGAACAAGATATAAAATAAAAACTCAGCCCACCAACAGACCGTTATTTACCTAACCATACAACAACCCTATCCTGTTACAGAATAAATTTTCTAATCAGCAGCAAAAACGAATCAGGCTATAACCCACCTGCTACCATGTTCTGTTAATGCGATTTACGCGTATTTATGCGAAAATTAGCCATTTTCCTAATAGTTAAACCAACATGAAATTACATCAACAAGTTGCAGCTGAAGTTGAAAAAGCATTCAGCGCAACCGGACTCGCCGAACATCCAATTGTCCTGCAACCTGCTAAAAACCGTGATTTTGGTGATTATCAGATTAATGGCGTAATGGGCGCAGCCAAAAAAACCAAACAAAATCCACGCGAACTGGCACAGAAAATTGCCGATGCTCTACAGGAAAATACCCTGATTGCCACAGCAGAAGTCGCTGGCCCGGGTTTTATTAATCTGCGTCTGCGGCCGGAAAAACTGGCTCAATATATCAAAAATGCATTACAGGATGATCATTTAGGCATTATCCGCAGCAGTGAACCACAAACAATAGTTATCGATTATTCTTCACCCAATCTGGCTAAAGAAATGCACGTAGGGCATTTACGCTCCAGCATCATCGGAGACAGCCTGAACCGGGTACTGTCTTTTCTGGGACACAAAGTTATTGCGCAGAATCACGTGGGAGACTGGGGTACCCAATTTGGTATGCTGGTAGCCTATCTGACTGAACAGCAACAAAATGGTCGTGCTGATCTCGAACTGGCTGATTTGGAGCAGTTTTACCGCAACGCCAAAGTACGCTTTGACGAAGACGAAACCTTCGCCAATACCGCACGTGAATATGTAGTGAAATTACAAAGTGGCGATGCCAGCGTACTGGCCTTATGGCAACAGTTTGTACAAACATCATTACAACACGCTCAGGCTGTTTACCAAAAGCTGGGCTTAAAACTGTTACCAACCGATGTAACCGGCGAATCATTTTATAACGACCAGCTGCAATCTACCGTAAACGAACTCCTGGCCAAGGGCATTGCCGTAGACAGCGATGGAACTAAAGTAGTTTTTCTTGAAGAATTTAAAAATCAGGACGACGAACCGGCGCCATTCATTATCCAGAAAAAAGATGGTGGTTTCCTTTACGCCAGTACCGATTTAGCCTGTGTGCGCTATCGCATCAATACCTTGCACGGCAATCGTCTCTTATACGTTGTGGATGCACGCCAAAGCCTGCATTTTGATGAATTGTTCACCGTAGCCCGCAAAGCTGGCTGGCTACCCGAAACCGTACATGCTGAACACATCCCCTTTGGCACCATGATGGGCAAAGATGGCAAACCGTTTAAAACCCGCAGTGGCGACACAGTAAAACTGATGGACTTGCTCAATGAAGCTGTGACTCGTGCATCTGCTTTAGTCGCCAGTAAAAATCCCGAGCTGAGCCCTGACGAAATAGCTCATATAGGGCAAGTAGTAGGTATTGGTGCAGTGAAATATGCTGATTTAAGTAAAAACCGCACCAGCGATTACATATTTGACTGGGACAGCATGCTGTCATTTGAAGGCAATACAGCCCCCTATTTACAGTATGCCTATACCCGAGTACAAAGTGTTTTCCGCAAAGCAGGTGCATGGGATAAAAATACCAAGATTAGCCTCAATGAACCACTGGAACAACAGCTGGCAGTAGAATTACTCAAATTTGAAGACATACTTGATAGCGTTGCTGATACCGCCTATCCACATTATCTGGCAGCTTACCTGTATCAGATTGCTACCCTCTTCAGCCGTTTCTATGAAGCCTGCCCGATACTGAAAACAGATGATGCCACACGCAATAGCCGCTTACAGCTAACCAGCCTTACCGGCCAAACCCTACAACAAGGTCTGGCTTTATTAGGCATAGATACATTAGAAACTATGTAATTCAAGCAATCACTTATCTGAATCATAAACTGCACTGTTTGAATCAGCTTTATTCCACACAGTGCAGTTTTTTATAGAGATAAATCAGCAAACTGAAGCCAGCCAATTCATATTTTTAATTAAGTTCAGATTGACACCACAGAATAAAGATATTTTAAAAATCAGCATATTAACTAACATGAATTAATCAATCCAGCATAGTTAATTAAACCGGATGAGTTCATTTAAATGCTAATCTATGGCTCCGTCTTATAACCAATTCCAATACGTTAGTGCGTGCCCAGACTCTGGGTACATGTTTGAATATTCAAACTTAACTCAAACAGATATTTAGCTGCTTTCATCAAATAAAAGCTGACATAAACCTGAGATTTATCCTGATAATAATATCAAGTAAACTGGTTACAATTTGGATTGAGCTTATTCCAACTGATAAAACAAATGGATAAACAAATAAATGATTTTAAGAACAGCAGAAAAATAGAAACTTGAATCAAATGTAGGCTAGTAAATCAAACTGAACAGCATAAACAAAATAAAAAAAGATATCTTCATTTCTGAGATATCTTTTAAAATCAATGGTGCGGATAAAGAGACTCGAACTCTTACACCTTTCGGCGCCAGAACCTAAATCTGGTGCGTCTACCAATTTCGCCATATCCGCACAAACAATCAAAAACTGATCGAGCGTTAAATTATAAGATAGTTTGTAACCTCTGCCAAGTAAAATATCTCATGTATATACAAGCAGATACATATCGTTTATTCAGTAATGCATAAATATGTGTGAGAACCTGTTACCGTAAATGCTGTAGTTGCAACAAATTTATTATTGCAAATATCATCATACATTAATCGCACTATCAGCAAAAATATCACATTCAAATACCAATAATTGGATTAATCAAATAGAAAATTAATCAGGCAAGATAAAAAAGAGAGAAATTTATGGTGGGTGATGACGGAGTCGAACCGCCGACATTCTGCTTGTAAGGCAGACGCTCTACCAACTGAGCTAATCACCCATAAAGAGAAAACAGCAAAAATGCTGATTGGCGCGGCGGACGGGGCTCGAACCCGCGACCCCCGGCGTGACAGGCCGGTACTCTAACCAACTGAGCTACCACCGCGCATATTTTATGCTATGCATAAAATAAAAAACTGGTGGGTGATGACGGAGTCGAACCGCCGACATTCTGCTTGTAAGGCAGACGCTCTACCAACTGAGCTAATCACCCATAAAAAAAGAAAACAGCAAAAATGTTAATTGGCGCGGCGGACGGGGCTCGAACCCGCGACCCCCGGCGTGACAGGCCGGTACTCTAACCAACTGAGCTACCACCGCGCATGTTTTATGCTATGCATAAAACAGAAAACTGGTGGGTGATGACGGAGTCGAACCGCCGACATTCTGCTTGTAAGGCAGACGCTCTACCAACTGAGCTAATCACCCTGTGCTGTTGAGGCGCGTATTTAATCATAGAGTAAGCAACACAGCAAGCCTTTTTTTCAACATAGCGCACTTATTTTATAGTTTATTGTTTTCAAAAATAAAGTTTACCATGACCAGTAATTAATTTTTATAGGCCATAGGCAAACAATATTATCAGATACACTTTACCGGCAGATACACACTTTTCACCTGAAATTCACAAGCACATCAACATTAACAATACAATTAACTTACATCACAATTAATATCTTAAAATAGAAATCAAAATCACAAGATGATAGTGAAATTGATAACACCTATTTCCATATCCAACAAAGCTACGCTAATAGCAAAGATTCACGCCATGATGTCTATTGTGATTGCGACTCCTTGAATAACAAATTTAAACTGAACTTCATTGCGCATAATCACAATGCTAACAACCATTGCGTCTGAAATACTACACAGACAGCCTTAACCACTTCAACCTTGGTGACTACATCTATCAAAGATTCTTACAACTCAACCGGCAAATCTATTAAAGCCTTAGCAATCAGAACAAATACCGATAATTCAGGCCAGCCATGGAATGCAATTTATCCGCTAACCAACGCTTTCGCCAAACCGCGCAAACATTCACTATTGGCTTGAACTTAGGCCAGCGCAATACCGATAAAACAAACATAGTTATCCCCCATCTGCAAATTGGCGCAATATCAAACAGTGTATACAATGAAAAAAACGACTCCAAAGATCGTTTGTCAATGCCAATCCCCGCAATGAAATCATCCGTACCTTTGGCAAAATATTTAAAACCATCAAAGTTAAAATAACCGTAACAGCCATTCAAACTATAGCTATAGCCATTTCCAATACCAGCATAGGTAATTTGTCAATTATCGCCAAACAGAAACCGGTTTATGGGAGTAGCCAGATTTGAGATTTGCATTGACTATAGATAAAACCAATAGCAATTACTCTTGCCCGATGCGGCCTTCCCACAATAACCGACTACTGCTACTCAATGAAGGTAAAAATGCCTGCCTGTACAATGAGAACGTCCGCAGCTTTAATAGCAACACGCTCAAAATCAGTAACAACAATAAAAATCGTGCTGAGTGGTGCATCAGCCTGCTTGTCTGGCTAAACCGTTTACATATCGATGCCACAGTCCTGAAAAATACTCCTATCCTCCAACCTGCTGAAAGATTTTGGCAATATCCACAATCAGGAAGACATTATCAATAATACCATTCTCACTGCCGGCAATATCGAAAATTATCGCCAGCAGTACCTGATTGCATTAGCCAATGCTGACATGGTTTTCGTTTTCTGCTCCAGCAACAATACCAATTATCTCTATGATTTTTAAATTTAATTACATAGCCATCGCAAGACAAAGTAATGATAATTCCAATTTGGTCGCCTTCACTACCATAAAACTTTGACCTGTAAAACTTATGGCGCCAATAACATCTGTCCTCACCACCTCCTGCTAAATGGCAGCATAAACATATAGCAAACTGAAGACAGCAATAACTTTCCGCAACAGATATTTATGCTTCCCACACTCGTACAGACCAGAGGTGGTGCATTTACCAGGAATACCAGTGGATATAATGTCATTACTGACAGAGCCGTAGTGGCTGAAAACAATGCAGTTGTAGAGCCGGCATAAAAATGTCTTCTCATTTTAGACACTTAGCTGTAAAAATAATCAGCTTGGCAACACTATCGGCATTCCTGCCATTGCCCGTATACCAGTTAAAGCCAATGCAGGTGCCTTGGTTACATCAATAACTGATTATATTCGTCAGACTGCATTTATCTGTATTGGCTATTACCGCTTCCTTTCACTGGCACAGCATATTACCGCAGACCATCGCCAGAATCTGCATTGTATACTTATGATATTCCCGGCATAGACGTAGGCACCACAGTCTATATCGTAGCAGAATGTAAAAAGATGAACCGATTACCAAACTGATTGCACCAAATAGCACTGCCAACCTTTAACCCTATAGTAATTGCGATAAATAATAATGGCATAACCAATATCGTATATGCCGGCAATTACATGATTAATCTGTACTACTTTGGTTTGCATGTATCAAATTCTGAGAATTGGAAAGTGCATAAAATTTTTATCTTTGATGCATCAACCACAGCAGTGCCAGATGCATTTCTGACAAAAGGCATAGCAAGTTCTAATATTAGCAGCATTCACCATAACTAAAGCTTATACCCAACTGCAATAGTCACTTTTGCTATTAGCAGCACTATCTATCAGACTGATCTGAAAATAAAGACGGCAAACCGTATGCGCAATCGATAATGATTTAAATCAGCAAAGGAAGTTTTTTACAAAAGTTGTTACCTAAAACAGCCACTACCGCCAGCTAAACAATAAACCGTTTAATTCCTTTAAGCCTCGAGGCTGGTTCTTCAAATTACAAACAATTCTGGAAAGTACATCTTCATCATATTTGTTATTACTGCTACTGATAAAGAAAAAACAACCGTTCGCGTGTCATACTGCCCCATCAGATTTAACGGCTGCTCCTCATAAAAAATTAAAACAGATTATTAAAATTAACTAATAAATAAACTGGCTGAGACTAATCAGCTATTCGTTTTCATTAATTTACATATAACCAAAAATTAATCTGCCTGCCTTTATCTCAATAATTATAATTTTATAAAAAACAATATATCAAAAAGAACAAAAGAATAATTTAATCGAAAAATCATTATGTTAAATAAATTATTCTCATATATTACATAAATTTATAAATGTATGGTTTCTTATAAATACAATTTTGTATTCTAAATACATTAAAGTTCTTCTATTTTGGCTATAATTAATAATAAATACAAATATTTAAATCCAGATTGAAGCTATTATTCATTTAAAGAGAAATATAAATAAAACATAAATCACCATTACATAATTTTAAATTATCATTATTCAAACAGGATAACATCTTATTTAACATATATAAAATAGTATATAATCATGATAATTTATGTATAACACATTAATAGCACATTATTTTAATCAATTTGCCATATTTACCTATGCTGGAAAGTAATTTACTATGAGCACTTTAAATATAAACAATAAAAAAAGCAGATTTCGAAAAGGGAAAAAATTTCTATTTATTGCAGTAGCAGGAGCTTTAAGTACCCAGGCACTGGCAGAAGCTAATATATTTGCCGATATCCCGCTACATTTGCAAAACTCATCTACGGTTACTACTGCTTACAGTATCAAACCTAATATTACCTTATTAATTGATTCCTCAGCCAGTATGAATGAAAAACTTCAGGGGGATTCAATTAAATGCCGAAGCCGTACATCCATTAGAAAGAATGCGCAGGGAACAACCTCAGCATGGTCTCCATGGAGTGAATACCAGTATGGATTTCAGGAAACACCTGCCAACACCGATGATATTCAATACAGATGTCGGCAATTCAAAAAAATCGATGGAGTAAAAGATGTTTTGCTGAATATTCTGGCCAAATACCGTAATGATATGTATTTTGCCTTCCGTCCCCTACTTGGTACCAATGACCGCTATAATACCTTTTATGATACTTCAGATCCTGCACAATATAATGAATTGACTACACACATCAAAGATCTTGTAACTGGCGGCGGTACACCAACTACACAGCAGATAGCAGTTGTAGCCAGAAATCTGGTGATGAACAAATTACAGTATCGCTGTCAGAAATCATATATTGTTCTGCTTTCAGACGGTGAGGCTGATAACACCGTTGCCAGATCAGATACCATAATGGATGGTTATTTTGATAGCGGATGGAAAACCAATCAGGAAAGATATGATTTCTTTAATCGTGGCGGCAATTATCGGACTGAACACAAGCCCCATCGTCTGGAACATTACACCAAAATATTAAAGGAAAAAAGTTTCGGGCCTTATATTTACGATAATAAATATTACTATTCTGATGGTAGTACAATTTATACCACTGTTCACAAACGCACTACCGATAATGCAGGGCAACCGTGGGATGGTCCAGATCCCCTGAATGACAATAAACCGTTCAAGCAAACGGCTGAAACATTTACTATTGGCGTGGGTCTGGGTCAGAAAACCAATGCAGTAGGACAAATTGCCATTACATATCTGGAAAACGGAGCCATGCCGTCTGGTAATTTCTTTAATGCCAATTCCCAAAAAGAAATTGTGGGTGCTTTTGAAGAAATCTTTAAGTCAATTAAAGGCGAGTCCGAAACTAACACCACCACCACTACTGCGACTGCACCAACTGTGGCCATATCCCAATCAGAACGGGGCAAAATATCAATTACAGCCATGGTTGAATCTGGCTCATGGAGTAGTAAAATCTGTATTCGCGAAATAAAAGATAAAACCAATAACCCATGCAGCGCGCAGCCATCATTTGATAACCGCCAACTATTATTAAACGATGGCACCCATACCTATTTGTACTCAGGTAGTCTGACCGGTTTGAACAATGATACATTTAAGATAGGCAATAATGGTAAAAATCAGTCGGAATGGGTAAATGGTTTACTGGCCTGGCTTAGCCGCTCCAAACCGGATAATGCCATCAAAACTGATAACTTTGTGCTCGACTACCGTAATCGTACTATCTTAGCCGATGGAAAACTTGATGAAACCAGAAGAAATATCGGCGACATCATTGATAATCCAATCATCACCGCAGGTGATCATGATGAGAGTAGCGGCTTGCAAAAATACATGGTTACCTCAGCCAATGATGGTATGGTGTATGTTTTCCGTGCTACTAATAACACACAGCATCCTTACGATTTGAAATTTAACTTCATGCCGATGGGGATTGAACGCCAAAGCAACGATGGTTCTGATCTGGTTGCCCATTATTATAAAGACCTTACCAATAAAGATTATGGTAAAAACAGCCAGCATCCGCATCGCTTCCTTCTGAATGGAGGAATGGTGGTACAGCAAACTGAACAGGGTAAAGATAAAAATGGAGATGATCTTCCGCAACAAACATTTATGCTATCAACAATGGGGCAAGCAGGACGCGGTGCGTTTGCAATCAATATCGGTGGCAATGACCTGCTTTCCCGCCGGGCAATTGCTATAGATAATATGGGCAGCTTCGGTTGGTATCATGATGTACCCCTGTTTCAGACGCCTACTGGACAAAACAATTACTTTGGATTTACTGTGGGAGCACCTGCCATTGCAAGGCTAAGGGTAAATGAAGAGCCCAATGCTTCCACTATTTCCGTAGAGAACCACATCCGTGAAGCTGCATTTATCAGTAATGGCTATAACTATTCTTCCATGCTGGCCAGCAATAATGCAGCCAGCCCCTCCTCAGAGTCTGCACTTTATATTTACGATATTCTTGGTGTGGATGTCGGTACGGATGGCTACAGAAAAACTGGCTTCAAAAAAGGTGAACTGATTGCCAAGCTTGCACCGGTACAGGATCCTGATTCAGATAAATATACTGGTGGACTTTCCAGCCCCACAGTAATTGATATTGATGGCGATGATGTCGCAGATATAGTTTATGCTGCTGATTATAGTGGTAACTTATACCGTTTTGACCTGAGATCACCTAATCCTAATAAATGGACTGTACATAAAATATTTTCCGCCGGTGCACCCATCACTTCAGCACCTGGTGTTATTCTGGTTAACAATACACAGGATAATAATTCAGATAGCAATAACAATAATAGCACTCAGAATAATCTAACTGCCATTATTACCTTTGGTACCGGCAGTGATATTTATCAGTCTGATTTATCAAGTAAAGAGCAACAGGCCGTATATGGTATCTATGACAACCTGAATGACAGAGTACCGACTGAAGTTTCAAAACAGTCTCTGCTGAAACAGGAATTAAGCACCAGTGGCAACTATCGCCAACTTTCTGAAAACGAGTTCAACCCCAAGGTTAACCGGGGCTGGTATTTCAATCTGGAAAGCGGCACAGGTGAACGTGTGGTAACCAAACCTATTACTATTACCTATGGCGGCGTTGTCTTTTCCCGAAAATATAAAACCTCAAAAGACGACAAATTGCCCGATCCTTGCCAGGAAACTGAACGCAAAGAGGAAAGCGAAGTTTACAGTAGTGTAATACAGTATAATATTAAAACAGGCGCAAGACTGAAAAAATCTGATCCGCATTTTAATTTAGACTCAACGCTTCCGATTGGTGCAGTGAAAACCATTAAAGGACTATATAATTTCACGATAGCTGGTGCCAATCGATATGATATAGGTGGTAGTAGGACACAACTTCCACTAGTACCTCCTGGAGAACGCAAGCTACCAGAAGAATGCACTCGAGCACCAGTAGAAGGTATTGATACAGAGGGTAATGTGATTACAGTTAATGTACCTAAATGTCCAATCAGATTCAAGCGTTTATCATGGCGGGAAATTAAAACAGGCTATACTAGCTAACTCCAATTTATGAAATCAACGGCTAGTTAATACTAGCCGTTTTATATTTGGTTTCTGTTATGCAAAACCAGAATTATCTAAAAATCACTTATTTTGTGGTAATTCAGATGATGAATTTAGAAGAAATATTTTTACAAATATGCAACACCATAACTAAAACAATCATTGATTCAGATAATATTTTTATGGCCAGTTAATTAAAATCTTTAAAAAATTTTCAATCAAATATTATAATTTAATAAATAAACAATTATTTATTAAATAGCAATTGTCATATATATATACTATTGACAAATATTTTATAATTTCATTATTTTAAAAGAAATATTATAACAAACAGATTATCTACAACAGAATAATCTTAAATTAAATTTATTCCATAAGTAATTTATAATTTTAACAATTAAATTCCAAATAAATTAATTTTATTTAATAACTCATTCGGGTAAACAATATTTTACATTAAAAGCTTAATTTTTTATTTGAATAAATATAAATTTAGGAGTAATAATAAAAAAGAACATTTAAAGGTTATATGTATTTTATATAAACCAATATTGTTGTTACACTTAAAGTGATGAGTAACTAACATGCAAGTGGAGAGTAACTAACATGCGCCGCAAATATAAATTTACAAAAAATAACAAATTTAAAAGACAGAAAATACTGTTTTCAGCGGTTATTGCTGCGCTGAGTACTTTTCCTGCCTTGCCAGCATTGGCACAAGCCAATATATTTGCCGATATTCCTCTGCATTTACAAAACTCATCTACGATTACTAAAGCTTATAGTGTCAAACCCAATGTTACCTTTTTCATCGACGATTCAGCCAGTATGAGGGAAAGACTTAAATCAGGACATATATACAGGTGTAGGCATCGTACATCCATAAGAAAAAATGCGCGAGGAAGAACCGTAGCTTGGTCTCCATGGAGTGAATATCGTGGGTATGAAAGCCGGCCAACCAATACCGATGATATCCGTTATTATTGCCGGCCATACCGAAAAATTGATGGGGTAAAAGATGTTTTGCTGGATATTGTCGCAAACCATCATGATAATATGTATTTTGCTTTCCACCCACTGCATAGCGGTGGCGTTGATCCACGTTATAATACTTTTTATGATACTTCCGATTCTGCCGAATACGGTAAATTGACTGATCTCATTAAAAATATGCCAACTCACGGCACTACACCAACAACACGGCAATTTCCGACTTTGGCCAGAAATTTAGTAATGAATAAATTACAATATCGCTGTCAGAAATCTTATATCATTTTGCTTTCTGATGGTGAAGCTAAAAGATTTTATTATGCCCGAAAACCTGATGATGGATATTTTGATTTTGATGAAAAAATGAGAAACAGCGATGAAAGACGTAAATTCTTTCGTGACGAGGATCAATACACGCCCTATCGTCTGCAGTACTACACCAAAACATTAAACGAAAAAAGTTTCGGGCCTTATATTTACGCTGGAAATTATTATAACGATAATGCTAGTGATGTTATTAATGTTCCAAAACGCCCTACCGATAAGGCAGGGAAAGCATGGAATGCTCCTAACCCTTTGAATGGCGGCAAGCCGTTTGAGCAAACGGCTGAAACATTTACTATTGGGGCGGGTTTAGGCGAAAAAAACAGCAAGTTAGGTAAGTTAGCTATTCCATATCTGGAAAACGGAGCCCAGCCAGGCCCAAATGCCGGTCATTTCTTTAACACCAACACTCAAAAAGAAATTGAGGAAGCCTTTAAAAAAATCTTCGAATCAATTAAAGGATCCGCCGAAACCTCTACAACAAATACTACTGCTACTGCGCCAACCGTAGCTGTATCTCGCTCCGATCAGAGCAACTTATCAATTACAGCCATGATTGAATCCGGCTCATGGAGTACTAAACTCTGTATTCGCCCTATAAAAGATAAAGCTGATGAGAAAAACAACAACAAATGCGTAGAGCCCTCATTTAATAACCGCCAGCTATTATTGCATGATGGTACTAAAACCTATCTGTATTCAGGAAGTCTGGCAGGCTTAAATAATGATACATTTAAGATAAGTAATAATGGCAAAAATCAGTTAGAATGGGTAAATGGGTTACTGACTTGGCTTAGCCGCGCCAAACCGGATGACGCCATCAAAAACGATGACTTTGTGCTTGACTACCGTCAACGTGGCACCTCACCCATGCCCGGATTTGGTGAAACCCGAAATATGGGCGACATCATTGATAATCCAATCATCACTGCGGGTAATAAGGATGAGGGAAGTAACCTTCTGAAATACATGATTACTTCAGCCAATGATGGCATGGTATATGTTTTCCGCGCTACCAATGATAAAACGCATTTTTACGATTTAAAATTTAACTTCATGCCTATGGGGATTGAACGCCAAAGCAATGATGGCTCTGACTTGGTTGCTCACTATTATAAATACCTTACCGATAATAACTATGGCAAAAACAGTGAGCATCCGCATCGTTTCCTTCTAAATGGAGGAATGGTAGCACAGCAAACTGAACAGAGTAATGATAAAGAGGGAAAACCGCGTCCGCAACAAACATTTATGCTATCAACCATGGGGCAGGCCGGGCGTGGCGCATTTGCAATCAATATCGGCGGCAAGGATCTGGTTTCCCGTCAGCCAATTGCCGTAGATAATATGGGCAGCTCTGGCTGGTATAATGACGTATCCCTATTCCAGACACCTACCGGACAAAACAATTACTTTGGATTTACCGTGGGTACGCCTGCTATAGCAAGGCTACGAGTAAATGAAGAGCTCGGCGCCTCTGCCACTGCTGTAGAAAACCATATCCGTGAAGCTGCGTTTATCGGTAATGGCTATAATTATTCTTCTACGCTGGGTAGCGATAATGCGGGTTCCCTGTCTTCAGAGTCTGCACTTTATATTTACGATATTCTTGGTGTGGATGTCGGTACGGATGGCTACAGGAAAACTGGCTTCAGAAAAGGTGATCTGATTGCCAAGCTTGCTTTGGTGCCGGAGCTGAATTCATCTGATAAAGACGAATCAGAAGAAGCAGACGAATCAAATAAACGTACTGGTGGACTTTCTGGCCCGACAGTAATTGATATTAATGGCGATGGTGTCGCAGATGTGGCTTATGCTGGTGATTATGGTGGTAATCTATACCGTTTTGACCTGAGATCACCTGATCCTGCTGACTGGACTGTGCACAAAATATTTTCAGCCGGCGCACCCATCACTTCGGCACCAGGTGTCACGATGGTTAAAAAGACACAGAACAATAATTCAAATAATAACGATCCTTTGAGCAATTGGGATGTCATTATTACTTTCGGTACCGGCAGTGATATTTATCAGTCTGATTTAACAAGTAAAGAGCAACAGACCGTATATGGTATCTATGACGACCTGACTAACAAAAATCCGACCGAGATTTCAAAAAGCACTCTGCTGCAACAAGAATTAACTGCTAGTGGTGGCTATCGGCAACTTTCGGAAAAACCGTTTAACCCAAGACAACACAAGGGCTGGTATTTCAATCTGGAAAGTGGTACAGGTGAGCGCGTAGTAACCAAACCTATTACAATTGCCTATACTGGGGTTGTTTTTTCCCGAAAATATGAAGTCAAAAAAGATGATGATTTGGTCGATCCTTGTGACTCAACTGAACGCAAACAGGAAAGCAAAGTTTACAGTAGCGTAATACAGTACAATGTTAAAACGGGCGCAAGACTGAAAAAAACTGATCCGCATATTAGTTGGACGAACATCCCGTTTGATGTCGTACTGACTATCGAGGGACTATATAGTGCCACAGCATCTGATGGTTCTAACGTAATAGGTACTGGTGTCAGTCCATATGATATAGGCGGTAATGGAACACAGTCTCCATTGATACGATCATCTATCCCACCGGATGCATGCACTCGAGGATCACTAGAAGTTACTGATACAGATGGCAATAAAACTTCGGTTGTTAATGTACCTAGATGCCCGATCAAGTTCAAACGGTTGTCATGGAGAGAAGTTAACACAGGCTATACCAGCTAAATTCAACTCTTGAAACAAACGGCTAGTTAATACTAGCCGTTTGTTTTGGGTATAATTAAAAAAATAAGCTTTTAGTCTGGACTTTAATTAGCAAAATGTCCCAGTTTTTCCATTTTAGTGTGCAGATAATGCTGGTTTTCAGGATTCTGGCCAACATGTAAGGGCACACGATTGACTACATTGATACCGAGTGCTTTGAGTGTGGTTACTTTCTGCGGATTATTGGTCATTAGCTGGATTGACTGTACGCCAAGATAGTCGAGCATGTCTTTGGCCAGCGCAAAATCGCGTGCATCTACCGGCAGGCCTAAAGCCAGATTGGCTTCAACTGTATCCAGTCCTTCATCCTGAAGCTTGTAGGCACGGATTTTATTCAGTAAGCCAATGCCGCGGCCTTCCTGACGTAAATAAACAATCACACCACGTCCTGCCTGCTGCACAGCTTTCATAGCAGCTTCAAGCTGCGGCCCACAATCGCAACGCTTGGAAAATAAGGCATCGCCGGTAAGACATTCAGAATGAATTCGTCCAAGTACAGCTTCACCACTAGCAATATCACCTACGGTAAGTGCTACGTGCTCCTGCCGGTTGCGCACATCTTCAAATCCATACATGGTAAATTCACCCCACTGCGTTGGTAAACGGCAGGAAGCAATAAAACGCACTGGGCTATGGTCTTTAATTTGGTTTTGATGTGTTGTTGTCATGATATTTATCCCTTGATGAGTGCTGTACTGGCGTTATGCAGATTTTGCAGCAACGGTGTGATAACAATGGCCATAGCTATCCAGTCGATTAGTTCGGCTTCAGTGATGGCATTATCGTGCTGATGAGTAGTATACAGCACACCCAATATCTGCCCCTGCTCGCTGGTTACGGGGACGGCTAGCTGGGAAGCACCAACCTGTTCACCGACCAAGCTGCCATCTGCCAGCCATTGCTGCACGTTATTTACCTGATTCAGCCAGCCGGTTGTTGCCGTTCGGGCAAATAAATACTGCTGTACCTGTTGCTGTCCACATTCAATTCTCGCCGGCAATTTGCTGCCCTGAGCCAGTAATCGATATAACTGCCCTGCTTCATCATCTGATTCGTATAAATATAAAGCAAAGGTATCGTTATGATAGCGGCTTGCGATTGAATCTAAAGCGAGATACATCTGTCGCAATGTATATGCACTGTTATTATTGACAGTAAACAGATCAGTCGGCTGTAGCTGATGCAGTACTGCTGTATTTAAGCCAAATTTTTGTGCCAGACTGAATCCGTTTTCTTCATACCATAAGACAGACATATCGATTTCAGCCTGTGCCAGCTCCAATACAGACTGTACAGCCAGCATGGCCATCCGTACTTCTTCTGCTGATATTTTTAATCCTTGCGTTTGCAGGTAATCACGCACCTGAGCGCATGCCATACTTTTCCTTACTTTTTTCTTTGCAAGCGATTATTGTAACCGAAAATCACCCGGATACCGGATAACAAGCTACAAGGGTAATTAAAAACTGCTTTATTATTTATCATTGCCTTTTCTGGTGATGAAAATCAGCAGGCAAAATTAAATCATTTCTATCAGTTATTTATAAATGATTATTTTTGTTGCCGATAAAGGAATTATTTGCTTATTAATGGCTGGCTGAGTCAATATATTCTGCTGATAACCGGCAGTGTCTGAAGATACTGTGACTCACTTTAAACCATAGTAGCTGTTAATTTAATTCTGGCAAGTTAAATTAAGGTTAAGTGCTTGTATTATTTAAAATTACAATCAATAATAAACCTACCGTAGCTTCACGGCAGATATTGTACAAGGAGTGGTATATGAGCAATCTGAAACCCGGTGATAATTCTGGCACTAATGGCGGAATTTATCAGGAAGTCGATCAGCATGGTCATGGTGTGGAAAATTATGTTACGCTTAAAGACCATGAAAAAGCACCTCCTACCCAGCATGCAGGTAATAGCTGGAAACTGAAGAACAGAACGCCAGACAGTAAGCATTGATTGTTTTTGTTGAAAGCTATCTGGTTGTTTGTAATACATGCTGTTAAAAGATAATTTGTTATTCTGGTAACTACTGCACAATAACAGGCAACCGGATAGCCCTGTTTGTTATTAAACATATTAACGCTGTATTAGTACTATAAACTATTTGTTACCATTGGCTGCTTTTTAATTAATAATATTCCACTTTCTTTTATACTTTTGATTTTATGTCAATTCTAAACCAATATACCAATTAGTATTTTAAATATGATATCTTATTAATGAAGTGAGGGATTATTGTAATCACTTTAATGATTGCTTAGAAATTGATTATATATTATTAATTAATAAAAATAGTATTCCAAAATGAGAGAGAATAATTATTTGGTCAGCTACAACCATAAGATAAGTAAAAAAATTCTTGATTTTTCTATTAACGGGGTTGAGCAATTTCTAATACAACACCCTGAGTTAAGATTTTACGCTTTTGCTTTTGATTGTAACGTTGAATACGGTGAAATTAATTTATGCTTTAATACTGAACATGCTTTTTCTAAAGTATTAAACAGATATCAAAACGGGGATTTTGCTGAGAATTACAGAACAACAGAGGCGATTTATCAACTCAGATACAATACTGGTGATTGGGAATATCAATGTTTTGATACGTTATACGTTTTTAGTGAGGAAGAACTAGAAAACTATTTTAATAAACTTTATCCTAATGATGTTGATGACGATTATGGTGCATGGAAAGCTTTCGTCAATAGTTTGCTTGATTTATTCACGAAGCAACTGGTTGAATTTTCAAAAACAGATATTTTTAAAAAAATTCCTAAAACGAATGATTTTAAATTTTTTTGTATAGACCACGATGAAGATATTGAAGAAGCCTTACAGCGCATGAATTTAGTTTTACCTGATTAATATTTTTACCTACTTCATGGCGTAAAGTATATTTATATCAATACTGGTTTTTAGCGGTACGATAGTGCTATATCCAAGTTACAGGTGCCAGATGAAAGCCTGCTCAGCATGACTACTAACCAGCTAATTCTGTTATCTTTTCTATCTGAATAATGTGAAATCGTCTGCTATCAGGCTGATTAGCCAGATAAGGCCGAAGATTTTTATGATTTTGGATCACTGGGCATTTATCGCTGCTTATGGCGGAATGTCTTCTAGTGTTGTTGCTGAGCGTGATAACTCTGGTTGGTATAGCGAGTGTGCTGGTGGCTTGTTATGCCGCTGAGTAGCAAGCTGCGATTTACGGGCACCAATTTGATAATTGCTTTTTAACCTTCCCGATTATTCCGGGCACAGCTATGCTTATCGGCAATGATGTGGAGAGTTTGTGCTAATCGCTGCATTTAACAATTTTATACATATATTGTTTATGTGTATAAGCATTAATAATTTTGATAAGCACATTCTGTTTTCTCCGGAAACAAAATATCATTAAATAAAATTTTTTCTTTTATTTTATATAAACATATATCCTATACTTTATTTCACCGCCATACTTCAACAGTAGCATTCATCATAACAAATATGTCAATTTAGTTAATTTTTGTTTGTTAAAATCCAGTAAATACGCTATAAATGATAAGTTAAGAATCCACTGAACTATAAGGAAAGAGAGTATCACTTAATTCAAAATAAACATAAATTCTGTTTGATTATTTTACGATTTTCAGCGTAATTTTTTTCAGAACGATAACAAATCAGGACTATCTATGAACTTACTACAAGTATTATCGCTCGTATTATTGGTTGTGATTTTGATTCTGGCTGTCTGGCGACATGTCAATATAGGTTTGCTGGGGTTTAGTGCTACAGCAGTGTTGGTTATGGCATCTGCTAAAATTGCAGATAGTTCCGCTACAGGGATGGTACTGAGCAGTAAGGAGGTTCTGCATCATTTTCCCGGTGCTATTGTCACGCTGTTAATCGGAGTATCTTTATTATTTGCCCATCTGGAAAAAAGCGGCGGTCTGAGCTGGTTTACAGATAAGGTCTACGCCAAAATGGGGCACTATACTCATGTTGTGCCGTGGATTGGCTATTTTATAGGATTTGCTATTTCAACAGCCGGCGCCTTTTCTACTGCTTCGATTACGTTGCTGGTGCCAGTAATTGCGGCTTTAGGCAGAAAACATCCCCGACTGTTTTTTATCTGTGAAATGGCGGCAATCATTGGTGCCAATACGGGTGCACTGTCGCCGATTAATCCTACCGGTCAGGTAATTCTCGATGCGGCTAAAAAAGCACAGGTGGAGTATAACCCGTGGCTGGTGTGGCTGCTGGGTACAGTAATCAGTATTCTGTTTGTCATTGCTTTACAGATTGTGTTTCATGAAAAAAGAGTGGTTGATGCAGATAATACTGACAAGCCTGTAAAGGGTTTTCTGCTGCTTAAACCAATCAAGCAGGAAACCTGTGATACTCATCAGTTACAACCATTTTATGCAATATGCTCTACGATTGCCGTATTGATTTTTCTGCTACTGGTGGTATTTGCTAAAGCCAATGTCGGCCTGACTGCCTTGACGCTGGCTGTGGTATTGATGCTGTTTTTCCCCAAAAACAGTAAGGATTTTGTGAAAAAAATTCCCTGGAATGCAGTGGTGGTTATCAGCGGCTTGCTGGTTCTCATTGGTACCATGATGCAGATAAATACCATGGATGCAGTTGAACATGGGCTGTTAAGTCTGACCAGCAGTAAAATCGCCCTGCTGTTTATGCTTGCTTACCTGACTACGTTCCTGAGTAATGTAGAGTCTTCTACCTTGGGCGTAATCAGCCTGATGATTCCGATGGTATTCACCATTTTTGGCGAATCTCCGCAAATTTCACTGATTATAATGGCCTGCGCCGCTCCGGCTATGCTCAGTGTGGTTAATCCGATTCATATTGCCGGTACGCTGGTAGTAAGTGTTACGGATGAAAAGCAGCAGGAGACAATGTTTAAACGTTTGCTGATTGTTGCCTTTTCTACAGTGCCAATTTTGCCGGGTTTGGCCATGATTGTGCCTGCGCTGATGATGTAATCATCATGCAATGTCAACGCTCTGCCTGTACGCAGAGCGTTTTATTTTCTGTGCGTCACTGAATCTGGCTGGCCTAATGATTCTGTTTTTCTGTCAATAGCCAGCTAAGCCGGTGGAAAAATCAGTTAACAACTGTACCAGACTACGGCACAATGATCTTCTGTTTTTGATTGATACATTTGATATGCAAATTTATTTAGTTGGTGGTGCGGTAAGGGATAAGTATTTACAACGCCCAGTGGCTGACCGCGACTGGGTGGTGGTGGGTGCCGGTGCTGAAGATATGTTACAGGCTGGCTATCAGCCGGTTGGCAAGGATTTTCCGGTGTTTCTGCACCCACAAACACATGAAGAATATGCGCTGGCACGCACGGAGCGCAAAGTGGCAGCAGGATATGGTGGCTTTACCTTTCATGCAGCCGCTGATGTCACGCTGGAACAGGATTTGCAGCGGCGTGATTTAACCATCAATGCCATGGCAGAAGATGCAGCAGGCAATCTGATCGATCCCTACAATGGTCTGGCTGATTTACGCCGCGGTATCTTGCGCCATGTCAGCCCGGCATTTGCGGAAGACCCGGTGCGAATTTTGCGTATAGCCCGTTTTGCAGCCCGCTACGGGTTTCGGGTTGCGGATGAAACGATGGCATTAATGCGCCAGATGGTGGCCAATGGCGAGGTAAATGCACTGGTTGCCGAGCGGGTATGGCAGGAGCTGGCGAAAGGATTGATGGAAAAGCAGCCACGTCTGATGATAGAGGTTCTGCGCGCCTGCGGAGCACTGAAGATTATTCTGCCAGAAGTAGATGCTTTGTTTGGCGTACCGCAACGGGCTGATTACCATCCGGAAATAGATACTGGTGAGCACACGCTACTGTGCTTGCAGTATGCTGCCGAACATGACTATTCGCTGGAAGAGCGTTACGCTACCCTTACCCATGATTTGGGCAAAGCATTGACACCAGCTGATAAATTACCAAGCCACCCCGGACACGATCAGGCCGGAATCAAGCCTGTGGAGACAGTAAACCAGCGCTGGCAGGTGCCCAAAGCCTGTGCACAATTAGCATTGCTGGTTTGCAGTTATCATATCAGGCTGCACAGTGTGAGCCAGCTCAAACCGAAAACGGTACTGGATATTCTGAAAAAGACTGATGCCTTGCGCCGCCCGCAACGTTTTGCCCAGATTTTACGGGTATGTGTGGCGGATATACGCGGGCGGCTGGGATTTGAACAGCAGCAATACCCACAACAGCGGCACTGGCTGGCCATGCAGTCGGCGGCGCTGGATATTGATGCAGCCGCAATTGCCCGTACTACGGCTGATTCGCAGCAGATTGCTCAGGCTATAGATCAGGCAAGACTGAATCAGATCCGCCCGTTACAGAATGCTTATCGTCAATCCCAATCCAGCGGCTATTAATTATGTTTGCCTCAGCGCTTGTTACCCAATTGTCGGATAGATTATATCAGCACAAGCAACTTGCTGCTGAGATGTACCGGCAACGCCAGCATCCTTTTGTGTATTTTCGGCAGCATACCCAGATTATTACTGAAGTGTTGACAATGCTGTGGCAGGAATTTTTTGCCGGACAGCAATTGTGTTTACTGGCTATAGGTGGTTTCGGGCGTGGCGAGATGTATCCATATTCCGACATGGATATGGCTATTGTCAGCAAAAATGTGATTGATGACGACCTGCAACAGCAGATTGCCGCATTTGTGCAGATATTATGGGATATGCGCTTACAGCCAGCACCAAAGGTGGGCACGATTGAGGAATTATGTGAAAGTGCGCGGCAGGATTTAACGGGCGACTCTGCCTTACTGGAAAGCCGCTTTCTGTGCGGCCAGCGGCAACTGGCAGCAGAATTTATCCATCAGCTCGATTTGCAACGTGATGTAGCCGCTTTTATTGAAGGTAAAATACTGGAACAATGGCAGCGCTATGCCAAGGCCTCAGGAGAAGCCAGCCTGCTGGAAGCGAATGTAAAAACCACTCAGGGTGGTTTACGTGATATTCATACGCTGTTGTGGCTGGCTAAGGTGCAGGGATTACCGCCGCAGATTCATGAACTGATGAAAAAAGCAATTCTGAACCGCACTGAAGCAAGACTGTTACTTAGCTGCCAGAAGCAGCTGGCGAGAATCCGCATTGAGCTACATCTGACTGCCAAACGGGCAGAAGACCGGCTTATTTTCGATCTGCAAACACAGGTGGCACAGAATCTGGGATACGTTGATGATGCCACTTCACGCGCCAGCGAAAAACTGATGCATGATTTTTACCGTGCACTAAAAGGGGTAAAACAGCTCAGTGGTATTCTGGTGCCGATGCTGCGCGACCGTGTCTATGCTGCACTCCCCCGTGTGGTAGTGGAACTTGACCAGCATTATTATCAGGTTGGCAATATGCTGGCAGTACATGACCTTGAACTTTTCTGGCAGAAACCGGAGCATATTTTTACCATTCTGCGCATTGCTCAGAAACACAGTGATATTACTGGCCTCGCGCCCAAAACCTTGCGTGCCTGGTGGGCGGCAGCACACCAGCTGGTTGATGAAGCGTTTTATCAGCATCCGGTCAACCGCAAATGCTTTGCCGATTTTTTCAGGCATGGCAACGGGCTAACCCATTTACTGCGGTTTATCAATCTGTATGGGGTGCTGGGACGCTATCTGCCTGCATGGGGAAAAATCGTTGGTCTGCTACAACATGATTTAATTCATATCTATCCGGTAGACGACCATATATTAATGGTTGTGCGCAATATGCGGCGTCTGGCCATGGAGCAGCACAGCCATGAGCTGCCTTTTGCTTCTACCCTGATGCATACCTTTGCGCATAAACATATTTTATACATGGCAGCGCTGTTTCATGATATTGCCAAAGGGCGTGGTGGCAACCATGCGCAAAAGGGTGTGCCAGATGCACAGCGTTTTGCTGAAGATCATTTTCTGAATGCAGAAGAAAGTGATTTACTCGCGTGGCTGGTGGAACAGCATCTGCTGATGTCGATGACAGCACAAAAGGAAGATATTCAGGACCCGGAAGTGGTTGCCCGATTCAGCAAACAGGTAAAAACGGTTGAGCGCCTGACTGCGCTGTACCTGCTTACCGTAGCTGATATTCGTGGTACCAATCCGAAAATCTGGAACTCATGGAAAGCCAGTCTGCTGGAAAGATTATATAAAGCTGCACTGCACCATTTGAGCGGTAAACAAAGTAACCGGCAAACGGCCATCCTCGACCGTCGGCAGCAGGCAATGCATGAATTAAGTCAGTATCATATCAGCGAAGCACAGCAACGCGAGCTGTGGCACATTCTGGGGCAGGCTTATTTTGCCCGCCATGAGTGGCAGGATATTCTGTGGCATTTGTCAAAAATTATTAATTATGAACAGCAGGCGCAGGCACACAGCCAGCTACTGCCAGACACCGATACTTTAAAAGTAATGGTGTATATGCCTAATCGCCCGAAACTGTTTACCGAGCTGGCCTCTGTTTTCAGTGAGGCCGGTATGAATATCCTGACTGCCCGTGCTTATATTACCGAGCACAACTTTATTCTCGACACGTTTATTCTGCAATTTCCCCCGGGGCTCAATACGGGCGATTATCTGGCTATTCAGAATAAAACCGAGCTGGCTCTCAATCAGTTTGTTAATGGTCATCTGCCGATGCCTACTAATAATCCGGCCAGCCTGAGCCGGCGAAGCCGCCATATGCCAATTGCACCACGTATCAGCATCGATGAAGAAGATAATACCGGCTGGTATAACCTGCACATTATCACGGCCAACCGGCGATTTTTACTGGCCAATATTGCCGCCGTTTTATCCGAACTGAACATCAGTATCCGTTTTGCCAAAATCATGACTCTGGATGAACGTGTGGAAGACAGTTTTTTGGTGTATGCCCCCCAGCTAGCCGATACCCAGCAGCAATTACGGCTTAAAAATGCCCTGCTGGATCAGCTCCTGCTATAAATGGGATTGATTCTTATCAACGGGAACATACTTTACGATCGCAGTAAGCTGTAATGACAGGGAGCATGCAATGAACGGATTTCAGATTGATAAAGATATGCTGAGGCAATGGCGGCGACTGGCACATACACATTTTCCAGCTCTGTGCCAGCCACGCTCGCCGCAAAGCCATAAAGGCACATTTGGTACGCTGGCAATTGTGGGCGGTTCTGAAGGAATGGCCGGCTCGATTACACTGGCTGGGATGGCTGCGTTGCATTGCGGCTGCGGCAAGGTATGGCTTGGCTTTCACCAGCCGGCTTTACCAATGCCCCTACTGGCTCAACAGCCAGAAATCATGCTTAGTACCGCAGGCCGTCTATTGCAACGCTCAGATATTACTGCATGGGTGATTGGCTGTGGCCTGGGGACTGATACCTCTGCTTTAACCATGCTGACCGAATGCCTGCAACAGAACAGCACTACCATGCTACTGGATGCCGACGCACTCAATCTGGTGGCACAACAGCCAGCCTTGCTGACCAGCAATCAGAATAAGCAAAACATTATCTTAACGCCGCATCCGGGCGAAGCTGCACGCCTGCTGCATTACACAATCAGTGAAATACAAAGTAACCGCCATCAGGCTGTGCGCCGGCTGGCCGAACAATATGGTGCATGGGTGGTGCTGAAAGGACATCAAAGCCTGATAGCCTCACCCAATGGACGGATACAGCAAAATGAAACCGGCAATTCAGGACTGGCGACAGCCGGTAGTGGTGATGTGCTCGCGGGTATTATTGGCAGTTTGCTGGCTCAGCGAATACCGCCGGAACAGGCGGTATTCGCTGGTGTGTGGTTACATGGTGCCGCCGCCGACATCCTTGCGGCCAATGAAACCGGCCCCATAGGTTTGTGTGCCAGCGAAATAGCAGCGGCTGTACGCTGGCTGCGTAACCGTCTGACTGACTCAGCCTGAAAACGATAAAAAACGGTGGCCATTAGCAGATAATGGCCACCTGTGTTGGCTTTATATCAGCTTTTACGATATCGGAAAAAAGCTGCGCATTTATTGTTCATCCGCCAAAGCCCAGTCCACTGCGGCAGTAGCATGGATAGCAGTAGTATCAAATACCGGAACCGGACTGTCAGCCTGCGACACCAGTAGCATAATTTCGGTACAGCCCAGAATAATCGCTTCTGCACCGGCATCAGCCAGACGCTGAATGATTTGCCGGTATTGCTGGCGTGATTCTTCACGGATAACACCCGATACCAGTTCGTTATAAATGATTTTATGTACGGTCTGGCAATCTGTATCATTCGGAATCAGCACCTCCAAGCCAAATTTATCGGTAAGCCGCCCCTTATAAAAATGCTGTTTCATGGTAAATTCCGTTCCCAGCAGGCCTACTTTATGGAGTTTTTGGCGACAGATCTGCTGTGCAGTGGCATCGGCAATATGCAGCAGCGGGATGTTTACACTGTTCTGAACCTCTTCGGCCATGCGATGCATGGTATTGGTACAAATCACTATGCATTGGGCACCCCCCTGCTCCAGCTGGCGCGCAGCCGTACACATGCTCTCGGCCAGCTCATCCCAGCGTCCCAGATGCTGTAATGCTTCAATTTCCGCAAAATCCACGGATAACATGATGCTTTGGGCTGAATGTGTGCTGCCCAGACGATAGCGCACCTGTTCATTAATCATACGATAATATTGGGCAGAGCTTTCCCAGCTCATGCCACCCAGTAAACCAATGGTTTTCATGCTATTTCCCCTTGTGAGTTAAAAGTTATTTTTTCAGTAGTTCGAGAATCTCTTTTGGCTGCTCGATAATATAATCTGCCGGCCAGCTTGCTGTGTTGTCTTCGGCACCTATATAGCCCCAGTTTGCCAGTACGGTTATCATGCCGGCATTGCGTCCGGCCTGCATATCACGTTCCGCATCACCAATATACAGACAGTTTTCTGGAGCCACACCTATCTGCTGGCAGGCATACAGCATCGGTTCGGTACTTGGCTTGGGCGCACTGGTGGTATCGCCACTTACCACCACTGCTGGCGCAATACTGCAACCCAGCTTCGGTACCAGACGATCGGTGAATACATGCGGTTTATTGGTGATGATACCCCACGCTATACCCTGCTGAGCCAGTTTTTGTAATACTTCGTCAATACCGCCAAACAGTACAGTCTGCTCGGTAAAGTGCAGTTCATACTCTGCCAAGAAAGCCTGTCTTAAAGCAGCAAACTCCGGATTGTCTGCCTGCATCCCCGTACCAAGCTTAATCAGCCCTGCGGCACCATGGCTGGCAACTGGGCGAATTTCCGCCATACTTTTAGGCGGCAAATGCTGCTTTTCCAGTACCCGATTGAGGGCGGCGCCCAAATCCGGCGCAGTATCGGCAAGCGTACCATCCAAATCAAATAACACTGCTTTAATCATGATTTTCTATCCAGTATATAATCCGTATGTTTTGTATTAATGTGCATGCTGGTGAGCACCCGATGGCATACAGCATAACAGGTTATTGCTGTGCGTATGGGCAGTACTTTCTGTCTGTACAGTTACATGATGGATGTTATGCTGAAGTAGTATTTCTGCCAGTTCATTCACCAGTTTTTCAGCTTCGGTAACCGTTAATGCACCATCGACTACGATATGGCAGGACAAAGCATTCATATTGCTGGTAATCGTCCATGCATGCAAATCATGCACAGCTTCAATTCCGGGCATAGCCAGAATAATGTTGCTTAGTTGTTCCAGTTCGATGGCATCTGGCGTACCTTCCATCAGAATGCGCAGAGTAGTTTTCAGAATCCCAATACCACTGTAGGCAATCAGACAGGCCACCACGATACTGGCAAGCGGATCAGCCCAGCGCCAGCCAAACAGCATCATGAGTATGGCTGCAACGATTGCCCCCACAGAACCCAGTAAATCGCCCAATACATGTAAAAAGGCACCGCGCATGTTGACGTTATGTTCGGTTTCGCTAGTGCGATACATATACCAAGCAATAGCGATATTCACTAGCAAGCCAAGAACACTGATAATCAGCATGCCACGGGTAGCAATATCTGGTGGATTGACAAAACGACCGATTGCTTCATACACAATCATCACTGCAATCGCAATCAGCGCCATACCATTCACCGCGGCAGCAATAATTTCAAAGCGCTTATAACCAAAGGTCTGACGCTGATTTACCGGACGCTCACTCAGATGAAACGCAATCAAGGATAGTGCCAGCGCGAGCGCATCTGAAAACATGTGCCCAGCATCCGACAGCAGAGCCAGACTGTTGGTGAAGTAACCGCCAATAATTTCCACCACCATATATGCACCGATAACCAGCAGAGAAATGCGTAAAACCTGCTTATCTGCACTGTGTGCACCTATATGGTGATGATGTGCACCATCATGATGGTGTTCATGTGTATGGTTATGTTCGTGCATAGATAGCCTTTTTTTAATCGCCCAATATCGGCGCAGGTTAAACTCTGCCATATGGTCAAAATCAAACCTATTTGCGCCTGTGGTTTGCAAGCGGAGAATCCCAGAACCTGTTACTAAGACAAAAATTCTTGCAAGACAAGATAATAAATACCTAGCTTTATTTGATAATAGCAGAAAAAAAGACAATCGACCGCTGTTTCAATAAAGTTCTTCGCCAAGAAACATTTATGGCAGACAAACGGTAAAAAGCATACAGTTTTCTGCACATCCTGCCAGCTACCAATAGCTATATCCTTAAATTAAATTTATTTTGATAACAAAATTTTATATATGAATTTCGTTACAATATTTCACATTTACGGGTAAAATATCGTTTCCCTTTATTGATGCAATTAACCTTGGCATGGCAGTATCGGATTAAGGGTATTACAGCCAATTCAGATTAACTGAAAAGAATACAGATTCAGCTGCGTAAAACCAGAGCAAACCCTTACTCTGTCTGAATATGCGGGTTTGAATTCATAATGTGTGAATATTAATTCTTAGCGTATAAATAGCATCCGGATAACATCATTATTCGATTACAATCCTGTTATGAATACAGCAGGCGCATAGCTTACTCACTAGTAGTCTGCCCATACGCATAAACATTAATTAACTGATTTTAATAAACTTTTTTAATTAGTCTTGTTTGGCATGGTTTAACAATCACTATCTTTTGACTGTTTATCTGCTTCATGTTTAGCTTTATTTCCATCGAATTCGGCCTGTCATTTATCGCCTTTTTCTGCCTGTACTGGCTTTTGAGTGCCAAACCGCAGCTACAAAATCTGCTTTTACTGTGTACTAGCTATCTCATTGTTTATCTGAGCGGCAAAGCACAGGCACTGACTACCTTACTGGTATTCACCGTATTCATTTACGCCACTTCCATCCGGATTAATCACGGTAGCAAGCCAAAAATATGGCTGATAACCGGATGTGCGATTACCCTGCTGAATCTGATATTGTGGAAGTATTTCGATTTTTTCCGTACCCCGGTGGGCAACAGCCTAGATACATTCGGACTGAATTCCGACTGGCTGGCGAGCGTTATATTACCGCTGGGCATATCCTATTATTCATTTCAGGCAATCAGCTATCTGGTTTCCCTGTATCAGTCGCGCAGCAAAGGGCAACCGGAGAGCAGGCATCTTTCCCTGCCCGCTCTGGCTCTGCATCTGGCATTTTTCCCTACCATTACAGCCGGCCCGATTGCACGTGCCTATGATGCACGCGGGCTAACTGATATATCCGGCAAGCCCTGCGGCATGGTAACGCAAATCCACACTCAGCAATGCCGCCGGATTCTGGC
Organism: Snodgrassella sp. ESL0253; assembly: GCF_013344965.1. Classification (NCBI taxonomy): domain Bacteria; kingdom Pseudomonadati; phylum Pseudomonadota; class Betaproteobacteria; order Neisseriales; family Neisseriaceae; genus Snodgrassella; species Snodgrassella sp. ESL0253. The sequence continues at coordinate 27,266 of NZ_JAAEDQ010000009.1, read as the reverse complement.
GCCCACTGTGGCACTGTCTCTGATAGTCATGGCACTGATGAAAAACTGGTGGTTATCAGGCTGGATTGCCGACAACTGGGTTGATCCGGTATTTGCCAATCCGATGCAGTATCAGAGTCTGGAGATACTGGCGGCCATTTACGGCTATACCGTACAGCTTTTTTTCAACTTTTCCGGTTATAGTGATTTGATGGTGGCCATAGGGCTGCTGCTAGGGTTTCGTCTGCCAGTAAATTTCCGCGCGCCGCTACTGGCTCATAATATCCGTGAATTCTGGCTGCGCTGGCACATCAGCCTGTCCACCTGGATACGCGACTATATTTATATTCCACTCGGCGGTAGCCGGCACGGTACAACACGTACTCAGCTCAATCTGCTGGTTGCCATGGCCTTATCCGGCATCTGGCATGGCAATGGCTGGCATTTTCTCATTTGGGGATTCTTACACGGAGCCGGCATGATATTGCTCAATCTGGGCGACTTACTGCACTCCCGCCTGCGTCACTGCACGCTGGAGCAGGCACGCAACGGCCTGAGCAAAAGCGGCAAGGCTGGCAAAATCATCAGTATTGTGCTTACGGTACATTTTGTGTGCTTCTGTTTTGTTTTTTTCCGTGCGCCAACCCTTAATGATGCCTTACTCCTGTTACACGCGCTGCTATACAACCATATTAATGTGCCACTGAGCACCAATCCATTTTACTTTTTTAGCCTGTTGTTACTGGCATGGATACTGTATCCATTGCTGGCAAAATTCATCACCCTGTTATATGAGCGTGCTGATACCTTACCTCGCTACAGCCTGATCCTCCCTTTATTGCTGCTGCTGGTTCTGGTATTAATCTGCGCGCCGACTGGTATCCCGGGATTTATCTATGCCAACTTCTAAATACCGTCGTCTGCCTTCTTATCAAAACCACAACCAGCAAAGAAAATACAGCCAGTTTGAGTACATGCCTGTGGTTAGCCTGAAAACAGTCACCACCTTGCCTATGGTAGTAGTCAGTGAAGAACCGAAAACTGAAGTACAGGTAGACAAAAGCAACAAGCAGCAATTTCGCTTTGTTTTTCTTGCTTTAGTGATTACTGCCAGTGTTTCCTTATGGCTGATGCAAGATTCGGTAGCGGCTTATTATCAGCAGACTTATCATCAGAACAGTATTTTATCAAAACTGAAACAGCAGCGTTGGTGGCAAAGCGGCGCACAGGCAGGCATGATGCTTAATGATGGTATCGACTGGCTTAATCAGAATATTGCCACAGCTAACCACAATATTATTACTGCTTTTAATAAGCATTATGCTTACGCTGAAAGTGACAGGGCCAGAATACAGCAACAGGCACAACTGGCCGAACAACAACGCCAACTGGCTCTACAAAAAGCAGCCAGAGAAAACAGTATTAAGGCAGCTTTTACCCTCACGCCTAGCGATGAAGTATTTTTTGCCGGTGATTCACTGATGCAAGGTGTGGCACCACATGTGCAGAAATGGCTGAGTGAAGATTATGGTATTAAAACCATTAATCTGAGCAAGCAAAGTACCGGGCTTAGCTACCCCAGCTTTTTTAACTGGCCGCAAACCATTGCCCATACTCTGGATACGCATCCGCATATCAAGATACTGGTAATATTTCTCGGCCCGAATGACCCGTGGGATATTCCCGACCCGCGTAACGGCAGCCGTTTCATCAGCTTTGCATCTGCACAATGGGAAGGTATGTACCGCAGCCGGATTAAAACCATTATGGATACAGCCCGGCAGCATCAGGTAACTGTTTTATGGCTTACGCCACCGGATATGCGTCGCAATAAGCTTAACGAACAAATGGCCTACCTGCGCGAGCTCACAGCCGATGAAGTAAGCAAAAATCACGGCTATATAGTTGATACCCGGGCTATGCTCGGTAGCAATGGTAATGGATTCAATGATACAGTTACTGAAGCTGATGGAAAGAAAATCAAAACCCGTAGTGCGGATGGTATTCATTTCACAATATCAGGACAGAAAATCATTGCCAGAAACATTTTTAACCGCTTTAACCTACCGGTACAGCCTGTTGAAAACGATACATCAAATGTACACTAAAAAACATTTTGCCATTCTGGGCTGCTGTCTTTGGATAATGGCCTGCTCTGCCGATCCTGCTCCGGTTCAATCTGGCCACAATCGTGCCCCTTTATCTTCTCAGGCTAACCATAATGCACAACTGGCTCAGGCTTTACAGAATAAAAGCATCAGCATTGTGCAACTGGGCGATTCTCACACCGCAGCAGATTACCTCACCAACGCCGCACGTGTGCGTCTGCAACAGCAATTGGGCAATGGTGGCCCCGGCTGGGCAATGCCCACGCAGTTTCCCAGTATGCGGCTGGCGCGCTTTACCTATCAGAATCAGGGCTGGCAAGCCGTATCCAGCCGCACTGAAACCAGCCAGAACTATACCCTTGGTGGCCTGATTGCTACCCCCTCTGTCGGTGCGGTGATGACCATCAAAACCCGTGAACCCGAAGCAGAGCAAACGGTTATTGTCAGTATCCGACAGGGACAGAACGATGAAGATTTAACAGTTACCGACAGTAACGGCCAGCAGATTTTGCTTTCTGCACAGCCTAAAGATAATCAGTGGCATTTCAGCCAGTTTAATGCGCGTTTTCCGATTACGATTAAAGCAGGCATGAATTTTCAGACTGCTATCGGCGGCTGGTGGGCACGAAATCAAAACCGGCAGGGAGTAGTGTTTTCTGCACTGGGAATTAACGGTTTTCAGCTCAATCAGTGGAACCGCTGGAATACAGAGGCATGGCAGCAGGAGCTGAATGTGATTGCGCCAGACCTGATTATTCTGGCCTTTGGCACAAATGAAGCCTATAACGGGATAGAAATCGAAACAGTTAAGCAGAATCTGCTTGAGACAATTACCCAGATTCGCATTGCTTCACCCAATAGCGCCATTATGCTTCTGGGCGCGCCGGAAAGCCTGAAAAGTACTGCCGGTTCCTGTGGCGTACGCCCGGAAAAACTAACTGAATTACAGACAATGCAAAAAGAAGTGGCTCAAAGCCAGCATATTCTCTACTGGGACTGGCAGGCAGTTATGGGCGGCAAGTGCAGTATGAAATCATGGATAAATCAGGGACTGGCGCGCGGTGATGGCGTTCACTTTACTGCCAGTGGTTATCAGCGCCTTGGTCAGGCACTGGCAGACAGTATTCTGTCACTGCGACAGTAGCATTAATCCTGTTTTAAGCCAATAACACCAGTTCCGGCTGATACAGCCAGAACTGGTGAATTTTTTAGCGAACCTGTTTAACGTTTGGCCAATTCCTGCTGGTGCAAGAATGGCAGAATCTGCGGACGTACCGGCTGAGCAAAATTGTTGGCTACCGCCTTACTCCAGTTCAGATCAAGCCCGCTGCGCTCACGGTAATACAGCGTAAGCTGTTCATCATAAGCGGCCAGTTTAGCCGGATCAAGCGGGCGATAGCGGTTTTCGCTCACTAATGTATCCAGCGGCAAACGCGGACGATACATCGGGTCTTGTGCCGGATGCCCCAGACACAGTCCGAACAGGGGGAAAGTTAACTGAGGTAACTCCAGAATTTCAGCTGCCCGTTTCACATCATTGCGCAGAGAACCAATATACACCCCGCCCAATCCAAGCGATTCAGCAGCCAACAGACAGTTTTGCGCCATAATGCCCGCATCAACAGCCCCGATAATCATGCCTTCTGTCCAGTCTAGCTGCGCTTCGGGAAAAGCAAGCTTGTGTCTGGTGTAATCCACACAAAATACCCAGAATTCGGCTGCGGTGCGCACATATTTCTGATTAGCGGCAACTTCACACAAAGCTGCACGCTTTTCCATATCCGTTACCCGAATAATGTGCGTACTTTGCATAAAACTGGATGAAGAAGCTGCACGTCCTGCTTCCCAAATGGCTTCACGCTGCTCATCCGTTAACGCTTCCTCGGTAAATTTACGAATGGAGCGGTGGCGGTAAATAGTGGGCAAAGTAGCCGCACTGCTTAAATTGGAGTGGTAACTCATCATAATTCCTAAAGTTATTTCAGCGCGCCAAACGCAACGCCAGTTCTGCCAGTCGTCTGCCCTGTGCAAATGCCAGTGCATCTTCTGCATCACTTAGTTTGGGGCAATTTTCGTTTCCTGCAACATGGCTGGCACCATAAGGGGTGCCGCCGCTTTGTGTCTGATTCAGCTGCGGTTCACTAAACGGGATACCACACAGCAGCATACCGTGATGCAATAATGGTGTCATCATGCTTAAAAGTGTACTTTCCTGCCCGCCATGCAAACTGGTGCTACTGGTAAATACACAGGCTGGCTTGCCAATCAGGCTACCGGCCAGCCATAGGCTGCTGGTGCTGTCGAGAAAATATTTAACAGGCGCAGCGCAATTACCAAAGCGGGTTGGGCTACCCAGCGCCAGCGCGGCACAGTTTTGCAGCTCTTCCAGCGTAACATAGGGCGCACCCTCATCTGGAATTTCCGCAGCAGTTGCTTCACACACAGCCGAGACTTTGGGCACAGTCCGCAATAGCGCTTCACAGCCAGCCACGCTGTCTACTCCGCGAGCCAGCGCCAATGCCAGATTGCGCGTACTGCCAGACAAACTGTAATACACCACCAGAATGGGTAAATCTGCCATAAACCGCTCCTTGAACAGTGTTTGAATGCCATTATTGTGCCGTAACTGTCATAGCTTGACCAGTCAGCATGGAAATTCTGCACTGTATGCGCTTTTTGGTTACAATCAACCAGCCACTTGTCAGGAGTAGCCATGGATATACATTCATTTAAAAGCAAATATTTACAACAGCGCCTGCCGCAGTTTTTACTGTTTGTCGGACAAAATTATCAACGCTGTAATTTGCCCCTGATTGCCGCCAGCCTGACTTTCACCACCTTGCTGGCACTGGTACCGTTTTTTACCATTACCGTGATTGTGGTAAACGCCTTTCCCATGTTCGCGGATATGGCCACACGCTTTAACCAGTTTCTGACTCACATTATTGTGCCGGCTGCCGGTGCTGATTCAGTCAGCGATTATCTGTATGCCTTTCGCGATAAAGCCAGCGGCCTCACCGCAGTAGGCATCAGCTTTATGATTATCACTTCATTGATGCTGATTCAGACCATAGAACATGCGTTCAATCAAATCTGGCAGGCACGCGACCAGCGCCCGCTATGGATTCGAATCCTGATTTACTGGGCATTACTCACTCTTGGGCCGGTAGTACTGGGCATGAGTCTTTCAGCCATTGGTTTATTGTCCAATCCGGCCAATATGGCCAGCCAGATTCCGTTTTACAGCACACTTTTCGGCATTGTTACCAATCTGGCACTGATTACCCTGTTGCTGTTTCTGATATACAAACTGGTGCCATTCTGTTTTGTTCGGTGGCATCATGCTTTACTGGGTGCCATCATCACAGCAGTCGGGCTGGATTTACTGCGGCGTGGATTTGCCATTTTCGTAACCGACTTTGGCAATTACCAGAAAGTGTACGGTGCCTTTGCTGCTATACCGGTGTTTTTAATCTGGCTAAATTTATTATGGCTTTTATTACTCGCCGGTGCCGTACTCACCTCTTCACTGCCCTACTGGCATCAGGAAAGATTTCGCTATCTGCATCAGTGTCAGCCATTTGAAAACGCACTGGATATGCTATACCAGCTATTACAGGCTCAGCAACGGGGTCAGGCTGTCAAATCCGGTCAGCTTCAGCAACAGCTCAGTATCAGCGATAAACATCTAGACCAGATACTTACCCAGCTCGAACAACAACATTATATTGCTCACAGCAGCAATGGCTGGCTATTGCAAACAGATCCAGACAAAATCATGCTGGCCGATTTGTATAAACTATTTATTTATCAGCCAAACCACAATTCAGCAATAAGCAGTTCCATTCAGTCACTGCTGCAACCGTGTTTACAGCAACTGGATATCAGTCTGTGTGAATGGGCAAAACAGTTGCCACAGCAACTTTCAGGCCAGCAGCCACAAAATGAAGCATAAAAATAATCTGCCACTGGCATTTTCAGGTAAATAGTTTTACATTTACCGGTTTTAGCGTTGCACTTTCAGCAAAATAACAACCATGACTATGTTTACCCACTCAGCAGCGTTACTCCGGCGCCTCAGGCAGAAAATAGCCAGCAAACCCAAACTCTGGTGTAGCATTGCCGTAGCCATCACATTGCTACTGTGCATAGCTGTTGTGCTTATTTCCAGCCGCAAACATACTCCAGAGCGCTATCAGGCAAAACACATCACCCTGAAAATAGCACCGGTAACCATCAAAACTCATGCTGTGAACCTGAATTTCTGGCGTGATGAAATTGTTCAGCCGGGCGACAACATCAGCATGGTACTGAGCCGCTTTAGCATCCGCCCCGAAGAAATCGAGCAAATAACCAATCTTAAAATTATCAAAAATAAAGTACAGCATTTACAGGTTAATCAGGTATTCAGCATACGCATGGATAATAATGGCCACCTCACCGATATCCAGTTTTTTAATGACGACGACAATGGTGAAAAAAATCTGGTGGCACTGAAAAAAGCTGGCAATAGCTGGCATGCCGATGTGAGTGCGGTTGATACCGAAACTCTGCCAACATTCAAGGCTGTAGTCGTAAAAACTTCCGCCCGCGGCGCACTGGCACAGGCAAGCATACCCGTGGAAATCCGCGAATCACTGCGTGAAATTTTCAAAGATAAAATAGACATCAACACCTTGCAAAGCGGTGATACCATCCGCCTGATTTACGACAGCCTCTATTATCGTGGGCAGGAACTGGCGACCGGCGATATCCGTGCCGCCGAATTCAACCATAATGGCAACCTATATCAGGCCTATTATTACGATACCGGCAATGATGGCAATGGCCAGTATTATGATGCCAACGGCAAACCGCTGCGCAAAGGCTTTACCAGTGTACCGGTTGAAGGTGCGCGAATCTCCTCACCATTCGGCACCCGTTTTCATCCGATACTGCAAACACTACGCATGCACAGCGGCATTGATTATGCTGTCGCCAGCGGCACCCCCATCCATGCGCCGTCTGATGGTACCGTTGAAAGTTTTGGCATCAAAGGTGGTTATGGCAATACAGTCGTATTACGCCACAACGACAGCATGCAAACCCTGTACGGACACATGAGTGCCTTTGCCAACCTCAGTGTCGGCCAGCATGTACGGGCAGGAACAATTATTGGTTATGTGGGCAGCACCGGTGTTTCTACCGGCCCGCACCTGCATTACGAAGTGCGGATTAACGGCCAGCCGGTAAACCCAACCAGCGTCGCCCTGCCCACCCGTACACTGAATGCTCGCGAACTGGCCGATTTCAGGCAGAAACAGCGCCACTGGAATGAGCAGCTAGCCAGCATCCGCAACCTCAGGGTAAGCATTGCCCAACTGGATTAATCGCTATATCCAGTCTGGAATTCACCACATTTTACGCATACAATAACCGTTTTGCTGTTACAGAATTCATCATGAAAATCGCTACATGGAATGTCAACTCACTGAATGTGCGCCTGCCCCACACCCTGCGCTGGCTGGAAGAGAACCAGCCGGATATTCTGGCCTTGCAGGAGCTAAAACTTGAGCAGGACAAATTTCCAGAGGCCGAATTTACCCGGATTGGTTATCATGCAGCATGGAATGGTCAGAAAACTTACAATGGCGTTGCCATACTTAGCCGTCAGCCTCTTGAGCAGGTTACCATCGATATTCCTGAGCTGAATGAACCGCAAAAGCGCATTATTGCCGCCAGCATCAACGATATCAGGGTTATCTGTGCCTATTGCGTAAACGGCGAAGCAGTAGGCAGTGAAAAATTTGCCTATAAAGAGCGCTGGTTTGCCGCGCTGAATGCCTATATGCGTCGTGAACTGGCACAGCATCCCAAAACCATCCTGCTGGGTGATTTCAATATTGCTCCGCAGGATATAGATGTTTACGATCCAGAAAAATGGCAGGACAAAGTACTATGCTCGCCACAGGAGCGCAGCTGGTTTCAGCAACTGCTGCAACTGGGCTTGACCGACAGCCTGCATTATCTGTATCCCGACAGCGCCCACTACACCTGGTGGGATTACCGCATGAACATGTTCAAACGCAAGCTCGGGTTACGCATTGACCATATCCTGCTGAGTCAGCCATTATTACCGGCATTACGTGAAGTACAGGTTGATAGCGCCGCCCGTGGCTGGGAACGCCCCAGTGACCATGCGCCGGTTATGGCTACACTCGCCTGATGAACAGCATGCAATCCTGCCAATACTATATTGGCCTTATGTCTGGTACCAGCATGGACGGCATCGACGCAGTACTGGCCAAACTCACAGGTACCCGATGGCAGGGCGTCTGTGCGCATGCATTCATTCCCTATTCCGAAAATCTGAAACAAAAGTTACTGGCGCTGCAAGCACCAGCGCACAACGAGCTGGCACAGGCTGCCGTACTGGCACAGGAACTGGCACACCTCAACGCACAGGCAGTAAGTGCCGTACTCACTGAAGCCGATATAGAGGCTCAGGCAATAATGGCGCTTGGCTGCCACGGCCAGACCATACGCCATGCACCTGAGCAACACTACAGCATTCAGCTAATGGACTGGGCATTACTGGCCGAGCTCACCGGCATCACTACTGTAGGCGATTTTCGCAGTCGCGATCTGGCCGCAGGTGGTCAGGGCGCGCCATTGGTACCAGCTTTTCATCAGGCCGTTTTTGCCAGTGAACAGCATAGTCGTGTGGTATTGAATCTGGGTGGCATTGCCAACATCAGCGTGTTGCAACCTCAGAAGCCTGCTTTCGGTTTCGATACCGGACCAGCCAACATGCTTATGGACGCATGGGTACAACATCACTGGCAGCAGGAATTTGATTACAACGGTACACTGGCCAGTCAGGGACAAATCATTGAGCCACTATTGCAAGCCATGCTCGGCCATGACTACTTCAGCCAGCCCTACCCCAAAAGTACCGGCCGCGATTTATTCAGCCTCGACTGGCTCAACCAATATCTTACCGGCCAGGAAAATCCCGCTGATGTTCTGCGTACCCTGCTCGAACTTACCGCACAAACTGCGGTAAACGCCATCATCAATGCTGCACCTACCACCAATAGCGTCTATGCCTGCGGCGGCGGAAGCCAAAACCGGCTCTTAATGCATACACTGGCACAACTGCTTAAACAAAACCAGATTTCCCTGCACAGTACCGATAATTTACAAATACCAGCACAACTGGTTGAAGCCGCTGCCTTTGCCTGGCTGGCGGCATGCTGGTATCAACGTCAGCCCGTAGCTACCCATCATGCTACCGGTGCTGCCGGTGCGCGCATTCCCGGCTGCGGCTACTGGGCTTGACTATCCGCAAAAAACCGTTAAATCCTGTTATCAATATCAGCTATAATCCCCAACAGACCTTATAATAACCAGTTAATTTCAGATAAGAATACCGAATTCAGTCGCAAGATTTATGGCCACCACACGAAAAAAATCTGTCTCCCGTAAACAGCCGTCACAAAAAGTAAAGCCGCAGAATGTGCAGGCACAGAAAGTCAGTAAACCGAAACAGCCATGGTTAATGAACCTGATTAACGACATCTTCTGGCTGCTGGCGCTGATGGTTACCCTGTTTACTATTCTGTCATTAATCAGCTTCAATATGGCAGATCCGGCCTGGTCACGCGGAATCGTCCAGATTAACAAACCTCATAATTTGGCCGGCTTAACCGGAGCATGGCTGTCTGATATTGGCTACTACATTTGCGGACTATCCGTCTGGTGGAGCATCATCGCCGCCATCATGGCTCTGTATCGGAGCTTTCGTCCGCTAAACGCCCGCTCACTCAATACCAGCGATGACAGCATGCCCTATAACAGCTGGCTGGCCTTAACCGGTTTATTTATCCTGCTCGTTTTCAGCCCCGCTCTGGAAAATCTGGTGTTTGCCAGCATGCTACATGATGCCCTGCCTATCGGTGCCGGCGGTGTGATCGGGCAATCACTCGGCAGGCTGCTACAGCAATTTTTCGGCCTTACCGGCGGATTAATTATCAGTATCTTCATGATGCTGATTGGCGTATCACTGTTATTACAGGTATCGTGGCTAACAGTAATCGAAAAACTTGGCGCCCAGTGTGAATGGTTCTGGTGCAAACTGCTGCGCCGGCCACGGCGCCTGATTACCGAATTTCCCAACAACAAAACCGTACGGCGCATGGTCAAACAGGCCAAAACCATTACCGCCAAAAATATCGATACGCCTGTGCTTGCCACCAGCAATCGCAAAACTGTAGCCGTGCGCACTGAACCCACAATAGCACAAAACATAACCGAACCAACACCAGAGCCCAGCCAGCCAGCCGCAACAAGTGAAAATGGCCTTATCCATTTACCAGATGTTGAATTACTGAGTAAGCCAACCAGCCAGCCAGCCGTCGTCAACAGTGAACTTCTGCAACAAACGGCCGCACATATCGAATCCAGATTAAAAGAATTCGGCGTTCAAGTAGAAGTTACCAGCGCTACCACAGGCCCTGTCATCACCCGCTATGAAATCGAACCGGCACAAGGCGTCAAGGGTAGCCAGATAGTTAACCTCAACAAAGACCTGGCACGCTCACTGTCCGTCCAGAGCGTACGCGTTGTCGAAACCATCGCCGGAAAAACCACCATGGGAATTGAGCTGCCCAATGATGAACGCCAAAGCGTTCTGCTAACAGAAATTCTTGGCGCAAAAATTTTCCATGATGCTGCCGATAAACTAACCATGGCCATGGGTAAAGACATTGCCGGCGCACCCGTTATCGCCAGTCTGGCAAAAATGCCGCATTTACTGGTTGCTGGCACCACCGGGTCCGGTAAATCAGTCGGCGTCAACTGCATGATTCTGTCGATTTTATACAAAGCGCAGCCAGATGAAGTACGCTTCATCATGGTAGACCCGAAAATGCTCGAATTAAGCGTATACGACGGCATTCCGCACCTGCTGGCACCAGTAGTCACCGACATGAAAGAAGCCGCACAGGCGCTCAACTGGTGCGTTACCGAAATGGAAAAACGCTACCGGCTCTTGGCACACGTAGGTGTACGCAACATCATTGGCTTCAACGACAAAGTAGCAGCGGCCAAAGCTGCTTCCACCCCACTGGTCAACCCATTCAGTAACAATCCGGATGAACCGGAGCCACTGGATAAACTGCCTTACATTGTAGTAGTCATTGACGAACTGGCCGACCTGATGATGGTTGAAGGCAAAAAAGTAGAACAGCAGATTGCCCGTCTGGCACAAAAAGCCCGCGCTGCCGGCATTCACCTGATACTGGCTACCCAGCGCCCCAGCGTCGACGTCATTACCGGTCTGATTAAAGCCAACATCCCCACCCGACTTTCCTTTCAGGTATCCAGCAAAATCGACAGCCGCACCATTCTCGACCAGATGGGCGCAGAAAACCTGCTTGGCAAAGGTGATATGCTGTTTTTACCGCCCGGTCAGGCTGAACCAACCCGCCTGCATGGCGCATTTGTGTCCGACGAAGAAGTGCATGCCGTTGTTAATTTCATCAAACAGCAGGCGCCCACCCAATACGTGGAAGGTTTACTGTCTGGCGAAGCTGCCCAGACCAACGTCAATCAGGTTAACCCAAATGCCAACAGCGACGAATTATTTGATCAGGCAGTGGCTTTCGTACTGGAAACACGCAAAACTTCCATTTCCTCATTACAGCGCCATCTGCGCATTGGCTACAACCGTGCCGCCAACCTGATGGAAGCACTCGAAGCTGCTGGCATTGTCTCTGCGGCCGAACTAGGCGGTAACCGGCGGATTCTGGCACAAAAAGACAATCTGTAATCAATTCCGAAACCGCCCATATAATAAAGCCGCAATAAACATACCTTTATTGCGGCTTTAACCATATCACCAGTCCGGCTTATTTCGCTTTCCTGCCGGCATAAACAAAGCCAATCACACCAATCACAATCATCGGCAGACTAAGCCATTGTCCCATCGACATATGCATCGCCAGCAAACCAAGAAAATCATCCGGTTCGCGCGCAAACTCAACAATAAAACGGAATACCCCATAGCCCAGCAAAAACAGCATCGATGCTTGTCCCAGCGGGCGTGGCTTTTTGGTAAACAGCCACATAATCACAAACAGCACAATCCCTTCAAGTATAAATTCATACAGCTGCGAAGGATGGCGCGGTAACATCTGAAACTTCTCCCATACCGGCAGCCATTTCTGCGGGTCCTGCATCACCAGCATCACATCATTTTCACGTGCATGCGGAAAACCCATTGCCCAGAAAGCATCTACATTGGTCACCCGCCCCCACAGCTCACCATTAATAAAATTACCTATACGGCCACATGCCAGCCCAAGCGGTACCAGCGGTGCAACAAAGTCAGCCACAGCCCAGAACTTAATCCGGTGTTTGCGCGCAAACAGCCACATAGCCACCAGCACACCAACAAAACCACCATGAAACGACATCCCGCCCTGCCAAACTTTCAGAATCTCCAGCGGATGGTTCAAATAAAAAGCCGACTGATAAAACAGCACATAGCCAAGACGCCCGCCAAGAATTACCCCCAGCACACCCCAGGTAATAAAATCATCCAGCATCTCATTGGTAAAAACCGATTGCCCGCCCTTAATCCGTTTGCGTCCCAGCCAGATAAACAAACAAAACCCAACAATATAGCTCAACGCATACCAACGAATCGCCAGCGGTCCCAGATGCACCAGCACCGGGTCAAAATTCGGATGAATCATCATAAACTTATCATTCCTCAGATATCTTGCTCATCACCTTATCTGCCACAACCACATGGGTCAGATAACAGCCAGCACGGCCATAAACACTACAGCCAAAACAGCACACAGTTTAACCCATATTAGCCAAACCATGCGCCCCTTTCAGCACTCCCTGCTTCCCCACAGGCATACCAGAGTAAAAATAATCCTCGCAAACAGCCCTATACACATTGACAGCCAATAACAGGCAGCCTAAGATAAAATATGTATTTTATATACATATTAAATTTTTCGGGAGAACAACCATGCAATTAACTACCAGACAAATCGAACTGGTTCAGGCAACCATTCCCACACTACAGCAACATGGCGTTGAATTAACCCGTTACTTCTACAACAGGATGCTCAGCAACAACCCAGACCTGAAAGAAATATTTAACCTCGGCAACCAGCGCAACGACGCCCAGCCACAGGCTCTGGCCAGCGCCGTACTTGCTTACGCACAAAACATCACCGCATTACAGAATCTTGACAACGCCATCAGCCAAATAGCGCACCGCCATGTCAGTCTGGATATCCAGCCAGACCAGTATCCAATAGTCGGCACCAATCTGCTGCACTCCATCAGCGAAGTATTAAACGTACCCATGGACAGCGAACTGATAGAAGCGTGGAGCGCAGCCTACCAGCAACTGGCCGATATTCTCATACAGGCCGAAGCAAACCTTTACCAGCAACAGGACAACACCAAAGGCGGCTGGAATGGCTGGAAAAAATTCAAAATTGTCGATAAACAAGAAGAAAGCAGCGAAATTACCTCATTTTATCTGCAACCAGTCGACAACAGCCCATTGCCGGAATATCAGCCCGGCCAGTACATATCCGTTCGCGTCATGGTGCCGCAACTGGGTATCAGACAACCGCGCCAGTACTCCCTTTCCGACAGCAATCATCCCGAATATTTCCGCATAAGCGTCAAAAAAGAAACTGCAAATCAGCAGCACAAAGCAGGTTATGTTTCCACAACCCTGCATGAACACTACCAGATTGGCGATGAAATAGAAGTTACCAACCCAACCGGCACCTTCTTATTACACAATCCGGATAAAAATACTGTACTGATTAGCGCAGGTGTGGGCATTACCCCCATGATAGCCATCCTCAATACCCTCGCAGCAGAAAACAATCCGCACCAGCAGATTAGTTTCATCCACGCCTGCCGCAACAGCAGTGTACTGGCCATGCATCAGCACATCATCGAATTACAGCAAACCATGCCTAATCTGCACAGTTATCTGGCCTGCGAAAATCCGGGTACAGAATTAGCCGCAGACAAAATCGGCCGATTGGAGCTATCCGAGCTAAATCGCGCCTTGCTGCCAGCAGATGCCGATTATTACATTTGCGGTCCCAAACAATTTATGCTTAGCCAGTATCATACCTTGCGTAACCTGCATATACCGCAGAATCAAATCTATATGGAACTGTTTGGTACAGGCGGATTCAGCCAGCTCACAGCCTGAGAAATCAACTGCAATTTAAACGTAAAACTTTTCATGGCAGCTGAAAACAGGCAAAATTATTCCATCAACAGCCCGACAGTCTGCCATGCAATTAAACCGCTTCACCGATTTAGGCTTGCGCGTACTAATATCACTGCAATACCTGCCCGAATCCAAGCTTTCCACAGTAGAAAGCCTCGCCAAACAGCTCAACGTATCCAGAAATCATCTGGTAAAAATTGTTTATTTTATGGCACAGACCGGCTGGATTGATTCATTTAAAGGCAGAAACGGCGGTATCAGGCTGTCTGCCCTTAGCCACCGTCTCAAACTGGGCGACATCGTTCAGGCACTGGAACAGGCTTCGTCCGAAACATCCGCCTTAATCAACTGTCAGCAGCCACCCTGTTCAATGACAGAATTCTGTTACCTGCCACAAATATTCAGCGAAGCACAGCAGGCTTTTTATCATTCACTAAACTGCTATACCCTCAGACAGCTACAGGCACCGGCCACCAATCAGGCTGTCATTAAATGGCTGGATCAACAAAAATAACCCAGACAAGGTATGCGCAAACACAGACAGCCTGAATAAACTACATCGCATCTTCCGTTTCTGATGACGGAGTTTCATTAGCTGGCGCACCCACTATTCCATTAAGCAAACCTTCAACTGCCGGTGGTTGCGGAATCAAAGTATTCAAAGCCAGCACAGAAGCATTTAAAACCGGGTAGTCCCTGAAATCAATCTGATAACCGCCATCACTGGTCGAATGCAAACTGGCGCGGGCACCAAGCGGGAAAGTTACCTTATCAGCAACATGACCAAAAGGAAATCCGGTTAATACCGGCACCTTCGTCAACCGAGCCATCGTCTGTACCACGGAATTGAATGTATAACTACTGTCATACACATCCCGAATCGACCCCATACGGAAATTACCCAGCACAATCGCCTGCTGGCGTCCGAGAATGCCGCTCAGGTACAAAGTCTGAAGCATACGTTCAATCCGGTATGGCTGCTCACCTACATCCTCAATAAACAGAATACCGCCATCTACCTGCGGCATATAAGGTGAGCCCACCAGAGCAGACAGCACACTCAGATTACCACCCCATAAAATCCCCTCGGCCTGAACCTGATGATTCTGCATGGCAGCAACCCTAACCGACACAGCCGGATTACAACTGTTATCAATAAAAGAACGGGTAGTAAACTCACTCATCTGCGGCTTGCCAAATTCACTGTACAACATTGGTCCGGCAAAACTGCACATCTGCCCCTGCGCCAGCAAAGCCAGTTGCACCGCAGTCACATCACTGTAACCAAACAATAACGTACCCTGTTCACGCATCCGCTCCCCCAGAGCAGACCAGTTAACCAGCGGCAAAATACGCATCGCACCATAGCCACCGCGCAGCCCCATCAGCACCTTTGGCACAGGTACACGACCAGCGGCCACATCCTGCAAATCAGCAGCCCGCTCAGCATCACTGCCGGCAAAACGCTGATAGCGACGCACAGACGCCTGCTGATTACTGACTGCAAAACCGGCCACAGCCAGACGCTGCGCCGCCAGCTCGCTGCGGCTGGCACTCTCTCCAAAACCAGAACAGGCAAAAATACGCATAGTATTCAAATTATTATTATTCGATTGTACAGGTACTTTAGGTGAAGACGTTGTGGGCACGGAAGGCTTCTGGGTATTACCACATGCCTGCAATAAGCCAGCACCTGCAAAAGCAGCACTGGCACGCAAAAACCCACGACGGCTCTGTTGTTGGGCATCCATAAAAACTCACTTCCTGATCCAGTGGATTAGCTGAGTGAAAACACCAGCCATTGTAGCAAAAGACAGTTCATACCGATTAACAGCCAGAACCAGAACATTAAAGCCGACACACACCAACCATACCTTACTATAGCCCAGTTTGTCATGAGTAGCAGCAAAAATAACAAAAAGGCATGGAATCACCATGCCTTTCTGAATGAAACCAACCTATCACTGGCGCGGTGGTATCGATTTCAGCAAATCCAGTAAAATAGCCCAGCACTCAGCCACAGCAGCAATCTCTACCCGCTCTTTAGGCGAATGGGCAGCACGAATAGTCGGCCCGAAAGACACCATATCCAGATGTGGCGCCTTACCACTGAGAATACCGCATTCCAGACCAGCATGAATAATCTGTAACGGTGGCTGTTTGCCATAATGTCTGGCAAATATATCACTGGTAAGCTTCAGCAATGGCGAATCCGCATTCGGAGCCCAACCCGGAAAATCCGCCGTTAAATCCAGGCGCGCACCAGCCAAGCGAGCCAGAGCCGCCAGACGCAGACTAAATTCATCTTTCGGCGTTTCCAGAAGCGAGCGCATCAGACAATGTATCTGCAAGCCCCCTGCACTGGTTTTCACCTCGCCCATATTGGATGAAGTTTCCACAATACCGGTAAACTCTGCACTCATGCGCATCACCCCATTGGGTACAGCCACCAGTAAATCCAGCGCTTTCTGTGTACATGCCAGTGTAGCAGCCTGCGGCAAACTTTCCGCCGGTAACACCTCAATGCACAATTGCGTTTCTTCTGCCCATTCTGCCGCAATAACAGCAGCAATCGGTTCTACCGCCGCACGAGCTACTGCTTCATCCATCACGATCACAGCCTGAGCCTCACGCGTAATCACATTACGCAACTCGCCACCCTGCCATGAACCCAGCGCAAACGGTTTCTGCGCATACAGACTGGCCAACACCCGCGTCAGCAACACATTAGCATTAGCATGATTCTTATCAATATCTACCCCGGAATGGCCACCGCGCAAACCGGATACCCGAATCGTACACACTGGTGCCTGATTAGGCTGCCAGTCCAGCGGCAAAGTCAGGCTGGCATCACGACCACCGGCGCAGCCAATAAAAATTTCACCCGCTTCTTCCGTATCCAGATTAATCAGATATGGCATCTGTAACCAGTCTGCGCTCAATGCCTCAGCACCGCCCATACCGATTTCTTCTTCCACCGTAATAATCAGCGTTAATTCAGGATGAGCCACATCATTAGCAAACAGCACCGCCAGCCCCATGGCCAGGCCGATACCATTATCAGCACCCAGCGTTGTATCGTTAGCCCAAACCCAGCCGTCCTCAATTCTGGTCTGAATTGGATCATGCCGAAAATCATGCAGCGAATCAGCACCTTTCTGCGCTACCATATCCATATGCGCCTGCATCGCCACCGGTACACAATTTTCCATACCCGGCGTAGCCGGCTTGCAAATGCGCAGATTACCTTTCGCATCAATATCCGTTGCCAGACCACGCTGCTGCGCCGCCTGCACCAGCATTTCCCGTACAGCCTGCTCATGAAAAGTCGGACGTGGCACAGCACACAGGCGCGCAAACCACTGCCACACCGGCTGCGGCTGTAATTGTTCAATTTCACTCATATTCTTTAATCCAGTCACAGATAAAAACAAATCAGGCCACCATATGGCAGCCTGAACACAGTGTCAACCAGCAAACTAAAACTTAACCCCTTTATGCAAAGCCACTACCCCAGCAGTTAAATTGTGATAACTTACACTGTCAAAACCCACATCCAGCATCATCTGTCTTAACGTTTCCTGATCCGGATGCATGCGAATTGATTCCGCCAGATACTGATAACTATCTGCATCTTTAGCAATCAGCTTGCCCATCAGCGGCAACATCTTGAAAGAATACAAATCATAAATCGGCTTGAGCGGCTTAAATACATGGGAAAATTCCAGCACCAGCAAGGTACCGCCCGGTTGCAATACCCGATACATTTCTGCCAGCGCCACTTCCTTATGCGTCATATTGCGCAAACCAAACGACACCGATACCAGATTAAAATAATTATCTGGAAACGGCAGTTTCTCCGCATCACACAACGCCACAGGCAGCGCCAGCCCCTCGTTCAGCAAACGGTCACGCCCCACAGTCAGCATGGAAGAATTAATATCCGTTAACCATACCTCACCGGAACGCCCTACCCGTTTAGCCCAGCCGCGCGACAAATCGCCCGAACCACCAGCAATATCCAGTACCCTGTCACCCTTACGTAACGGCGCTGTAGTAATCGTAAAGTGCTTCCAGACCCGATGCAAACCGCCAGACATCACATCGTTCATCACATCATAGTTCTTGGCCACCGAATGAAACACCCCGGCAACACGACCCGCTTTTTCATCTTCATCAACAGTTTGATAACCAAAATGAGTTTTGTGATCGCTCATACCACACTTTCAGAATTAAATATTGCCCAAATAAATATATCCAGCAACCAGTACCAGTATCGCTACAGCATTAGTCCGGTTCACGGCTGGCGCCAGCCAGAAATAACTGTTGTTCATAACCGGCCCAGTGTTCAGCCTGTCGCACAGCCAGATCATACAGATAGTCCCAGTCGTACAGGCCAGTATCATGCCCATCCGAAAAAGCAATACGCAAAGCATAATTGCCCACCTGCGACAAACCGGCAATCGTCACATAACGCTTGCCTGTCTGTAGCACCTCCTGCCCCACACCATGACCGCGCACCTCAGCACTGGGCGAAAACACCCGCAAATACTCAGCTGCAAGCTCATATACCTGTGATGCATACACCAGCCGCAATACCTGTCGGTTCTGGCTCAAACGGATTTCAGCTGGCACCCTATCCTGCATACAAACTACATTCCCATCACAAGACATTAATAAACTATACCTATTCTAACCCAATATCCCGCTTACTGCCCACACAGATTACATGCAGCAGCCAGCAAATCACCACCATCAGCAACCACCTTGCAGATACTTTGCAAGCCTGCCTGTAAAGAAGTATATTAACTGAGTTGCACAATCAGCCAAAGGATGCACACCATGCAAACAACAGCCATCATCAAACACATCGTTAACTGGCTACGCGATTACGCCACTGAAGCCAATTGCAAAGGCTTTGTCGTTGGCGTTTCTGGCGGTATCGATTCCGCCGTCGTCTCCACCCTTGCCGCCCAAACCGGCCTGCCCACACTGGTACTGGAACTACCCATTCACCAGAAAGTTAACCAGATAGCACGTGCACAGGAACATATCCGCCAGCTGAAAAGCCGCTTTACCAACATCGAAGAACACTGGGTAGACCTCACCCGCACCTTTGATTCATTCACCATGGCCGTAGATATCGGTGATAACAAAGAAGAACAAACCCAGCTGGCACTGGCCAACGCCCGCAGCCGCCTGCGCATGCTTGCACTGTATTACTATGCCCAGCAACGCGGCCTGCTCGTCGTAGGTACCGGCAACAAAGTAGAAGATTTCGGTGTAGGCTTCTTCACCAAATACGGCGACGGTGGCGTAGACCTCAGCCCGATTGCAGACCTGCTCAAAAGTCAGGTATATGCCTTGGCCAAAGAACTGAATATCGACCAGAAAATCATCGACGCCCCGCCTACCGACGGCCTGTGGGATGCAGACAAAACCGACGAAGAACAGATTGGCGCCACCTACCCCGAGCTGGAATGGGCAATGAGCATCTACGACACACATAAAATCGACGACTTCACCGGCCGCGAACGCGAAGTATTTGCCATCTACGACCGCTACCACCGCGCCATGCAGCATAAAATCAACCCGATTCCAGTATGCAAAATTCCGCCTGAATTACTTAACTAACACCAAAACCAGATTGCAAAATCTGGTTTTTTTATTCCTTACTGAAACCTTATGGCCAAATCAAAAGTCTGGCAAAAACCATATCCATTACGCAGCCATAACCATCAAGTCAGGATTAAATAACCATAACTTCACACAGACTCAAATCCTCACCGAGAAATCATACCCGGAACAAAAATTGTAAAAATATATTAATCCAGTCATACTAGCATAATAAAATAACTTTAAACCCCACAGCATTATGCAAAATATTATCCAGCAACAATTACAACAAATAGAACAACAATATAATATCCAGATTATTCATGCATGTGAATCCGGCAGCCGTGCTTGGGGATTTGCCTCGCCCAATAGTGACTATGATGTGCGCTTTATTTACCTGCATCCAATCGAAAAATATCTAGCCATCGAACCCATAAAAAATCAGCTCACCTTTCCTATTACCAGCGAGCTTGACATTCACGGCTGGGATTTAAAAAAAACCTTGCAACTCATCCACAAATCCAACGCCACACCATTTGAATGGTTACAATCGCCAATCATATATCAGCAGCAAACAGACCTCGCCCAGCAACTATGGCGTCTATGTGCCCATTACTTTAATCCCAGAGGCAACGTCCATCATTATCTGGGCATAGCTACCAGCGCCCTGCAAAACCTCAATGGCCGGCAAATTAAAATCAAACAGCTATTTTATATCCTCAGACCATTACTCTGTGCCTGTTGGTGCATCCAACACAAACAGATTGCACCAATGACAATCACTCCTCTACTACAATTACTACCAGCAGATTTACATACACAGATTCTAGAGCTCATCGATTTTAAAAATACAGTTGTCGAATCCCATATAATCGAAATCAGTAGTAATCTACATGATTACATTACAACCACTACCAACTACATCAAATCACAAATACCCCAATTACCAGAACTAAATTTCACCTCCACACAACTGGATACTTTTTTCATCAACACATTAAAAAACTGTACCAGCCATGAACATCAATGATTTAAAAGCACAAAACCTGATTTTACTGGAAGTAATCAGTGGCAGCCGTGCATTCGGTCTGGCCACCGAAAGTTCAGACACAGATATCAAAGGCGTATTCTACTTACCCAAAGACAAATTTTACGGTCTGCACTATATTCCACAGATAAGCAACGCCAGCAACGATATTGTTTACTACGAATTAGGCCGGTTTACAGAACTATTGCTGAAAAACAACCCGAATATCATCGAAGTACTGGCCTCAGCTCCTGAATGTATTCTTTATCAGCATCCGCTGATGCAGCAATTTTCACTAAAGCAGTTTTTATCCAAGCAAATTCAGCAGACCTTTATTAATTATGCCTGCTCACAAATAAAAAAAGCCAAAGGACTAAACAAAAAAATCAATAATCCAGTAGACAGCAAACGCAAAACCGTTTTCGATTTCTGCCATATCATTGACCAACAGCACACCTACCCACTCAGCAACTGGCTGCAACAGCGCCAATGGCAACAACACCAGTGTGGATTGGTCAACATTCCTCATGCCACCGACTTATATGCTCTGTACTATGACGAAAGCGGCAACAAAGGATATCGTGGCATCATTCAGCAAGAAAATGCCAATGATATTTGCTTATCTTCAGTCAGTGCCTCCGACCCGTTTATTGCCTATCTGAGTTTCAATCGTAGCGGATATTCCACCTACTGCCACGAATACAAAAGCTACTGGCAATGGGTGGAAAAGCGAAATGAACAGCGCTATCTCACCAACAGCCAAAGCGGGCAGGATTATGATACCAAAAATATGATGCATACCATCCGTCTGCTCCAAGTGGCATTAGAAATCATTTCGCATGGCACCGTCACCAACAAACGCCCAAATCGACAAGAATTACTGGATATCAAACATGGCAAATTCTCATATACAGCAATCCTGCACAAAGTCGATTCACTGGTTAGCCAGATTACAGCAGCCAGCAAAACCAGCAGCCTGCCAGAGGAGCCTGCTACAGCAGAAGTGATGCGCACCTTAATCAACATCCGCCAAACCCTGTATGCCAATCACTAAACAGGCAGCAAGCCATTTACCGGTAATCAACCAGATTAAAAATATTAAATAAACCGCCCACAAAAAAACCAGACTTTAAATGTCTGGTTTTCTTCACAGTAACTTACCTATTAGTGTTTAAGCAACGTACAAATATGCGCCACCACCGCATCAATAGCCAGCTCGGTAGCCGTAGTATCCTTACGCGCCTGATATTCCACCTTACCCGCTTTCAGGCCACGGTCACCAATAACAATACGGTGCGGAATACCAATCAGCTCTGAATCATGCAGCAGCACACCAGAGCGCTCATCACGGTCATCCAGCAGCACATCCACACCCGCCTGCTGCAATTGCGCATATAAATCATCTGCCGCCGCTTTCACATCAGCAGATTTCTTATAATTCATCGGCACAATCACCACCGTAAACGGCGCCATCGCTTCTGTCCAGATAATACCGCGCTCATCATTATTCTGCTCAATTGCCGCAGCAATCACACGAGTAATGCCAATCCCGTAACAGCCCATTTCCAGCACCACGTTCTTGCCATTCTGATCAAGTACCGTAGCCTGCATCGCCTCAGAATACTTCGTGCGCAACTGGAATACATGGCCCACCTCAATCCCGCGTGCCAGCTTCAGACTACCCGTACCACATGGACTTGGGTCACCGACAACCACCTCGCGTAAATCAACAAATTCCGGCTCAGCAGCATCACGGCCAAAATTAAAGCCAGTATAGTGATGATCATCCTCATTGGCACCAATCACCCAGTCTGCACCTTTAGCCGTAGCAAAATCAGCATACACCTTGCCATTGAAGCCCACAGGGCCAAGTGAACCACCATGCGCACCATTAAAAGCAGCCTCAATCGCAGCCTCCGAAGCCATGGTTAACGGTGCTTTCACCCCTGCCAGCTTCTCAGCCTTGATTTCATTCAGATGATGGTCTCCCCGTACCAGCAACAGTACCACCGTACCCTCTTCCTCGCCCTCAACCACCAGCGATTTCAGCGTTTGTTCTACCGGCACCTGTAAAAAAGCCACCAACTCATCAATACTGCGTACATTCGGCGTATGAATCTTGCTTAAATCCTGCCCGGCATTCTGGCGCTCACCAGCCAGCGGCAAAGTAGCAGCAAGCTCAACATTAGCTGCATAATCAGAAGCATCACTGTAAGCAATAACATCTTCCCCGCTTTCAGCCAAAACCTGAAATTCATGCGACCCAGTGCCACCGATACTGCCGGTATCCGCCGCCACCGGACGGTAATCCAGCCCCAGCCGGTCAAATACACGGCAATAGGCATCAAACATATCCTGATAAGACTGTTGCAGCGATTCAAATGTCGTATGGAAAGAATACGCATCTTTCATCACAAATTCACGCGCACGCATCACCCCAAAGCGCGGCCGCACCTCATCACGGAATTTAGTCTGAATATGATAAAAATTCAGTGGCAACTGCTTATAACTGCGAATCTCACTGCGCACAATATCAGTAATCACCTCTTCACAGGTTGGCCCCATGCAGAATTCACGCTCATGACGGTCAGTAATGCGCAACAATTCCTTGCCATAAAACGACCAGCGGCCACTTTCCTGCCATAATTCTGCTGGCTGCACCACCGGCATCAGCAACTCAATCGAACCTGCCCGGTTCATTTCTTCCCGAACAATCTGCTCTACCTTGCGCAGCACCCGCAAACCCATCGGCATCCACGTATACAATCCACTGGCCAAACGGCGAATCATTCCCGTACGCAACATAAGCTTGTGACTGGCCAACTCCGCTTCAGCCGGAGCTTCTTTTAATGTCGAAATATAAAACTGACTGGCTTTCATGTATATCTCCAAAAACAGCCGCCATTGTACCAGCCTCCGGCCAGTAAAAAAGCCAATATCCCACACCCAAATAAACAAATTTTGCACAAAACAATTACTCGTAGCCAAACCCGGCAAGCATGGTATGATTCACCTTATTTAACCACACCCACCCTGCCATGAATTTTCTGCTTATATACAGCAGCCGTTTTGGCTACACCCATAAAATTGCCCAGACACTGGAAGCACAATGGACTGCTACCGGTAACACAGTTAACATGGTTAATCTGGCAGACACACCAGTTATTCAGCCGGGTGAATACGATAAAATCATTATCGGTGCGTCCATCCGCTACGGCCACTACGCTGCCGCACTGGCACCATGGATTAAACGCCATCAGCACATCCTCAACAGCACCCCAAGTGCCTTTTTCAGCGTCAGCATTCTGGCCAACAAACCGCACCGCAGCACCCCGCAAACCCACACCTACACCCGCAAATTCTTTACCAAAAGCCCGTGGCAGCCGCAAGCTATCGGTATCTTTGCCGGAGAACTGCATTACGCAAAATACAACCTGCTCGACCGCTACATGATGCGTTTGGTAATGAAACTGAACAAAGGCGAAACCCGTCTCAACGCACATATTGAATACACCGACTGGCAAAAAGTGCGCGAATTTGGTGAACAAGTACAGAAATTAAATAAATAAATCACCACATACTTACTTTATCGTATGAATATAATATTTAAAAACGATAAAAATAAGCAATTTATCGACTTTTCAATAAACAGATACAGATATTTTTTAAATAAGCACCGAAAAAAATTACCATAAATACCGCTTGAACAGCTCTTACCGTGTTCATCGAATAAAAACCTGAAATTAGCGGAACCTGTTATATTTTCAAATTCAAAATCAGCCTGCAAAATACAAAAGAAATAACAATTAAATAGATAGCATAAATTATTACTTTAAAGGAGAAATACAAAATTAATCTGCTTAAATTTATAATAAAAATTTAAAAACAATAAATTAAAGAGGCTGGCAATTATCCATTTACAAAAATAGATTGATAAAACTTAAACCATAGTATAAAATAATTATATACTTACATAATTGTATATTTTAAAAATTCATAGCGTATTTATTAATAAATCAAGCATGCATCCAACAAACCGATGCAGATGCAGAGAATTTTATACACAGATAATCAGTTAATCAAAACACACTGATTAAATTAATATTAATTACAAAAACTTATCCCGTTTTAGTATTGATTATTAAACAGAGTAACTCTAATTAAACTTAAACATTTAAAGCCCTAATTTAAACAATTATCAAAAAACTTATTTTACCAAGTTAATGGAGAATTGCAGCTTAAATCCAGTAAATACTCGTGTATCCAACTGATTCGAATTAGCAAAACTAACCGAATTGGTTCCCATTGATTAAGAAAGGATTATCAATCCTCTTACTCAACTACACCTTATTATGCCTAAATGAAAGGAAAATATTATTTAAAATCACATCCTAAAAGCATACTTAAAATTAAACCAAAATAACTATTTGAACCATAACATTAGTTTATTTTAGATTTAAACAACAGAATACATTTAGTATCACTCTAATTTTAAGTATATATTAATTATGATAAAAATATAAACCTGATTAAATCAACATTTCAATAATAACCAAAACAAATTTATCTATTTAAAAATTCTTATTTTAATCTACTTAAAGGAATCAATAATGATACAAACTGATAACAATATTCCAAATAGGAATAATGAAAAACCATACCGTTATGTATTTCAGGCAGGACATGGTGAAGATATTATCAACAGTAAAACCAGCGACGATAATCACAACCACAACATCGAAATTGTATTCGAAAAAGCCTATGCAGCTAATGCAATTTTCTTACACTCAGGCAATGATCTAGTAATTCAGGCATTTAATAACAAGGACTCTGTCACCCTAACTGATTTTCTTAGCCCTGACAAAACCAATATTTGTACTTTTACATTCATCTTTGACGATAAAACACTAAACTCAGAAGATATTGCCGATATAACAACGACTTTGAACGATACCAACAAAAACAATGAACCCATAGATTCACATAGCAACAATAGTATCAACGGCAAAACAAGTAATGATAAGCCGCATGGCGAGAATAGTAATGATAGTCTGAATGATATTGCCAGTTACAGTACTCTTATTAGCGGTACTGGGAATGATATCCTCAAAGGCGGTGACTTGCACAAAGACCGTTATGAGTTTGAAGCAGGACACGGGCAGGATGTGATTTACGATAAGGGATATGATGGTAACGGTTACAAAGAGCAGCGCAATGACGTAGTATTCAAGGGCGCCACTCTGGCTGATGCTCAGTTTACCCGTTCCGGTAATGATCTGGTTATTCAGGCTTATGGTACGGATGATTCTGTTACCCTGCCTGATTATTTTAACTACCAAAATTCTTATAGCAGAGCATTTAATTTTGTGTTTGATGATCAAACTATTAGCACCGAG
The DNA here is from genome assembly GCF_013344965.1 of Snodgrassella sp. ESL0253. Classification (NCBI taxonomy): domain Bacteria; kingdom Pseudomonadati; phylum Pseudomonadota; class Betaproteobacteria; order Neisseriales; family Neisseriaceae; genus Snodgrassella; species Snodgrassella sp. ESL0253. The sequence goes on along the minus strand of NZ_JAAEDQ010000009.1, from coordinate 875 downwards.
GAAATCAAAAGTAACTACACATTCACCATTACCGGGGACGATGGTGATAATGTTATCGTCGGCTGGTACGGCAAAGACATCTTGAGTGGCGGAGCCGGTAATGACACCCTACGGGGGGGCGATGGTGATGACCGTCTTAATGGCGATGACGGCGATGATATTCTCAATGGTGATAATGGGAATGATACCCTCAATGGTGGTGCCGGTAACGATACCTTAAATGGTGGTGCTGGCTACGATATTCTTATTGGCGGTACCGGGAATGATATCCTCAAAGGCGGTGACTTGCACAAAGACCGTTATGAGTTCGAAGCAGGACACGGGCAGGATGTGATTTACGATAAGGGATATGATGGTAACGGTTACAAAGAGCAGCGCAATGACGTAGTATTCAAGGGCGCCACTCTGGCTGATGCTCAGTTTACCCGTTCCGGTAATGATCTGGTTATTCAGGCTTATGGTACGGATGATTCTGTTACCCTGCCTGATTATTTTAACTACCAAAATTCTTATAGCAGAGCATTTAATTTTGTGTTTGATGATCAAACTATTAGCACCGAGGAAATCAAAAGTAACTACACATTCACCATTACCGGGGACGATGGTGATAATGTTATCGTCGGCTGGTACGGCAAAGACATCTTGAGTGGCGGAGCCGGTAATGACACCCTACGGGGGGGCGATGGTGATGACCGTCTCAGTGGCGATGATGGCGATGATATTCTCAATGGTGAAGATGGGAATGATACCCTCAATGGTGGTGCCGGTAACGATACCTTAAATGGTGGTGCTGGCTACGATATTCTTATTGGCGGTACCGGGAATGATATCCTCAAAGGCGGTGACTGGCACAAAGACCGCTATGAGTTTGAAGC